>NZ_JBIUTQ010000003.1:0-504896 GCF_044741965.1 Streptosporangium sp. NPDC087985
GCTGTCGTGCTCCCACGAAGGGATGTCTCCTTCCCCGCCCTCGATACAGAGTTATGTACCTTTTTGTTGCCTCTGTCTAGTTTGGCAGGGAGGGAACCGTCTCCACACCCCGGGGGGATTGACAGTCCCTCGGTGGATGTTTGATCCCGTGAGATGGTGAATCACCCGATCAATTCGATAGCCCGCACGCCCGACTTGTGCGCTTTCGATGGACTCCGAAACGGCAGCCTTCAAGGAAGGCGCGCCGTCCGCCGCGGCAGAGGCCTGGACATCGGGCGCCCCTGCCGGGCAAGATCGAAGCGGCCGGAGGGCACAGCGAGGGCACATTCAGGTGAGCCCGGACACCGCGGCGAAGGCTCTGTCCAACGCCGTGCGAGCCCACTCGGACGCCTCCGGGACGAGATGCCCTTACAGGTCCACGGTTGTGGTGATGGACTCGTGCCCGAGCCACCGTGACACCTCGGAGATGGGCACGCCCTCGGCGAACGCCGTACTGGCGAAGGTGCGCCGAAGCTCGTGGAGGGAGTCACAGTTCGGACGGCGCCGACAGGGTCGAGGGTGCCGGCCTTGACGAGAGGTTCGACCGGATGAGCCACCTGGGCGAGGCGAGGGCCGCGATCGCTGCGGCGAGTACGGGAAGTCCGGCGACCAGAGCGACGATCGGCGTCCATGGGATCTCGAAGGGTGCCCGTGGGGGCGGATCCCAGTCGATCGAGGTGGTCATGGGCCACACCAGGAGCAGACCGATGACGCACCCGGCGGATGCGCCCATCGCCGTTCCGCAGGCCGCGCTGAAGGCTGCTCGGCAGGCGATGAAGAACCGTAGGGTCGCGGCTGAGCCACCGCTGACCCGTAGCAGGATGCCCCTCGAGCCGACCGAGCGGATCGTGGCCAGTGCGCCGGCGAGGGCGAGGATGATGAGGGCCACCACCGCGACGAAGTACAGCCAGCCGGTCGGAGCCTGAAATCCCCGCTCAAGGTAGGTGACCGCGGTCTGGCCCAGTCGGCGGTCGAGCCGCTCCTGCTCGATCGCCGAGGTTCGATGAAGAGAAGGGTCAATGATCAGCTGCTCCGACTCCAGGTGGAAGCCAAGATCTTGCACGACATTCGCGGGGATGAAGACTCCGCCCACACGGGGATCGGTGGGTCTGACGGTGGTCGCCGGGATGGTTTTGGTGGATGGCGAGTGGTCGGTTCCGGAGAAGGTGTACCGGATCCGCGCTGAGTCCGCTTCTTCGCCGTCTGCCGTGACTACCACGGCTGTGCCCTCGTCGTAGGGAGTTGATGGATCTCCGGTGAGGTAGCGGAGCAGTGCCTGGTCACCAATGTGGGCCTCCATCCCGGTGTAAGAGTCGGGGGTCTCCACATTGAGGAAGCCGGACTCGCGCTGACGATTATTCTGTGCGATGGGTGCGCCGGATAACTCGTGCTGGAGGGCCGCCCGCACGGTGGCCGACTGGTCTGTGGAGAACCCCTCCACGACGAGCGCGCCCAGCCGGGCCTCGGGTTGATAGTCCGCCCTGGCCTGCGCTGTTACGGCAACCGTGATGATCATCACTGCGGTTGCGACGGCGGTCGCGCTCATCGTTGTCGCCACTCCAGGAGCAGTCCGGGCAGGTTCGTCGGCCATATGGCGGGCTGCCAGCCGAAATGCCAGCGGTAGCCGTACGGCGTTTCGCCCGAGCATTCCCAGCAGCCATGGGGTGAAGGGTCCTAACCCGAGGAGCAGCAGCGCTCCGCCCATCAGGCCTGCCAAGGCGGTCATTGCTGACCCGAAGTCGTCATCAATTATCTCCAGCGTGGAGACCCGGTCCTTCAGGGCCGGGAGGAAAGGCGGCTCGGTGCCGTACTTCTGGGTGGGTGGTGTAGCCGTAGCCGTCTGCTCGTTGGAGCAGGCGGATGTGGCGGTGGTGGATGCCCTGCACCGTGCCGTGCCGGGTGGTGATGTTGAAACTGCCGGTGCTGCGGACCGCGACGCGTCCGGAGTGGACACCGGTCTTCTTGCCGCTGGGTACGACGGCGCGGACCAGGTCGCCGGTGGTGAACCCCTTGACCTGCTTGGTCCGGGGTAGCCGCAGCCGGGGAAAACCGTAGCGGTCGGTGCGGGTGCGGGCGTAGGTGCCGCGCCCGGTCGCCTTGACCACCAGGACCGTCGACGGCCAGGCGGTGACGTTCTCCAGTTCGCCGACGTGCAATGCGTCAAGGGTGTGTGACTTCGGCGCTTGGGTGCGGGAGCGGTTCCATTTCGTGCGGCCGCCGGAGGCGGGGTGAACGGGCAGGCCGGTCGCCTCCAGGGCCCGCCATAGCGCCCACCGGGTGGTGTTGACGGCGGCGGCGTCTCGCAGCGGAGTCTTCGTCTGCTGGAGGATCTTCGCCAGGAGGGCGGGCCTGCCTTTCAGGAACTCCTCCACCGGGGTGGCGTTCTTGCCTTGGTTGCACGGGATGCACGCCAGGGTCAGGTTGCTGATCCGGTCGGAGCCGCCCCGGGAACGCGGGTGGAGGTGGTCGAGGTTGAGCGGCACACCGGTCGCGCCGCAGTACGCGCACACCCGGCCCCATGTGGCCAGCAGGTATTCGCGGACCTCGTACCCGGCGAGGGTGCCCTGCTGGTATTCCACCCCTTGGAGCGGTCGCCCGGCCGACATGCTGTGGGTGTCGAACGCGACCCGCTCGACGTGCACGGCGGCCACCGGCACCCACCGGGTGAGCCGGGTCACCCACGACAGGGTGGTGTCGACGCGGTGGTGCAGGGACGGCGCCAGCCACCCCTTCGGCTTGGTGCGGTTGGAGAAACGGGGCGCGCGGTAACGCAGGTTTTTACTCCGGCGCCGCCGCCGATACCGGGAGCGGGCGGTGAGCTGGTCGCGGATCGCCCCGCCCCGGTGGTCGAGCTGGAGCGCGTACCGGCCGGTCCGGCTCCCGCCGCGCTCGGTGAACACGGCCAGGCCGGTGTGCTTGGAGCCGGGGTCGATACCCACCCGCACACCTGCCACGACGCAATCAGCTGCCGTGCGGTCCTTCAGCCGGATGACGAACGGGGTATGCCGGCCAACCACAGCCCGGCCGGAACGGAGGAGTTTCCGCGCGTAGGCAGGGCTCGTGGGTTGCAACGGTTGGCCGTGCCTGTCCAGGACGAACACGACCGGGTGGGCTGGGCTGCCCGCTCCCTTCCCCGCCGGAGCCGGGTCGGGGTGACGCCGAGTAGACCGGGTGCCGGTCTGCTCGATCTCCCCTCGCCCAGGTTGAACACCAGGTACCGCCGTGTGGCGGTGTCCGTGAGCCGTTTCGTGCCCACCCTCGGGCGTGTCTGCTCCCACGGATTCGAGAGCTTGGGGCTGAGGAAGCACCCCAAGGTCGGTCTGCGATCTTGTGTTCAACGTAGCCATCAAAATGCACCTCCTTGAGCTGATGGCCAGGGCTGGTCAACGCGGGGCTTCAAGGTGCATTACTGCACCTCAAGCCCCCTCCTTCAGGAGGGGGTCGTTGACACGTGGACCACGCGGTGAGCGCCATCACCACGATGCCGGCCGTCGACAGAGCCGCTACCAAGACCAGGTGATGTCCACGCATGTGGTCATATCGGCCGCAAGGGGCTGATCGCGCCGCGAAGAATACGGAGCCGCACACGGACGCCGAGGAGATGCTCAGCACCACGGCAAAAACCACGATCACCGCAAGCATGGGGAAATGGTATGCAGGAGTGCACGATGTCGCATGGGAAAGAAGCGATCTGGCCAGCGACCCATCTTGGCAGTGGTTTTCTCTACGCTCGCACGGTCACCGCTATCCGGGGCGCCTGAAATGCCAAACGCAGCGTGAAGGTATCCAACGTGAACAAGTCGGTGCCGTCCCAGTCGAAGCATTCGACCTGCCCAGGCGGAGCGTCAGGCTGGGCGGTCACGCAGTCATGCCCTTCTTGGTCCTCGCGCCACTCGACGAGGCGAACATCCTCGAATCGGAAGGCCACAACAGGTGTCCTGGACAGCTCGGGCGGGGTCCATTGCGGATGGTAGGCGAACTCCAGCTCCAACGTTGATGGCCTGCCGGGCTGATAGGTCAGGCATCTGAAGTCGGTGTCGTGGAGGTAGACGTGGCCCTACGAGAGGGCGCACCTCCTGGATCAGGACGACGTGTTCCCCTCCGTCCCGCCGGCGGACGCCGAAGGCGACGCTTCGCCCGGCGGCGGGGTCCGCCCGGCAGGCGGCTTCCTCCAGATCCTGCGGATAGAGAACGGCACTGTTGGATATTGGAACTGCCTGAATGCCTAGTGCGTGAGCACCTTCGGTAGGTGGCCTCCTACGGATCGCCGAGGTCAACGCCCGCCATGCTGAGAGGAAGAACCGCAGATCGTGACGGTCTCGTTCTTGTCGAGCGAGGGCTCACCGAGGATGGCTCCGGGTTCATAACGATCAGCATGTCTGGCGTAACTTCAGCCCGCCTGGGCGTTGATATCACGGGTATGCACCTACCTGCATGGGTCCGCCGTCGCCACCTCCGGTCCCTGCCTTCTCAATCAGCTAGCCCGCCCGTTTTGTCTGTGAATTCGGCTGACTGTCGAGAACTGTGCATCGGCGTTGACGCTGTCAACGCAAAATACATATCCGATTCCCCTGATTTCCGTCACTTTGCTGGAGATAGTAGGGATCTACCTACTTATGGCAGGGGAACCTGCCGATTGCCGCTGGGCTCCGTTCCCAGCCCGGAACGCGGGGAGAACACGGAGTGCCTTTGAACCTGGACCAGGTGGCGAGTCGGTTCCGTCTCCTGGGGGCCATAGGCAAGGGAAATATGGGGGAGGTCCACCGCGCGGAGGATCTCCAGGCGGCGGACGCCAAGAAGCGTGTGGTCGCGGTGAAGCTGATCCTGCGCAGCCGCTCCGGTGCGATCATCGACTCGCGAGCTGACGTCAAGGCGGTCCAGCGGTTCGACCGCGAGGTGCGCATCATGCGCAAGCTCGACCACCCCAACCTCCCGCACACCATCGACGGCGGTGTGGACGACACCGGCCTGCCCTATCTCGCCATGGAGTTTCTCGACGGGGAGGCCCTGCGAGACCTCGTGACCGAACATCCGCAGCTGCCCATCGCCTGGGTCGCGGCGCTGGGCGCGCAGATCGCGGACGGTCTGTCCGCGGCGCACACCGCCGGTGTCATTCACCGTGATCTCAAGCCCGCCAACGTGATGCTGCTCCGCGGCGGAGTGGTCAAGGTCCTCGACTTCGGTATGGGGCGGATCCTCGACGACATCGAGAACGGCAAGGTGACGAGCACGGGTGTCACGGTCGGCACCGCCCGCTACATGGCCCCCGAACAGTTCCTCGCCGCGACGGTGACCCAGGCGGCGGACCTTTACGCCCTTGGCTGCGTGCTGTTCGAACTCCTCACCGGTGTTCCGCCGTTCCACAGCGAGTCCGCGCACGAGCTCGGCCAGAAGCACCTCACCGAACCGGCTCCCCCGGTACGGCTGCTCCGCTCCGACGTCCCCGAAGAGCTGGCAAGACTCGTCGAACAGCTGCTCGCCAAGGACCCGGCCGACCGGCCCGCCGACGCCGTCGCTGTCCGTGAGGCACTGCTGCCGTTCGCCGTGGGGGAAGAGCACGTCCCCGGCTGGGAAGAGCTCGACCCGGTACGGCACCTCGCGACGGTGCGCGCCGAGAGCCGCCTTCCCCGGCCGCCCACCGACCTCGCGGACACCCCCGAGTCCCGGGCGCCCGGGTCCGGCATGGACGTCTTTGGGGTGCACCGGAAGCTCATCGAGGATTACCGGTCGTTCACCCAGGGCGGCACGGTCATCCGCGACGAGCGGATCGAGGCCTTCGTCGAGGACGACCTGGACGCCAAGTCCCAGTGGCCCGACCCCTGGCTGTCGCTGAACCCGTTCTTCGCCTCGGGCGGCACCGTTCTCGAGCTCGCGAGTGAAGGAGTGCTGCACCCGGAGTGCGCGCGCATCTTCCAGTCGGGGAAGACCGAGGGCGGCACGGTGTGCGACGGTCGTCCGCTCACGCTCCACCGCCACCAGCGTGAGGCGATCGACACCGCCCGGTCCGGCGCCTCCTACGTCCTGACCACCGGCACCGGCTCGGGCAAATCCCTCTCCTACATCGTGCCGATCGTCGACAAGGTGCTGAGGGACCGCGAACAGCAGGGGCCCGAGGCCCGTAAGCGGGTCCGCGCGATCATCGTCTACCCGATGAACGCGCTGGCCAACAGTCAGATCAAGGAACTCGACAAGTATCTGCGCGACGGCTACGGCCCCGGCCGCGAGCCGGTCACCTACGCCCGCTACACCGGCCAGGAGGATGAGGCGCGGCGCAAGGAGATCCGTGACAATCCGCCGGACATCCTGCTCACCAACTACGTGATGCTGGAGCTGATGCTCACCCGCCCGGGTGACCGGCGCTCTCTCATCAAGATGGCCAAGGGGCTGGAGTTCCTCGTCTTCGACGAGCTGCACACCTACCGCGGCCGCCAGGGCGCAGACGTGGCCCTGCTCATCCGCCGGGTGCGTGAGGCCTGCCAGGCCGAGCGCCTGCAGTGCATCGGAACCTCCGCCACCATCTCCAGCGAGGGCTCCGCCGAGGATCGGCGGACGGCCGTCGACCGTGTCGCCACCACCCTCTTCGGCACCAAGGTGGGTTCCGAGAACGTCATCGGCGAGACCCTCGTGCGCGCCACCGGCGAAGCCCCCGACAGGGTTCCGGTCGAGTGCCTCCGAGCTCCGGGTGCTCCGCGCGCCTATGCCGACCTGGTGAAGGACCCTCTCGCCCGCTGGATCGAGACGCGCTTCGGTCTCACCACCGACGAGACGGGGCGCCTGGTCCGGCAGAGACCGGCCAAGATCGAGGAAGCGGCCATCGAACTCGCCGAGGACAGCGGGCTGACCGAAGCTGACTGCGCACGGGCGATCCGCCGCACGCTGGAGGCGGGTTCCGAGGCCAAGAACCCCGTCACCGAGCGCCCCCTGTTCGCCTTCCGGCTGCACCAGTTCCTCTCCAAGGGCGACACCGTCTACGTCACCCTTGAGGACAAGCCGGTCCGCCACCTGACGCGCGACTACCAGCTCGTCCAGCCCGGCTCGGACGGCAAGATCCTGTTGCCGCTGGCCTTCTGCCGCGAGTGCGGTCAGGAGTACCCGACCGTGTGGCGTACCGAGAAGAATGGTCGCGTCGTCTACGAGCCGCGTCGGGACACCGCCGCTACCGGTGGCCGCGCCGGGGACGGCTACCTCTACGTCGACTCCGACCGGCCCTGGCCGAGCACGCCGGAGGAGGCCATCGCCGATCGTCGGCTGCCCGAGTCCTGGCTGGAGATCGACGAGCGGGGACAGGAGGTTGTGCGTGCCTCCTACCGGGTGCGGCTGCCCATAGCCATCACCGTCGACCCGTACGGAGTTGAGGGCCGGGGCGAGCTGAAGGCTGCCTTCATCCCCTCGCCGTTCCTCTTCTGCATGCACTGCGGGGTGAGTTACGAGCAGGTCAGGGGAAAGGACTTCGCCAAGCTCGCGACCCTCGACCAGGAGGGCCGCTCCTCGGCGACCTCCCTCGTCTCCGCCTCCATCGTCCGCTCTCTCAAAGAGGTTCCCGCCGAGGCGCTCAAGAAGGAGGCCCGCAAGCTTCTCACCTTCGTCGACAACCGGCAGGACGCCTCCCTCCAGGCCGGTCACTTCAATGACTTCGTGCAGATCACCCAGCTGCGCGGCGCCCTCTACCAGGCGGCCGTCGAGGCGGGCGAGGAGGGCATCAACCACGAGGAACTCGCCTCCCGTGTCTCGGTCGCCCTGGGCCTGGAGCTCGCCGACTACGCCGGCAGCGCGGACCTGCCTCCTTCGATGGCACGCAACGCCGCCAAGACCCTGCGGGACGTCATCGCCTTCCGCCTCTACCTGGATCTCGAACGCGGCTGGCGCATCACCATGCCCAACCTGGAGCAGACCGGCCTGCTGGAGATCGACTACGCGGACCTCGATTGGCTCTCCAGGCAGCCGGAACGGTGGTCCAAAACCCACGCGGCGCTGCGGGACGCCGACTCGGGTCAGCGCACCGAGATCATGCGGGCACTGCTCAACGAGATGCGCCGGGCACTCGCCATCGACGTGCAGCACTTCCGCGAGGACTTCGACACCCTCCAGCGCGCCAGCGAAGAACGCCTTATCGATCCCTGGGTGCTCGCCGCAGGTGACCGTCCCAAGGTCGGCACCGCCTACCCGCAGGGATCCCGGCCCGGCCTGGACCGCTCGGGTCTGTTCCTGTCTGGCCGCGGCAAGTTCGGCAAATACCTGCGGCGCGCGCACTTCAAAGGTTTGTCGATCGACGACACCCAACTGATCATCGTGGAACTCCTGAAGGTGCTCACCGAGGCCGGGCTGGTCAAGGAGATCGCTGCGGCCCCGCAGCGTGCGGGTCGCTTCCGGGGCTCCTCCGGCCCGACCATCACCGGCTACCGCATCTCCGCCGCGGCTCTCGTCTGGCGGGCCGGAAGGGGCGAGACCGGCACCCATGACCACCTGACCCGCACCTACGCCAGCGGCGACGGTCCCCGCGTCAACACCTTCTTCCGCGACCTCTACCGGGGCGCGGCCGGCGCCCTGGGCGGCCTCATCGCCCGTGAGCACACCGCCCAGGTGACTCCCCAAGAGCGGGAGAAGCGCGAAGACGCTTTCCGCGATGCGACGTTGAAGCTGCTCTACTGCTCACCGACGATGGAGTTGGGCGTCGACATCTCCGAGCTCAACGCCGTGATGATGCGCAACGTGCCGCCCACCCCGGCCAATTACGCCCAGCGCAGCGGCCGGGCCGGTCGGTCCGGGCAGCCCGCACTCGTCACCACCTACTGCGCGACCGGAAACAGTCACGACCAGTACTACTTCCGCCGCTCCGAGCGCATGGTCGCGGGAGCCGTCGCCCCGCCCCGTCTCGACCTCGCCAACGAGGACCTGGTCCGCTCCCACGTTCAGGCCGTCTGGCTGGCCGAGGCCGAGCTCAAACTGGGCAATGTCATCCCCAACATCATCGACATCGGCTACGCCGAGGACGCCCGCATCCCCAACCCCGAACTCGCCCTGCAGGACCACATCGCCGAGGCTCTGCGCGACACCGCCGCGCAGGAGCGCGCCGTGAAGGCCGCACACAAGGTCTTCGGTGGATTGCTGGCCGACTTCGCGGACACCACCTGGTGGGACGACCAGTGGATCGAGAAAACGATCCGCTTGGCTCCGAAGGAGTTCGACCGGGCGTTCGACCGCTGGCGCGGGCTGTTCAAGGCCGCCCTTGTCGACCAGGCCGAGCAGAACCGGCGGGTCCTGGACCACACCCTCTCCGAGCGCGACCGTAAGATCGCCGTCGGCCGCCGCCGAGAGGCCGAGACCCAGCTCAACCTCCTCAAGAACGAGAGCGCGGACAGCAAGTCGGTACTCTCCGACTTCAACCCCTACCGCTACCTCGCCAGCGAGGGCTTCCTGCCCGGCTACTCCTTCCCTCGCCTGCCGCTCGCCGCCTACATTCCCACGGTCGGGAGCCGGTTTGGCGACGGCGACTACCTCCAGCGCCCCCGCTTCCTGGCCATCCGCGAGTTCGGGCCCGGAGCCCTCATCTACCACGAGGGCGCCCGCTACCAGGTCACCCGCATCCAGTTGCCGCCGGACGCGACGGGCGACGTCGTGACCAGTAGCGCCCGCAGGTGCGTCTGTTGCGGCTACCACCACGACAGCCACGACCGTCCCGACCGCTGCACGATGTGCAAAGAGCCGCTGGGCGAGACCACGTACGGGCTGCTTCAACTGCACACCGTCTACACCAAGCGTCGCGAGCGGATCTCCTCCGATGAGGAGGAGCGGCGCAGGGCGGGCTTCCGGCTGGTGACCTCCTACAGCTTCCAGGATCACGGCAAGCGTTCGGGCCGTCAGGACGCCCTCGTTCTCGAGGCCGGAAACAAACTTGCCACGCTGTCCTACGGCGACTCGGCGATCGTCCGCATCACCAATGTCGGCCGGGTGCGGGCCAAGCCGAACGAGCCGGACGGCTTCTGGCTCGACCCCGCCGACGGCCGCTGGATGAACGAGCGCGACGCCGGTGAGGCCTCCGGTGACTCCGGTGAGATGCCCGTCACCGACGCGGACGGCAACGAGAAGCGCCGCAAGAAGCGGGTCATCCCCTACGTTCAGGACAGCCGCAACATCCTGGTGCTGAAGCTGGACGAGCCGCTGGATGAGCCGGTGGCGCTCTCGCTCATGTACGCGCTGGAACGCGGCATCGAGGCCGCCTTCGAGCTGGAGGACTCCGAGCTGAGCAGCGAACTGCTGCCGCCGGACGACGGCCCCCGTGACCGGATGCTGTTCACCGAGGCCGCCGAGGGCGGTGCCGGTGTCCTGCGGCTGATGCAGTCCGAGCCAGGCGCGCTCGCCCACGCCGCAGCCGAGGCCCTGGCCATCTGCCACTTCGACGCCGACGGCAACGACCTGCGCGGACCGCACCCCGACCGTCCCTGTGCCAAGGGCTGCTACGAGTGCCTGCTCACCTACGGCAACCAGTTCAACCACGCCTTCATCGACCGCCACTCGATGCGTGACCTGCTGCTCCGGATCGCGGGTTCGACGGCCTGTACGACCGGCCGGGGCGAGTCCCGGTCGGAGCAGCTGGCGCGCCTGACCGCGCAGTCGGACACCGCGTTGGAGGCCAAGCTCATCACCTGGCTCAAGGAGCGCGGTCTGCGCCTGCCCGACGAGGCGCAGACCTTCATCGCGGAAGCACTCGCCAGGCCCGACTACGTCTACCGGCTGCCCGGTGTCAACGTCGCGGTCTTCGTCGACGGGCCCGTCCACGACCACGCCGCGGTCGCCGAGCGCGATCGCGAGGCCGAAGACCGGCTGTTCGACAAGGGCTGGGACGTGGTCCGGTTCCCCTACGACGCCGACTGGTCCGCCATCGCGGAGGAGTTCAAGCGCTACTTCGGACCCGGCGTGGGCGGCTGAATCAGAGAACCGACAGCAACCTCTACCCAAGGAACTCACCCCCCGATGACGACCGTCTACACCGCCGGTTCCCTGGTCTCCGCCCGTGGCCGCGACTGGATCGTGCTGCCCGAGAGCGCCCCCGACATGCTCGTCCTGCGCCCGCTGGGCGGGGCGGACGACGACATCGCGGCCGTCTTCCCCGGCTTCGAGGACGTCACGAGCGCCGAGTTCGCACCCCCGTCAGCCGCCGACCTCGGCGACGAACGCGCCGCGGGCCTGCTCCGCTCGGCCCTGCGCATCGGCTTCCGCTCCGGTGCCGGCCCCTTCCGCTCGCTCGCCGGCATCGCCGTCGATCCCCGCGCCTACCAGCTCGTACCGTTGATGATGGCGCTGCGCCAGAAGATCGT
The DNA here is from genome assembly GCF_044741965.1 of Streptosporangium sp. NPDC087985. NCBI lineage: Bacteria > Bacillati > Actinomycetota > Actinomycetes > Streptosporangiales > Streptosporangiaceae > Streptosporangium > Streptosporangium sp. NPDC087985. Next base: position 11,355 of record NZ_JBIUTQ010000003.1, read on the forward strand.
ACGGATGCTGATCTCCGACGACGTCGGCATCGGCAAGACCGTCGAGGCCGGTCTCATCGCGAGCGAGCTGCTAGCCCAGGGCGGTGCGAAGGGGCTCGCCGTGCTCTGCTCGCCCGCGCTGGCCGAGCAGTGGCAGCAGGAGCTGCGCACCAAGTTCGGCATCGACGCCGAACTGGTCCTGGCCTCCACGGTCTCCAGACTGGAGCGTGGCCTGGACCTGGGACAGTCCCTCTTCGACAGGCACCCCCACGTGGTGGTCTCCACGGACTTCATCAAGTCCACCCGCCACCGTGACGACTTCGTACGCCACTGCCCCGACCTGGTCATCGTCGACGAGGCCCACACCTGCGTCGCGGCCGACGAGAACAGCTCCACGCAGAACCAACTGCGTTACGAGCTTCTCCAACGCATCGCCGACTCCAAGGCCGACCGTCACCTGTTACTGGTGACGGCGACCCCGCACAGCGGTAAGGAGAGCGCGTTCCGCAATCTCCTGGGCCTGGTCAGGCCGGAGCTCGCGACGGTTGACTTCGGCTCGGAGGAGGGCCGCAAGCTCCTCGCCGCGCACTTCGTGCACCGCAAGCGGGCCGACGTCCGCCGGTTCCTCACCGTGAACGACGGCCTGGCCGACAACAGCCTGGCCGAGGAGACCACGTTCCCCTCGGACCGGTACTTCAAGGACGAGACCTACAAGCTCTCCCCGGACTACCAGGCCCTCCTCGACGACGCCATCGCCTACGCCCGCGAGCGGGTGACCGCCGCCGGAGGCCAGGGCAAGCGTGAGGCCCGGATCGCCTGGTGGTCGGCGATCGCGCTGCTCCGCTCCCTGGTCTCCTCACCGCGTGCCGCCGCCCAGACGCTGCGCACCCGCTCGGCGGCCGCGACGGCCGCCACCGCCGAGGAGGCCGACAAGCTCGGCGCACCCCTGACCAGCGACTCCTCCGACAGCGACGCTCTGGAAGGTCTCGACGTCGCCCCCGGCGCGGAGACCGGGGAAGCGGGCGCGCGGCTCGCCGAACTGGCCGACCGGGCGGCCCAGCTGGAGGGGACGGCCCAGGACCTGAAGCTGGCGGCTCTGGTCAGGCATCTCAAGGCGCTCCTCGCCGAGGGACACCACCCGATCGTCTTCTGCCGCTACATCCCGACCGCCGAGTACGTCGCCGAACACCTGGACGGCAAGCTCGGCAAGAAAACCGTCGTACGGGCCGTCACCGGAACCCTCTCCCCGCAGCAGCGCCTGCAGCGCATCGAGGAACTCGCCGACGAGGCGGGCGACGACACCGCCGCCCGCCGCGTCCTGATCGCCACCGACTGCCTCTCCGAGGGTGTCAACCTCCAGCATCACTTCGACGCCGTCGTCCACTACGACCTCGCGTGGAACCCCACCCGCCACGACCAGCGCGAAGGCCGCGTCGACCGCTACGGCCAGAAGAGAGACATCGTCAAGATCATCACTCTCTGGGGCAGTGACAACGGCATCGACGGCAAGGTCCTCGAAGTCCTCATCAAGAAGCACCGCCAGATCCGCAAGGACCTGGGCATCTCCGTCTCCGTTCCCGACGCGGCCTCCTCAGGGGTGACCGACGCGATCGTCGAATGGATGCTGATGCGCGGCCGGCAACACGGGCAGGAGACTCTCTTCGGCGTTGAGGAACTCAGAGCGGTCGACGACAGGGCCGCCGAGTTGGAGGCGGAGTGGAACTCCGCGGCCGAGCGCGAGAAGACGTCCCGCTCCCGCTTCGCCCAGCGTTCCATCCACCCCGAGGAGGTCGCCCGCGAGGTCGCCGCGATCCGCGACACCCTGGGGCGGTCGGGTGAGATCCACGGCTTCGTACGGCACGCCCTGGCCGCCCTCGACGGCGTCCTGCGCGACGACATGAGCGGCACCGGCGACTTCACCGCGGAGGTGAGCGGCACCCCCGCCGGGCTCCGCGACGCTCTGGCCCCCGTCCTCGGCGGCGACGCCGTCGAGCTGGGCCGCCCGGTCCCGTTCCGTACGACGGCGGCCGTCGCGCGCGGTGAGGCAGCCCTGGTCCGCACCGACCCGGTGGTCGGCGCGCTCGCCGGTTACGTCCTCAACGCCGCCCTCGACAGCAAGGCCGACGGTCCCCGCCCGGCCCGCCGCTGCGGAGTGATCCGTACGAAGGCCGTCGGCAACCGCACCACGCTCCTCCTGGTCCGCTACCGCTTCCACCTCACCCTGCCCTCCAGGTCGGGGGAGAGGGAACTCGTCGCCGAGGACGCGCGCCTCCTCGCCTTCGAGGGCTCGCCCGCGAACGCCGTATGGCTGCCCGCCGAGGACGCGCTGAAGCTGCTCGACGCGGCCGCCGACGAGAACACCGACCCCACCTTCGGCGAGCGCACGATGAGCCGCGTCCTGGACGGCCTGCCCGCCACGACCGCGCATCTGGAGGCGTACGGCGAGGAGCTCGCCGCCGAACTCCTCGCCTCCCACCGCCGGGTCCGCAGCGCCTCCGGCGAGATCGTCCGCGGCGTGGACGTCACCGCGCAGAGACCCGCCGACATCCTCGGCGCCTACGTCTACCTGCCGGTGTCCGGCGCCGTTACCCCCACCGTCGCCGGAGGAACCGCCTGATGTCCGCCACCACCCGCAACCAGGTCTTCTCCGCCGTCCACACCATCGGCGGCCTCCTCCCCGCCGACATGCTGGTCCGCATCTCCGAGGGCAGGGACGTCAAGGGCTCCCTGCCCGCCGACTACCGCGTCATCGGCTCCCGTTCGGTCCGCGACGACGCCGAGCGTCACTGGGACTACCTCAAGTCGGTCTGGAGCGAGCTGCGCACGAAGCTCCCCGTCGCCCCGGAGGCGGAGACCCCGGCTGACCCCACGGGCCTCGCGATCACGCAATGGCTCGAACCCCTCTTCGCGGAACTTGGCTTCGGTGAACTGACGGCGACCGGAGCGGCGGGCATCCCGTCCGACGACGGCGGCAAGATCTTCGCGATCAGCCACCGCTGGAGCCACGTTCCTCTGCACCTGACCGCCTGGAACGCCGCATTGGACAGGCGGCCGGGCGGCGCGGGCACGGTCCCGCCGCAGTCCCTCGTCCAGGAGTGCCTCAACCGCACCGACGCCCACCTGTGGGGAGTCCTCACCAACGGCCGCCGGCTACGCCTGCTGCGCGACTCCAGCGCGCTCGCCACCGCCTCGTACGTTGAGTTCGACCTGGAAGCGATCTTCGACGGCGAGCTGTTCAGCGAGTTCGTCCTGCTCTATCGGCTGCTGCACTTCTCTCGCTTCAGGATCGAGGAGGGCCAGGCGCCGTCGGCGTGCTGGCTGGAGAAATGGCGCATCGAGGCGATCGCATCCGGCACGCGAGCGTTGGAGAACCATCGCGACGGGGTCCAGAAGGCCATCACCGCGCTCGGCACCGGCTTCCTCAAGCACCCCGCCAACAAGGCCCTCCGCGAGAACCTGGACGTCGATGACTTCCACGCCGCGCTGCTCCGCCTCGTCTACCGGCTGATCTTCCTCTTCGTCACCGAGGACCGGGGTGTGCTCCACCCGCGCGGGACGGACAAGAAAGCCCGCGAGCGATACGCGGACTACTTCTCCTCCGAGCGGTTGCGCCGCCAGGCGAGCCGCCGCCGGGGCACCGCGCACACCGACCTCTACCAGGCTCTGCGGATCGTGCTCAAGGCGCTCGGAGACGAGGAAGGCCGCCCGGAGTTGGGGCTGCCCGGCCTCGGTGGGCTCTTCGACGACACCGCCGCCGACGCTCCACTGCACGGCCTGTCCCTCTCCAACACGCACCTGCTGGAGGCGGTACGCCACCTCGACCGGGTCCGCGACGTGAACTCGGCCCGCTGGCGCCAGGTGGACTACCGCAACATGGGCTCGGAGGAACTCGGCTCCATCTACGAGTCACTCCTTGAGCTCGTCCCCAAGCACAGCGCCGTCGACAGGACCTTCGAGCTGGTCAACCGCCTCGGCAACGACCGCAAGAAGACCGGCTCGTACTACACACCGAGCTCTCTGATCGAGACCCTGCTCGACTCCACCCTCGACCCGGTCATCGACGACGCGCAGAAGCGCGGCGAGCAGCGGGCATCGGCCGCGGGGGAGCCGGACCCGGCCGAGAGCATCGTCGCCGAGCTGCTCTCCCTGACCGTCTGCGACCCGGCCTGCGGCTCCGGCCACTTCCTGGTCGCCGCCGCCCGCCGGATCGCCAAGCGCGTCGCCGCCGTACGGGAGAGAAACCCCGAACCCACCCTCGACGCGGTCCGGCATGCCCTGCACGAGGTCATCGCTCGCTGCGTGTACGGCGTCGACCTCAACCTGATGGCCGTCGAACTCGCCAAGGTTTCGCTCTGGCTGGAGGCCCTGGAGCCGGGCAAACCGCTCGGCTTCCTCGACGCGCACATCAAACACGGCAACGGGCTGATCGGGGCGACGCCGGTCCTGCTGCGTGACGGCATCCCGAGCAAGGCGTTCAAGCCCGTTGAGGGCGATGATGTCAAGTACGCCGCGTTCCTGGAGAAGCAGAACGACAAGGAACGCGCGGGACAGGTCAGGTTGTTCGACGTGGCCGAGGAGACGAAGGTAGCCAACACCGCTTTCGCCTCTGGCCTGCGCCGCATTATCAACGCCCCCTCCGACACCCTAGAAGAGGTCCACCGGCAGGCTGCGGACTACCGCAAGTGGGAGACCTCCGCCGAGTATGTCAATGCCGTGCATGTGGCCGATGCCTGGTGTGCGGCGTTCATGTGGCACAAGGCCAAGGACGCCCCGCCCGCGATCACCCACGACGTCTTCCGGGCCCTGCAGGACCCGGACGCCACAGCCGCCCCCCAAGCGACCCATGACGAGATCGTGCGGCTCCGCAAGGAGTATCGCTTCTTTCACTGGCATCTGGCGTTCCCCGAGGTCTTCACCGTCCCGGACGAGGAGACCGACGCGAAGGTGGACCCGGCCACCGGCTGGGCGGGCGGTTTCTCCTGTGTCCTGGGCAACCCGCCGTGGGACAGGCTGGAGTTCGAAGACAAGAAGTACTTCAGCGTTGTCGAGCCGTCGATCGCCGAAATCTCTGGTGCGGCGCGGGGAAGGCGTATCGCGGCTTGGGCCAAGGAGAATCCCGAGGCAGGGGCGGAGTACCGGGCCGAGCGGCGCAAGCTGAAGTTGACATCCCTGTTTGCGGGAGGTTCGGGAGTATTTCCGCTGTGCGCGAGAGGACTCACAACCGGTGGTGTCACCAAACTGCAGGTGGACCAACTCTTCGCCGAGCTGTTCTCATCGATTGTCGGGTCTGAGGGCCGCTTCGGCTGCATCATCCCCACAGGTGTGGCCACTAGTGCTGGCTCCCAGCACCTCTTCAGTAGCTTCACCCGGCGAGGCGCCATCGCATCCCTGTACGACTTCGAGAACCGCAAGCCGCTGTTCCTCGGAGTGGACTCCCGCTACAAGTTCTGCCTGCTCTCGATGGCGGGACGTGACCTACGCGAACCGGCAGCAAAGTTCGCTTTCTTCCTTGAAGAGACAGTCGACCTCGATGATTCCGGGCGCGTCTTTGTATTCAGCGCGGAAGAGATCAACCTCATAAGCCCTAATACCGGAAGCCTTCCCATCTTCAGGTCTCGCCGCGATGCTGACATCACGCTTGCGATCTACCGACGATTCCCGGTACTAAGCAATGAAGCTATGAAAAGCGACAATCCGTGGCGCATCGACTTCAAATATCTCTTCCGCAATGCCAACGATGGTGATCTCTTCCACGCACGAGAGAAATTGCTCGATGAGGGATGGGAGCTTCACGCTAACATCTTCATACGAGACAATGAGCGGATGCTCCCGCTGTACGAAGCGAAGATGGTTAGCTTTTTCAACCATCGCGCCGCCGATGTTGTCAAGAGCGAGACTGCAGTCAATCGCCAGAACCAGCCGCGCTATTTGACATCAAAGGAGCTCCAGGACGCGGAGCGGTCCGCTTTCCCGCTGAACTGGATCGCTGAGCGCGAATCGATCCCAACACGCAGGAACGGAAAAGATATTGCTGTGCCTGGTGTCTCCTTGCGCTTGAAGGATGTTCGCTGGGACCGCGACTGGCTCTGTGGTTGGTGTGATGTCACCGCATCGACTAACGAGCGCACAGCCATCCCAGCCTTCATTCCACGCACTGCTGTCGTTCACACGTTCCCTCTGATGTTCCCACATGTCTCGCCTGCCCTTGTCGCCGCCCTCGTCGCCGCCCAAAGTTCCCTGGTTTTCGACTTCGTGAGCCGTCAGAAGGTAAACGGCATCCACATGGCTCTCATGGCCTGGAAGCAACTCCCCGTCCCACCGCCCCAGGACCTAGAGCCCCACACAGCCTTCATCGTTCCCAGGGTCCTTGAACTCGTCTACACCGCCCATGACATGGCCGGACTCGCCCGCGACCTCGGTGATTTTGGTGCTCCCTTCAAATGGGAAGAGGACCGCCGCACCCAGATCCGCGCCGAGTTGGACGCCTACTTCTTCCACCTTTACGGGATCAGCGGCCCCGACGCGGACTACATTCTGGAGACCTTCCAGACCGAGAACGGCGGCCTCAAGAACAACGAGATCGCCAAATACGGCACATACCGCACCAAGGACCTCGTTCTCGCCGAATACGACCGCATGGCCGCATCCGGCGTAAGCCTCACCGTCCCCCTCATCGACGGCGAGAACTACACCTCCACCCTCACCCCACCCCCCGGCCACGGCCCCCGCCATCCCGCAGCGCACACCACAGTCACCGATCGAACGGAAGACGAAGGAGCCTGATGCCCGGGGAGTATCCCGAGTTCCAGATTCGCCTGCCCCACAGCGGTCCCACGGCGCGCGGGCGACTGCTGGACGAAAAGGGGACCAAGGGTAGCCAGAAGTTCTTGGTGCACGCTGGCTCACCCGTCCGGCCGGAGGTCGTGCCGTCCTTCCCCATCCGTATGCTGTCTTCGTACTTGCTCCGGCAGTAGTTGATCGACGACGTGATCGTAGAGCCCACCCACCACCTCGACGAACGTCAGGCGGTCCGGATGGCTCCCGACTTCGTCTGGTATGCCGACGACGGCACCTCGCGCGCCGTGGCCGATGCCAAGTACAAGGCGGAGAGACCCGAGGGTTTCCCGGACTCCGACCTCTACCAGATGCTCGCCTACTGCACGGCGCTCAACCTCCCGGAAGGGCACCTCGTCTACGCCAAGGGGAACGCCCCGCACGCAGCCCACCGTGTCCGGCACGTCCGCATCACCATCCACCAACACGCCCTCGAACTCAACCAGCCACCGGCCGGGCTACTCGCCGAAGTAGAAGCCCTGGCCCGGCGGCTCGTTGTGGTCGCACCTGCGTAGCTGGTGTTCGCTAGCCGAACCAGCCGTCTCGTATGCTGCCGACGAAGGCGGACCACTCCGAGTGGGTGAAGATCAGGCTCGGTCCGTCATGGACTTTCGAATCACGCACCGCGACGATGCCGGGAAGGTTCCGGGCGACCTCTACGCAGTTGTTGCCGCCGCCCTGGCTGAGGGTGCTCTTGTGCCATTCGGCGCCAGATAGATCCATTGGGTGCCTCACAACTGGTCGATCGGTTCGGACAGATACGCGGTCGACGAGTCAACTCCCAGTGCGTCGGCGACGAGGCGCCGCATCACCAGGGCACGCCGAACTGGCCGTCCTTGATGCTGCTGATGAAGGTGCTCCACTCGCCCGGGGTGAACTTCAGGATGGGGCCTCCAGGGTTTTTGGAGTCCCGTACGGCCCGTCCTCCATCGGGGAGCGCCGCGACCTCGACACAGTTGTCGCCCGAGCCGGAATAGGAACTCTTTCGCCAGGCGAGGGGGTGAGGCTGGGGGAGATCCATGATTACCTCTTAACTGAGTTGATCTATCAGATTGGACAGGCGTGCCACGGACGCATCTGGGCCGAGCGCGGACGACCGTATGAGGTCGAAGATAAGCCTGTAGCGCTCAAGATCTTCGGAAGTCTCCAGGTATAGGTCACTTGTCGCGGTCTCGATATAGATAATGCTCGGGTCATTCCGGTCCGGGAAATTCAAGATTGTGAATGCGCCGTCCATTGCGGCGTGGGCTCCGGCTGAGTCGGGTAAGACTTGCACGTAGATGTTCGGTCTAGCGCTCATTTCGATGATATGCCGCAGTTGCCGTCGCATCACCGACGGGCCGCCTACCATTTTGGTCACTGCGGCTTCATCGATCACCGCCCATAGCGTGGGCGGAGTCTCACTGTGCAGAACGGTTTGCCTTGTCAGCCGAGCCTCTACGCGACGACGAATTTGGGCATCCTCCATCACCCGGCCACCTTTGAACATCGCTGTGGCGTAGTCCTCCGTCTGGAGCAGGCCAGGCACGCGGAGATCCTCGTAGGTGCTGATCAAGGATGCCTCTGCTTCGAATCCTGCCAGGGAACCGCGCCAAATGTCCTGGTAGTTAGCCCACCATCCCTTCTCACGTGACTGGCGAGCCAGCGTCAGGACGGCCTCGCGCTGTGCCGGGTCCGTCACCGAGTACAGGTCCAGCAGTGCCCGGATGTTTCCCAGATCGGGCCTGGTCCACTTGTTGGCCTCCATCTTGTTGAGACGACCGCGTGACCACTCCAGTCGGCGCCCTGCCTCTTCGACGCTGAGTCCAGTCTGCTCGCGCAGACGAATGAGTTCGGCGGAGAGACGGCGTCGGCGGACCGTAGGACTCGCCATAATTTCCTCTCTTGTCCCGAAAATGGGACATATTAACGCATTGAAACTATCGCCTTGAAAGTATCTATGCGATCAGTCACTATCGGAAGGGTACTCGTAACCATGTGTGAGGGTGGCTGATTGTGGACGATCACGAGCAGCTCATAGAGAGCGCTTCAGCCATGCACATGCATGGCGCGCTGTCCATCGAGATCGAAGCAGTAAAGGTCCATGCCGGACGCTTGATCATGATTCAGGCTGACGGCCGACGCACCTGCGGGCCTACTTAGCGCGCAGCCAGGCAAACCCGCCATGCCGCCTATTGCAATGCGCTCGTTTTATAGCGACGAGCGGAAACAATTCCCGGCGTCCTCGGGCGTGGTGACGCAACCACCAGCCCGAGGACTGGATCAGGAACTCGGAGCCCTCTGACCTATGAAGAACCCTAACCCTGTCCCCCCACATCCCATAAGGGCCGACAAGAACGCACGGGAGGCATGCTGGGATCTGCCCGCCGATCTCGAAGCAGTCGGCAAGGCGCGCCGGCTCGCGCGTGAAGCCCTCGCCACCTGGGGCATGCCCGTCGTGGCGGAGGACGTGACCATGGTCGTGTCCGAACTGGTGAGCAACGCGATCGTGCACGGGAAGGCGCCGATCACCCTCTCCCTGCACCAGTACGGGCGGATCGTACGCGGGGAGGTCACCGACCACAGCACCGTGTGGCCGACCCCGATCCCGGCCGGTCCGAATGAGGAGCACGGTCGCGGACTGGCGATCGTCACGGCCTACGCGGATCGGTGGGGGGTCGAGCCCGCCCAGGACGGCAAGACCGTCTGGTTCATCTGCGCGGAGTGGAGATCCCGGTGAGTAGCTCGCTCTCCATCCTGGACATGCCTGGCGGAGTGCGCGTCTGCGCGGGGTGTGGCACGCATATCGTCACGCTGGCCGCCGCCGTACGTATGATCTGGGCCGATATCACGGACGACACGCTCTCTGCCGATGCCGTCGAGCAGATCACCGCGCCGGTCAACGATGTCTGGGTCGACGTGCTGTGCAACCCGTCCTGCCCGCCGGTCGACCGCGAACCACGCCCGGGCTGACCGCGCCGGGCGGCCCTTCGTCACCGAACCCACCCACCGACACTGCGGCAACCCGATGGACCCCGCTACGCGGCACCGGTCAGCTTGGTACCGGCGTCTGGTTCGACCTCCCCACCCGGTCTCACCAGCCCTGAACCCCCGACCTCCGGGTTCAGGGGATCGTCCCCACTTCCCACCGATCCCCTGAACCCGGAGCCGGTCCACGCCCATGGCTTCCCCCTGCCGAGCGTGGACCGTACAAAAGGCCGGCGTCCACGGACCTGATCCCCACTCGTCCAGGACGCCGGCCTCCCCATCCCACGATGACGCGGCAGAATTCGGCCGATGAGCCATGCGAGCAAGGGGAAATGAGTACGGCGGGTCAGGGGGAGGAAGGCTTGTCAGGGGGAAAGCACGGCGAGACCACCGAGAACAAAAATTGCAAGGTGGAGTCTCGTTCGACTGTCTCTACGGCGAGGCGAAAGTCGTCGTCGGTCCAGCCGGATAGTTGAGGTTCCCCTTGGTCGAACGCGTGTGTGCTTGTAATTTTATGTCCGGCCTTCTCCCAGTTCGCCTGAATATGTCGAGCCGCCTCGACAAGGCGCTCCTTGGGAATCCCTGTCAGGTAGTAGGTTCGAACGATATAGATATCCCCGGTGAGAATGTTCCCCTCATCGGGGATGCAGGGGTGGTCGGCGAGACTTGTGGGGATAAGGTCCATGCCGGGAGTCGGCGTGACTCCGGTGAGGACCGAGCGGATGAGCTCCTCCACCCGGGCGAGGGCCTGAGCCTCGGAAATATCCGGCCCATCGTTCATCGTCGACTCCTTCGCGCAGCCACTGAGCCAGCCGATCATCGCTAACGCGGTGAGCGCCGCGAGTACGCGTAATCGCCGTGCCATGAGTTCCTCTCGCAGTTCACCTGGCCGCTCGGCAGCTCACCTGGTAGGTGCCTCGCGCGATTTTTCGCGACATTTACATTTACGGAGATAAATCCGATGATCGGAGAAAGGGTACGGAAATTTTCTCGACTTTATCAAACTTTCCTGCGACGATGCGGCCGATGTTACCTAGAGAATCCGAATGGTCTTTCCAGTAGTCGGAGTGGCCGCCCGTACCGGCGAGGAAGCGGATGGCGCCGAATTCGGGGGCGTCCGGATCTCCACCGAACCGCCCGAGCTTGGTGACAGGGTCATTGTCGCTGGCCCCGACCCACACATGATCTCTGCTCGCCCCCAACTCGGCGGCCTGGGAGGTACCGACGCCGGGGCTGCCGACGAACACTAGGTCATCGGCGAACGTCCCGGGAGGGCGCAGCGTGGCGGCTTTACCGGTGGTCAGCGAGCCGTAGCTGTGGCCGACCATGGTCAGGCGAGCCGGCACGGCGAGGTCGTGGGTGGCGTGCAGCCCATCGGTGAAGGAGGCCAGTTCCTGGGCGCCCTTGTCGGCGGCCCCGTCCGTGGCCACCGAATGGCCTGGGATGACCAACCCGGGGTCGAGCTGGGGAGCGTCGTAGCCGAGCCAGGCGATCGAGGCCGTCCGTTTTCCAGCGGCCAAGATATCTGCCGCGTTCCAGGTGACCAGGGCGCGGTCGAAGTCGGCGGCGCCGACCTCGACCTGGGTGGTGAACCCCGGCACGTAGGTGGTGATGTTGTGTGCCTTGTCGGGGTCGCCGTACGACACCACCGCGCGGCCGTGTGCGTTCACCGCGTCGAAGGCGAGCAGCAGCGCCGGGGGAAAGCCGTTCTGGCCTCCCTTGGCGAGGGCCGCTCTCACCTGCTGGATTCTCTTCAACATGGTGGAAACCCGCTCCCTGGCCGCCTCGAATCCCGCGCGTGCCTGTTCGGAGAACAAGACCTGCCCGGCGCTCCCGGTGAAACTGGACAGCATCTTGGTCAACCGTTTTTCCTCCTGGTCGAGGAAGGTCCGGTTGAGTCTGTCGCGCGTGGCCGAGGGCAGCCCGTTCAGTGAGCCGATCAGGCCCGGAGCCATGCTGGTCAGCTCCTTCGCGGTGGCCGGGCTCAGCGTCTCCCACCAGGCGTTGACCCGCTGCGCCAGGCTGGCGTCTTTCCCCTTCCGCTGGAGTTCCAGTATCCCTTCCAGGGCTTTGGCGTCGCCGTTGCGTGCGCGGGAGAGCAGGTCCCTGGCCTTGTTCGGCGCGGTGTCGAACGCGCCGAACAGCTCATACGCCGCGGCTCCCGCACCGATCGTGTTCGCACTGAGGAACGGCCCCGTCAGGGGGAGCCCGTTCTCGGCGATCGGCGTTCTGCGCGTGATGGTCTCCAGGCGCTTTCGCAGGTCTCCGGTCTGGGCCTCGGCCCAGGCCCCGGTGAAGCCGACCGTACGGCCGGCGCCGGGGGCCACGCACAGTGCCGAGCAGGAGCTCTGCAGCTGAGATCCGGCCTCCAGCAGTGGGTTACCGGCACGGTCGAGCTCTCTGATGAGGAGCTCCATCTGGCCGACGTCTATCCCCCTGAACCCACCGGCACCCGCACTCAGGGTCGCTTGGAGCGGGGTGATCACACGTAGGTGCGGGGGAGAGGCCCCGCCCTCGCGCACGATCAGTTCGGCGATCTCGTCCAGCGCCGACTGGAACGCCTGCTGAAGCCGTACGCGGTGGGAGAACAGCTCTTTGGCGAAATCAGATGCTCCGCCGCCCACCCAGGCATTGGTCTGCATCACCTGAGACGCTCTGTTCAGCGCAGGTGCGTTGGTCTGCGCGAGCTCGGCCACTCTGCGATATGCCTCGATTGCGTATTTCGCGGTCGAAGTCATATCGGGGGACGTCACCGATGCATCTCATCATAAATGCGCTTGCTACTCCATCGCTTAATAAGCGAACACTCAATAGCATTATTCTTGCTGTGCATGATCTGACGGATATCGGCGAACCGATATCCGGCCTACGGTTCATCCGCACCTGATCCCACGGCCCCGGCTGTCCGGTCTTGGGACAGGAGTTCGGTGAGGTGGGCGGCGATGGCGTCGATCGTGGGGTGGTCCCAGGCCAGGGTCGGCTCGACCAGCAGGCCGACGATCTCTTCGACGTCGACGCACAGGCTGAGCGCGTGGACCGAGTCCAGTCCGTAAGCGCGGAGCTTGACCGTCGGATCGATCTCGGCGGGCGGCCGTTGGAGGTACGTGGCCACCCGCTCGGTGAGCCATCGGTGCAAGTCACGGTTGGGCACGGCCTCTCCCGGCATAGATGAAGTGTCTTCGCGGATCGGTGACCACGTTCATGAAACGGCCCTCAGTAGATCGTTGACCGTGGGTTCCAGCTCGGCGTGCAGTGGGGTGAGGCTCCCGCTGAGGAACAGTTCCCTCATATGCCGGCGACGGAGCTTGCCGCTGGTGGTCTGCCGCACCGTGCCCCGGGCTACCAGCATCAGGCTGAGCGGGACGCCGAACTCTCTCGTCACCAGGTCCATGACCCGGTCGGCCGTCTCGCTCAGGACCTCCGAATGTCCTCGGCGTACCTCCTGGATCAGGACGACGTGTTCCCCGCCGTCCCGCCGGCGGACGCCGAAGGCGACGCTCCGTCCAGTGGCAGGGTCCGCCCGGCAGGCCGCTTCCTCCAAGTCCTGCGGATAGAGATTGCGGCCGTTGACGATGATGACGTCCTTGATCCGCCCTGTCACGTAGAGCTGCCCGTCCAGCAGAAACCCCAGGTCACCGGTGCGTAGCCAGCGGCCGTCACCCGCGCGGAAGGTGGCACGGGTCTCCTCTGGGCGGCCTCGGTAGCCGAGGGCGACGCTCGGGCCCGCCACCCAGATCTCCCCGATCGTGCCATCGGGGACGGGGGCGGAATCGCCCGGATCGACGATCCGCAGGTCGAGGCCGGAAACCGGGCCGCACGCCACCAGGGGAACCCCGTCGGGCTCCGGAGTCGCCTGATGTCGTTCCAGCGCCGAGGGATCGAACCTGCGTACGGTCACGCCCTGCCCTCGCGGTACGCAGGTGACCATCAGGGTGGACTCGGCCAGGCCGTAGCCGGGATTCCACGTGGTCGGGCGGAAGCCGACAGGAGCGAATCTCCGCTCGAAGTCGGTGAGCGTACCGGCTCTGATCGGTTCAGCTCCGCTGAGGGCCATGGCCAATGTGGACAGGTCCAGGCCGGCGAGCTGCTCATCGGTGATCCTGCGGGTGCACCAGGAGTATCCGAAGTCCGGGGACACGGTCCACTCCGCACCGTACCGGCTGATCAGCTCCAGCCAGCGCACCGGCCGCGCGACGAACGCGAGCGGCGACATGAACACCAGGTCGGCACCCGCGTAGAGCGCGTGCAACTGGAGGCCGACCAAGCCCATGTCGTGGTAGTGGGGCAGCCATCCGGCCAGCCGCCGTGGCGGTTTCGCTCCTGCCAGGGATTGGAACAGCTCCAGGTTGTGCAGCAGATTGCCGTGTGAGACTTCGACTCCGCGTGGTTCGCTCGTCGAGCCGGAGGTGTACTGCAGGTAGGCGACGGTGTCGGCGCTCAGGACCGGGGGAGTCCAGGCGTCCGGATCGGCGGCGGGGTCGACGACGCGGGCTGAGAGGTCGGACAGTTTGGACGCGTGCGCGGGATCGGTCAGGACCAGCCGGACACCCGCGTCCCGCAGCAGTGTCCGTACGCGACTTGAGTGAGGTGCACCCGCATCCGGCAGAGGCGCGGGGATTGCCGGCACCCGGGCGTAAAGACAGCCGAGGAACGCGACGGTGAAGTCGAGCCCGGCCGGATAGAGCAGCAGCACCGGCTGGTCGGTCATGCCGAGCTCGGTGAGCCATACGGCGGCGGCACGGGCCCGCCGATCCAGTTCGGTGAAGGTGAGCCGGGTCGGTTCGCCGTCGTCCCGGACGAAGACCAGTTCCCGATCATCGCTGAGGCGGTCCCGCACGTGCGTGACGAAATCGGTCATTCGGGCAGCCCCTCACGGACGTACCAGGAGACCAACCGGTCGAGGACCGCGGGAGTGACGGCGGGCGGGGCCGCCGGGTCGCGCCACTCGAAGTCGTAATGGTGCCGGAAATAGGTCGCGGTGTACTTGGCCCGCATGTTGACCACCGCCTCGAACCGGTTGAACGGCTCTTCCCGGATCTGCTCGGGTGTGGCGGGGACCAGTTCGATCGGCAGCCGAGCGTTGATCGCGTCGAACAGGTCGCGGACCGGCACGGTTCCTCCGTTCACCACATGGAAGATCGGACGGTCGATGTCTCCGGCGGCGAGCGAGAGCAGCCGGGAGACCGTGGTGTCGATGGGTGTCAGATGGAGATTGGCGTCCGGATGACAGGGGAGACGGACCCGTTCACCGGGCGTGCGCCGGGCGAAGAAGGCCATCACCCGGAGGAAGTCGTACAGGCCGTAGTCGGTCAGCGCGCGGCCGGTGCGGGAGTGGCCGACCATCACGCCCAGCCGAGCCACCAGGACGGCGCCCTCGCGGACCGACCGCGACCGGGCCAGCGCGATCTCCGCTTCGCGTTTGGAGTATTCGTAGAAGTTCCGGAAGCGGTCCGGGGAGGCGTGCGCGGGCCAGTCCTCGGGAACGGGGCCTTCGGTGTCGAGGCCGCACTGGTAGGCCGTACCGATGGAGATGTAGCGCGACCCCGGACGGGCGTGCCGCTCGTAGGTGGCCAGTGCGTTCGCGGATCCCGCCACGTTCACGTTCAAGAGCTCCTCCTCGCGGCGTGGGAAGAAGGTGACGAGCGCGGCGGTGTGCCAGTAGGTGCAGCGCTCGGCGAAGACCTCGGCCACCGGCAGGCCGAGGTCCGGCCCGTCCAACGCCAGCCCGCGCACCCGGAGTCTGGCCGCCAGGGACTCTTCGAAGCCGAGGCAGAGCAGTGCGTCCACGACTCGGCGGCGCACCACCTCCTCGGACGCGCGAGCCAGGGCGATCACTTCGTCACCCCGGGCCAGCAGGGCACCAATCAGATGGGAGCCCACGAAGCCGTTGGCTCCGTCGATCACCTGAACGCTCACCAATTAACCTTCCTATGGGAGGTAGCAAATAGTAAAGTATCGAACGCTTACGGTAAGCGGAACTCGGGAGGTTCTATGCTCAACGACCTGCAGCGGCGCAAGATGGCCCATCTGTTCGCACTTCTGGACGTGGACGACGACGGGACTGTCGACAAGATGGACTACACCGCCTCGGCCGACCGGCTGGTGAACGCGTTCGGGTTCGCGCCGGGCTCGACCGAGTCGCAGCGGGTCCGGGAGCGGTACGCGAGGCTGTGGGACGAGGTGACGCTCCCCATGGACGTCAACGGAGACGAACGGGTCGACCTGGGAGAGTTCACAGCGGGATTCGGCCGGTTCGTCACCCAGCCCGAGGAGGGCTACCGCACGCATATCGCGCCGGTTGCCGACGCCTTCTACGATCTGATGGACGCCGACGGAGACGGGCGGATCACCCGGACCGAGTACCTCCGGATGGCCGGAAGCGCTTTCCGCATGTCGGAGGCGGACAGTCTCATCGCGTTCGAGTACCTTGACCTGGATGCCAACGGCTCGCTGAGCCGACAGGAGCTGCACCTGGCGAACGAGCAGTTCTTCCGCAGCGCCGACGCGCAGGCCCGCGGTAACTGGCTGTTCGGCCCGCTCCCCACCCGGATCTGACTCCCAGCGGCTCACGACCGATCAGACGGAGCAGGCTGTTCTGGAGTTGATCCGGTTTGGTGGACACCTGATCTCTGGGGAACCCCGGTTCCCGGAAGAAGGAGTCTGCTGTGCCGAACAACTTGGCCTTCACCCCACCGGTCAGACGCGCGAGCCGCCGTTCCGGGTCCTGCAGTGATGGATGGTGGCCGTCGTGATGACGATGGCCAGGGCGGCGAGGGGAATGGCGGGAAGTGCCGCGGGGACAGCGGCGATCAGTAGCGCTCCCCCGCGGCACTGGCGGTGACGGCGGCGAGTATGGCGATGCCGCGAATCACGGCAAGGTCGGCCAGGGAATCGACCCTGCTGGCGGATCGTACCCAGCGGTGGCCAATGACCTGCAAAAACACCAGATGCCTTCTTGTGTGTGCATCCTCCGGTTACTTAGCGTGAGGGTATGTGTCACTCGTTCTCTCGCCGTTCGTTCGTCGGGGGGTCGCTGGCCGCTGGACTGGTCGGCGCGGCGCGCGGGGAAGCGGTCGAAGAGAGCTCCCCGATCGCCCGCGATATCGTGCCTTTTCACGGCGAGCACCAGTCCGGCATCATCATGCCGCCGCTGGTCCCGCAGCAGCAGGGGATCTTCGCCGCCTACGAGGTGACCGCCAGGAACCGCAGTGAGCTCACCCATCTGTTCCGTACCCTCACCGAGCGGGCCCGATTCCTCACCAGCGGTGGCCCCGCGCATCCCGACCCTTATTCATCGGGCTCCGGGCTCCTGGGCAGCACCCTGGTGCCGGACGGTCTGACCGTGACCGTCGGTGTCGGGTCGTCCTTGTTCGACCACCGCTTCGGGTTGGCTGACCGCAAACCGGTCGAATTGGTCCCCATGACCGCCTTCGCCCACGATGACCTCAATCCCGCCGAATGCCATGGAGACCTCCTTCTGCAACTGTGCGCCAACCACGACGACGCGCTGGTGAACGCGCTGATCGACATTCATACGCGCACCAGTGCGCTGATGCGGCAGCGCTGGCGCATCGACGGGTTCCGCAGCCCGCAACGACCGAGCGGAACCCCCCGTGACCTGCTCGGATTCCACGACGACGTCGCCAACCACTTCCTGACCGACGTCAAGGGCCGGATCAACAAGTTCATCTGGGTGCATCCGCCCTCTCCCGAACCGGCCTGGACCACCGGCGGCACCTACCAGGTGATCCGCATCGTCCGATTCCACCTGGACGAATGGAATCGGGTACCGGTCGTCCAGCAGCAGAAGATCATTGGCCGACACAAGGTCACCGGCATCCCGTTGAACGGCGGTACCAACGAGAACTCCCCGGTGGTTTACGATCCGCAAGGCGAGGTCATGCCGTTCAACTGCCACATCCGCCTCGCCAACCCACAGACGGTCGACTCCCGTTTCAGCGCGCCCAACCCGTACGTACCGGACAAGGTGCCTCCTGTTCACATCTGGCGCCGCAGCTACCAGTACATGCGCGCCCCCGATATCAACGGGCGCATGGACGCCGGGCATGCCTTCTGCTGCTTCCAGCGCAATCTCAGCACCTATATCGACATGCAACAGCGGCTGGAAAACGAAACGCTCGTTCCCTTCATCACCCCGACCGGCGGAGGGTACTTCTTCGCCCTGCCGGGTGTGACCGGCGCCCAGGACTACTACGCCCGCGCGCTGCTGACCTGAACGGACACGCGCCTTGCCTCAGGCCGATGACGCCGCAAGATCGACCATCGCAGGACTCGAGCCGGCAAGAGGTGTGGTTGTGCATCAATGGACACGGCGCGAGGACGAAAGGCTACTCACGGGGAATGGCCGCTACGTCGCCGATATCGAAGTACCGGGCTGTCTGGACGCTGTGTTCGTGAGAAGCAAGGTCGGCCACGGTGCGCTGCGCGCGGTCGATTGCAGTGCGGCTCGTGAGGTGCCCGGTGTGGCGGGTGCCTGGTCCGCCGCCGACCTCACGGACATGCCTCCATGCGCCCACTCAGCAGCTTCCCTGCAAGACCTGCCTCCGGTTCCGCACACCGTGCTCGCCAAACTGTCCTCGGACGAGGCGGTCGTCGGCCGCGAGTGGCCGGCGCTCGTCAAGGAGCGCGTGCGGTACGCGGGCGAAGCGGTCGCGGTCGTCCTCGGAGAGGACCGCTACCGGGCCGAGGACGGGGCAGCCGAGGTCACCTTTCAGGTCGACCCACTACCCGCGATGGTGACACCCTCCGCCGCGGCCGCAGATTCGACCCTGCTCTTCGAAGGTCTGAGCAACATCGCTCTGCGGGGAGAGGCCGGAAAGCCCATCGAGGACAAGGTGTGGCAGGAAGCGGCCGCAGTGGTGGAGGGCCGGTACCGCCAGAACCTCCTGATGCCCACACCGATGGAATGCAGGACGATCCTCGCCGTCCCGGAGGGCGACCGGCTGACGGTCTGGTCGGGGCACCAGATGCCCCACCGGCTCCGCCGCGAGCTGGCGGCGCTGCTGGGCTGGTCGCAGGAGCAGGTGCGTGTGGTGGTCCCGGACACCGGCGGCGCGTTCGGGTCGAAGAGCGCGTCCTTCCCGGAGTTCGTCGTGGTCGCCTTCCTGGCGGTCAAGCTGCAGCGGCCCGTCCGGTGGATCGAGGACCGCCTGGAATCCATGATGGTCGCCACCCGAGGCCGCGGCCAGGACCAGCATGCCCGGCTGGCCGCCGACGCCGACGGCCGACTTCTCGCCTACGAGCTCCACATCGACGCCGACGTCGGCGCCTACCCTCACCTCGGGGTCGGGCTGCCGATGCAGACCGCCTGGATGGCGACCGGCGCCTACAGCACCCCCAAGGTGCATGCGACCGTCCGCTCGATCCTCACCAACACTATGCTCACCTACCCCTACCGGGGTGCCGGCCGGCCCGAGGCGGTCATCGCCCTGGAACGGTGTATGGACATGATGGCCCGTCGGCTGGGGATGGACCCGGCGGAACTGCGGCGCCGCAACTTCATCCCGCCCGAGAGCTTCCCGTACACGACCCCCACCGGCCGGACCTACGACAGCGGCGAGTACGCACGCGCGCTCGGCCTGGCGCTGGAGACCGTCGGCTACGACACGTGGCGGGCCGAGCAGGCCCGCCGCCGGACGGACCCGACCGCCAAGCCCCTGGGTATCGGCCTGTCTTGCTACGTGGAACGCTCCGGCGGGGAGCCGGGCGGCCTGCACGAGTTCGGCAGCATCGAGGTCGGCACGGACGGCACGATCACCGCGCGGTGTGGCGCGGCCTCCAGCGGTCAGAGCCACGAGACGGTGTTCCCCGCGCTGGTCGCCAAAACCCTGGGCGTGGACGAACAGCGCGTCCGGCTGATCGAGGGCGACACCGATGAACAGCCCCAGGGATTGGGATCCTTCGCCAGCCGCACCGCGCAGGTCGCGGGTGCGATGCTGCAGCACGCCTCCCAACTGGTCATCGAGGAGGCCAAGCAGAGGGCCGCGGACCTGTGGAATCTGCCCCTGGAGCAGGTGGAGTGGTCCGACGGCACGGTACACGCCGCCCACGACGGCTCGGCCGCCATGGACGTCAGCGAGCTGGTCAAGGCGACCGGGCCCCTGCGCGTGGAGGACCGGTTCGAGACGGGGATGGCGTTCCCCTTCGGAGCCCACGTGGCGGTGGCCGAGGTCGACCCGGAACTCGGCACCGTGCAGCTGCTGAAGGTGGTGATGGTCGACGACTGCGGTGTGGTGCTCAACCCCGACATCGTCCACGCGCAGGCCTTCGGGTCCGCTCTGCAGGGCATCGGCCAGGCGCTGTACGAGGCCATCCCCTACGACGACAACGGAGTGCCCATGCTGGCCAACGGCCTGCTGGACTACCTGCTGCCGACTTACACCGAACTGCCACCCATCGAGGTCAAGAACACCTGCACGCCGAGCCCGAGCTCACCGCTGGGCGCCAAGGGCGCCGGCGAGTCGGGCTGCATCGGCCTGCCGGCCGCAGTCGTCAACGCCGTGGTCGACGCACTCCAGCCGGCCGACCCCGACCTGCTGCAGATGCCGCTCACCCCGGACGTGATCTGGCGAGCGGCCCGAGCCCCGAAGCTGGAGGAGGCCCGGTGAAGCCCGCCGCCTTCGATTACGTCGTACCCCGCACGGTGCCCGAGGCCGTCGACGCCCTGGGAAACGGGGGCCACAAGGCCCAGGTCCTGGCCGGCGGCCAGAGCCTGCTCCTGGAGATGCACCTGGAGCGCATCCGTCCCGACCTGGTCGTCGACATCAACCGCATCCCCGCACTCGACGACATGCAGATCATCGACAACACCCTGCAGGTCGGCGCCCTGATCAGGCACCACGTCTTCGAGTCCCCGCAGGCCGTGCCAGGTCCGCTCGGCTCGTTGTTCTCCCTCGCCGTCGTCAACATCGCCCACCCACCCATCCGGTCCCGGGGAACCATGGTGGGCAGCTTCGGCTGGGGACACCCCGCGTCCGAGTGGTGCGCCATCGCCATGGCTCTGGACGCCGACGTCCAACTACAAGGACCCGAAGGTGCTCGTACCGTCGCGGCACGCGACTACTTTCACGGTCCCCTTAAGACCGCCCGTCGACCCGGTGAGCTGATCACCTCCGTGCGGTACCCGCTGCTCGCCGAGCACACCGGCGTCGGCTTCATCGAGCACCGGCGCACGCACTTCTGCTTTGCCCAGGTGGCCGTCGCGGCGGTCCTCACCATGCACGACGGAGTGATCGGGGAAGCACGCATTGGGCTGGTCAACTGCGCTGACCGGCCGCTACGGGCGCACGCCGCCGAGCAGGCCCTGATCGGCGTCGAGAGCGGACCACCGATGGACGGGTACCGGCTGCCCGAGGACCATTCGTTCGCCCGCGCGGGCCGGATCGCCGCGGAGCAGGACGCCGCACCCCTGGCGGAGCCGTACGCGGACCTCGAATACCGGCGGCATGCCATCGCCGTCGTGACCGCCAGGACACTGTGCCAGGCGGCGAACGACCACCGGTCCCGCATCAGCGAGCCCAAGGGAGACAGCCAATGAAGATCACCCTCACCGTGAACGGCGAGGAGTTCCCGCTCGACGTGGAGCCACGGCGCATCCTGGCCGACGTGCTGCGGGAGGACTGCCGGCTCACTGGCACACATCTGGGTTGCGAGCACGGTGTGTGTGGCGCTTGCACCGTGCTGGTGGACGGTGAGGCGGTGCGCTCCTGCCTGATACTCGCCGTGCAGTGTGACGGCAGGTCGGTGCGGACCGTGGAAGGGCTCGCCGGTCCGGACGGCGAGCCCAGCGCGCTGCAGCGGGCCTTTTCCGCCGAACACGCGCTGCAGTGCGGCTTCTGCACGCCCGGATTCCTGATGGTGGCCGCCGGGGCATTGGAAGCCGACCCCACCCTCGGCGACCACCCCGAGCGCGTAGAGCACATCGTCGGATCCAACGTCTGCCGGTGCACCGGCTACGAACCCATTCGTCGCGCGATCATGCGGGCAGCGCAGGAACAGCAGCAGCCCGTGACCTGACCCCGCCTCGTGACGACCCCGTTCGCCTTCCCCGTCTTCGCGCCCTCCGAGGCAGACGACTACGTCTCGGCCTGCAACGACCGGCTCGCGAAGTCTGTCTCCTCCTCAGACGGCACCCTGGTTGGACTCGGTCTGATCCGTATGGACGACGTGGAGGTCGCGGTGTACGAACGGTCGGCTGGCACCACACGGCCACGCGGCGCCGGAATCGTCATGCAACCAGAGGCCGAGTCACTGCTGACCCGGCTGGGCGTCGGCGCACGGTCCGTGAGCGTCGAACTGCGCGAACGCCAGCAATTGCACCTGCACGGCGGAGCCGCACGCTACGCGGCTCCGCAACTGATGACCTCGTGGGACACCCTTTACCGCACACTCCGGGGGCCACTGGAGGGAGTGTGCTACCGCCTGGACAGTTCGCTCAGCAGCCTACGCGTGGAAAGCCACGAGGTCACCGCCGGCTTCACCGACGGGTATGCGGCGCAGGGCAACTTCCTGGTCGGTGCCGACGGAATCGGCTCGGCCACGCGTAGACTGCTCGACCCCGCTTCCCGCCCGGCGTATGCCGGTTACGTCGCCTGGCGTGGCCTGGAACCCGAACAGCTGCAGCAGTTCGTCTCCTCTTCCACGTGGGACTACTCCAAGGTCCGTGAGCGGCTGGCTCGTTGGGCTGCCGCGCACATCGCGCCCGAGGCGTACGCCATCGACGATGTCGGCTTCCCCAAGGACGGCTACGACTCACCGGGGTGGCGCGGATGTACTGCGGCGCGCTGGGCAAGCGGGGCAACTGCCAGATCGGGGTCAGTGTCAACCTGGTGTCCGACCGCGCGTCCTCGGCGGTCGACTGGCGCCTGTTCCTGCCCGAGAGCTGGGACGACACCAAGCACGGCGACGATGCGCTGCTGGCCGAGGCGATCCGCCGACGCCGGGACAAGGCTGTCATCCCCGAGACCGAGCGGCACCGCGAGAAGTGGCGCCTGGCCCTGGACACGCTCGACGAGGTGCGCGGGGACTGGGAGTTGCCTGGCCTGCCGATGGTCGCCGACGCCGGCTACGGCGACGCCACGGGCTTCCGCGAGGGCCTGACCGAACGCGGCCTGGCCTACGCGGTCGCCGTCAAGGCCACCACCACCGCCCACCCGGGCGACGCCAGGCCCGAGCGCCCGCCGTACTCCGGACAGGGCCGCCCACCCGTGTCCGCCTATCCCCAGCCGCACACCACCCTGCGCGCCTTGGCCCTGGCCGCCGGACGCGAGAAAGCCCGCACGGTCACCTGGCGCCAGGGCAGCAAGGCCGGCAGGCACAACCCGAACGCCGAGATGCGCGCGCAGTTCCTGGCCCTGCGCGTCCGTCCGGCCAACCGCACCATCCGCCGGGCCGCCGACGGCTCCCTGCCCGAGTGTTGGCTGCTGGCCCAGTGGCCGCCCGACTCCGCCGCACCCACCGACTACTGGCTCTCGACCCTGCCCGCCGACACCCCACTACGCGAGCTGGTACGAATCGCCAAGATCCGATGGCGAGTTGAGCATGACTACCGCGAACTCCAGGCCCTCCTGGCCACCTGGACCGGCGCCTGCTCCATATGCGGCCAACCTGCACCAGCACCACACCACCGCACCTAAGTTTCCGCACTTAATCGCTGAGTTTCCGCTAGTCAGGCATGAAGTTGGTGACCGTGCGCCAGTGATGGCGCATCGTGTCGTCTCTTCAGTGGGTGGTGCCGGGTGCCGTCGGTGATGGGGTTGCATGTCAGGTCGGGCGGCCGGGCGGCTGGTCGCGCGCGAGCGCCCTCGCGAAGTCGGCCGCCAACCGTTCGAAACTGGCGCGCTCCGCTGGGCCGAAGATCGCCAGCGCGGCGGCGATGACCTCCTCGACGCGTTGCGTCGCCGCGGTCAGCGCGTCGTGACCCGCGGCGGTCAGATGGTTCTCCACGATGCGGCCGCGTCCCGTGCGTTCGACGAGCCCACGTTCGTGGAGCCGCCGCAACAGCCCGCTCAGCGTCTGCGGCGTGTGGAACAAGGCCCTGGCCAGCTCGGAGGCGGAGGCGCCAGGCTGCCTCGCCGCCTCCCGCAGCACCCCCCACAGTCCCAGGTTGAGATCCAGCGGACGCAGGACATCGTCTATTCGCTGCGCCAGCAGGTGCTGCGCACGCTTAAGGGCCACACCAAAGTCGATCACCGGTGACGCACCCAGGCCGCCGTCGCTGTCCGTGTCCACCGTGAATCATAGCAGGCGCCTTCTATATTGAAGGTGGCTTCAATACGGGCCCGAAAACAAGGAGCGGCCACATGAAAGGCAAGATCGCGCTCGAAGAGCACTTCAACCTCCCGGAGTTCAGCAACGAACTCCCGCAATACGTCAACCCCGAGATGATGAGGGAGGTCTCCCGGCGCCTGCTCGAGGTGAGCACGGAGCGACTGGGGGAGATGGACGCCACCGGCATCGACTACTCACTGCTGTCGCTGACAGCGCCCGGCGTCCAGGCGGAGACCGACCCACGCCGTGCCGTCACCCGCGCCAGGCGGGTCAACGACGAGCTGGCCAAGATCGTCGCCGCCAATCCCACCCGCTACGGCGGATTCGCCACCCTGCCCCTGCAGGACCCGGCCGCGGCCGTGGCCGAGCTGGAGCGCTGCGTGACCCAACTCGGGTTTCACGGAGTGATGCTCAACGGCTTCACCAACATCGGTGACGCCGACACCGGCTGGTACTACGACCACGAACGCTTCCTGCCGTTCTGGGAACGCGTCGAGGCACTCGGCGTGCCGGTCTACCTGCACCCGCGCGATCCCCTGCCGGGCAACCAGGGCATCTATGAGGGTCATCCGGAACTGTTCGGCGCCGTGTGGAGCTTCACTGTCGAGACCGCCACCCACGCGCTGCGGCTGATGACCAGCGGCCTGTTCGACCGATTCCCCCGACTCACAGTCATCCTCGGTCATCTGGGCGAGACCCTGCCGTTCAACATCTGGCGCATCGACCACCGCGCGGCCATGATGGGCGACCTGATCAAGTTCAAGAAGCCGCTGACCCACTACCTGCTCAACAACTTCTACGTCACGACCAGCGGCAACTTCCACACCCAGACGCTCAACGCGACACTGGCCGAGATGGGCGTCGACCGCGTGCTGTTCTCCAGCGACTACCCCTACGAATCCATGCGCGAGGCGGCCGACTGGTTCGACAACGCCGCCATCAACGAGAACGACCGAGTCAAGATCGGCCACACCAACGCCAGGCGCCTCTTCCCCGGCCTGCCGGAGCGGATCGGCAGGCCCGCGGACACCGCGCGAGTCTGACGACGGCGCGTCTCACACAGCCGATAGCCGGCTGGAACCGCGCCTCGCGGCTCGGTCCCAACCATGCTCAGCATGATCGATTGAGCAACGGCTTCTAACAAAGCCCTACTAGGACTGCGCCCGCGTACTCCCCGAGTGCGACGAGGCGATCATCGGCGAGGACAGCCCACTGGAGGAGACGGTGCGGCGAATCCTGCGCGAGGCCGGATTGGCCGCCTCCGGCGAGCAGGCCATCAATGACAAGGTGCCGGTAAAGATCCATGGTCGTGGTGATGGACTGGTGGATGCCGCCGACCAGGACAGGGCGTGACGCCGGCTCACCTATCCGTAGGTGGGGTGCTGCGGCCAGCCGGGTGGGGAGTCCTCCCAGTCCTGCTGCCGGCCGTACGGGGTGAGGTCGAGGATGTTGTGGGCGAAGACGAGCCGGTCCACGCCGCGGGCGGTGGTGTTGTAGGTCCGGTAGACGTCCTCGCCGTCGCGCAGGAACACGCTCAGCATGAAGCCGCCGCCGGCGCCGCAGTCGTCCGCGAACGACGTGCCGTGTGAGGACACGAACGGCACCGTCCAGCCCATCCGCGCCTTGTACGCCTCGATCTGGGCGAGCGGCATGTTCGACACGGTCACCCAGGTGACCCCGAGCTCGGCCGGCCAGGCCATCCCGGCCACCGGGACGTTGTTCGTGAACCCGGTGCAGCCCGGGCAGTAGTGGTCCGGCCCGTTGTCCATGAACTGGTAGACGACCAGCTGGTCCCGGCCTTCGAACAGGTCGAGCAGGGTCTTCGTGCCGGTGGGCGTGTCGAATGCGTACCCGTTGGCGAACTTGACCATCGGGAGGCGGCGACGTCGCGCCGCGAGCGCGTCCTGAGCGCGGGTGGCGTCCTTCTCGGCCTTGAGCAGTTCGTCGCGAGCCTGCTGCCACTCCCCGGCCGAAACGATCCTCGGTTTCTCCATCCGCCGATTGTGCTCCGCGGGACCGACAAAATCCCGCAACCCCTGGCAGGCGGTTCCCAATGCCACTTGGCTCCGTGCGGTTCCGAGCCACGTACAGGAGCGTGGCGCACATCGGACGCTGTGTTTCCTTGCCGGGGATCCAGCACGTCGGCGTGGTGGAGAAGGTGCGCTCCGGCACGACGATCCAGACGATCGACGGCAATACGTCAAACGTCGTGGCGCGCCGGTCGCGCAACCTGCGTCACGTCGTCGGGTACGGACGGCCTGCCTACAACGGCACGTCCTCGCCGTCCCGTGTCCCGTCCTTCCCGAATTCGGTGACGGCGGGACTCATCGGCGAGCTGGACGTACGCAGCGTGCAAGAACTGCTATCCAGTCAGGACTCGCGCCTGCCCGGAACCCTGTGGGGTTATCGGGTCGGGTCATGGCTTACCTCCTGTCGTGGCCGGCCGGGTGGGGTCGCTTGCTTTGCCGGCTGTGGGGTCGGGTGCGGCGGTGGACCTGTGATCGGCGGGGATGCGGGACAGGGCGGAGGGCCACCAGTTGTATCGGCCGAGTAGGACGGCGGCGGCGGGGACCAGGAGGGTGCGTACAAAGAAGGTGTCCAGGATGACGGCGAAGGCGATGGTGAAACCGAGCTGGCGGGCCTGGGTGTTGTTGCCGGCGATGGCGAGGACGGCGAAGGTGCCGGCCAGGATGAGCCCGGCTGCGGTAATGGTGCCGCCGGTGCGTCCGATCGCCCGGGTGAGGGCCTCGCGCAGCGGATGGGTGTGGGCTTCTTCGCGGACGCGGGCCATGAGCAGGATGTTGTAGTCCTCGCCCAGGGCCATGGCGAAGACGAACAGCAGGATCGGGATGATGAAATTCAGGCCCTCGCCGTTGCCATAGTGGACGAACACGATGTTGGCGAAGCCGAGGGCGGCCACGTAGGACAGGCCCACGGTGACGATCAGATACAGCGGCGCGATGAGGCTGCGCAGCATCAAGGCGAGCAGTAATGCGATGGCCAGCAGCACGATGGGTACCAGGCGGGCCAGATCGCTGGTGGAGGCCGTGTAGATGTCGTGCGCGGTCGCGTCGAGTCCGGCGACGCCGCTGTCGGTTGCGGCAACGCCGGTCGCCACCTCGGTCACGGTGGTCCGCAGCGCGGGGATGGCGTCGATGGCGGCTCGGCTGCCGGCCGGTCCGGCAGCAGGTACCGCGTCGAAGCGTACGGTACGTCCGTCGGGGCTGATGAACTGTGTACTGGCTCGGTATGTCTGGTACAGGCTGGGCGAAACCCCGGCCGGCGGTGTCGCGGGCGGGCTTGTGGCCGAGCCGAGGCTCGAGTGGAGGTTGGCCAGATCGGCGGCGGTGACGGTGGTGCCGTTGGGGTTGAGCGGACCGGTCAGCGCGCTGATGCCTGCTGCTGCGGTCAGTTGCCGCTGGGCCGTTTGCAGGGCGTTCGGGTTGTGCCAGACAGGGTCGGCGAACCGCAGCAGCAACGTTTCGCCGTTGTTCGTGGGGGCGGGGAAGTGTGCGGACAGCACGGCGGTGCCGGCGGCGGAATCGCCGGCCGTGGCGGGGTTGCTGGAGGTGAAACCGCCAGTGGTGAACCCGTTCAAGCCTGCCGCGAGACCACCGAAGAGGAGCACTCCTGCGGCGAGGACGGGTAGGGGCCGTCGTACCGCGCGGGTGGAGATGCGACCCCACACGCCGACGGATTGCTGCCCGCTGGCGGGGTGGGTGGGCCAGAACAGCGCCCGCCCGGCGATCGCCAGGAGGGCCGGTAGTAGCGTCAGCGCGGCCAGCAACATCACGCCCAGGGCGATGGCCAACGCTGGACCGAGGCCGCGGTACAGGCCGAAGGAGGCAAGAGCGAGGCAGGCCAGAGCCGCGATCACGGTGATGGCCGAGAAGGTGATCGACTCCCCGACCCGGGCCATCCCGGCGATCAGGGCTTCGCGGGGCTCCCGGCCGCGGCGGATCTCTTCACGCATCCGGAAGACCAGGAACAGACCGTAGTCGGTGCCGGCGCCGAGCAGCAGCACCACGAGCAACTGCTGGATGGCCGGTGACACCGGCAGCCCGGCCTGCCCGGCCTGGCCGATCACCGGCCCGGCCAGCAGCAGCGCCAGCACCGCGGGGATCAGGGTGACGACGGGGGCCAGCAGCGAGCGGTACACGACGAACAACAACACGATCACGAACAGCAGGGTGAACCGGTGGATGTTGGTGCCCGCCTGCGTTGAAGCGGTACCCGCGTCGGTGGTCTGCGCCAGCGGGCCGGTCAGGTGGAAGGTAAGCCCCACCGGCGCTGAGGCGGAGGTGAACGTGGCGCGGACGGCGGTGACCAGATCGGAGTTGGGTGCGTTGCCGGGGCCGTTGGGCACGGTCACCAGCAGCGCCCGGCGCGCCTGTCCGTCGGCCGACACGCCCTGATCGCGTACCGAGGTCACATCCTTGACGGTTGCGGCGGCTTGCAGCACCCGCTCGATCGCGGCGTCGTCGGCCGTGGTGAGCGGCCCGTTCGCCCTGGACGCGACGATGATCGCGGTGGCACCGGGGCTGGCCCCCTGAAACGGAGCGGCCAGGTCGGCCGCGTGCCGGCTCGGCGCGTCGGCTGACAGGAACTGGGCGTTGTTCGACTGGGTGACGCTGGACAGGCTCGGCAGCGCGAACACCGCACCGGCGACGCCGGCTACCCACGCCACTACGATCAGCCAGCGGAACCGGACAACGAACCGCGCCAAAGCCTCGAACATGACCACGTCCTCACCGGATGCCTGAGTGTATTATCTGAACGGCCGCGTCTGGTAATGCCGTCGGCGGCCGACAATATCCAGACGCTGGCGTTTAGTAAAGAGTTGCCGACGGGAAGAGGCGAGAAAGATGGCGGACCAGGCCGGCGAGGCGGCGCGGCCTCGCCGGGGTCGCCCACGCGATCCCGGTGTGGATGCTGCGGTGCTGGCCGCAGCGTTGGAGTTGCTGGCCGAGGCCGGCTATGCGGGTTTGACGATGGAACAGGTCGCCGCGCGGGCCGAGGTGAGCAAAGCCAGCCTCTATCTGCGCTGGCCCAACAAAGCAGCGCTCGCGGCTGAAGCGATGCAGCGCCGTGCCGACGTCGTCCCCGACATACCCGACACCGGTAGCCTCGCCGAAGACATGCGACGTTTCCTGCGCGCACTGTTGCGCGGAGAGCACCGCGGCGCGCAGGCTCTGGCCGCCGTCAGCGGCGAGATCGCCAACAACCCCCAGCTACGTGAAGCGTTCCGCGCCGGCATGACCGGAACACTCGTGAACAGCCTTCGCATGATCGTCACCCGCGCCATCGACCGCGGAGAAATACCGGCGACCACGGACATAGAGCTGTTGTCGCTGCTGCCCGTGGCAATCATGCAGCAATGGCGGCTGGTCAGCGACCAGCGGCCGGGCGAGGAACTGATGGACCGCATCGTGGCCCAGTTCTACACACGCTAGAGAGGGACGGTGCCTGCCCGGGAACGCGGCAAGTACGCGGGCATCATGGGCGGCGTCCATCGTCGGCTCGGTGTTCGCCACCCGGCTCGCCGAGCTCCTGGCGGAACGCCTGCCCCGCGGATCCGGACCCTCGGGCGGTCTGAGCTCGTTCACCTGGCCGGCCCTTGGAGCGGTGGATGGGGGATCGGGGCGGTGCGAGGATGCGGTGCCGGGGTGCGGTGCGGGTTTTTCCGCCGGTCCGGTGGCTGTCGATCACTTCCCGAAGATGAGCTCACCGTTATTGGTTGACAGCGGTGAGTAAAGAGCGGGGCGGGGGGGTGGGGTGGTGCGGGTCCATCAGGCCTACCGCTACGCCCTGGATCCCACCCCTGAGCAGGCTGCGGCGTTGGCCTCGCACTGCGGGGCGGCCCGGTATGCGTTCAACTGGGCTCTGGGCCGGGTCAAGGCGGCCTTGGAACAGCGGGAGGCCGAGAAGACCTACGGTGTCGCCGCCGAGCGGCTGACCGAGGTGCCGTGGTCGCTGTACGGCTTGCGTAAGGTGTGGAACGCGGTCAAGGGGGTGGTGGCGCCGTGGTGGGCGGAGCACTCCAAGGAGGCCTACAACACCGGCCTGGACGGTGTCGCACGGGCGTTGAAGAACTGGTCGGCCTCCCGCACAGGCACCCGCAAAGGACCGAAGATCGGCTTTCCCAGGTTCAAGTCCAAGCACCGCACCACCCCGTCGTGCCGGTTCACCGCCGGCACCATCCGTGTCGAGGCCGACCGCCGCCACGTCACCCTGCCCCGGCTGGGCACCCTCCGCACCTGCGAGTCGACCCGGAAACTGGCCCGCCATCTGGAGCGGGGCACCGGGCGGATCCTGTCGGCCACCGTCCGCCTGCAGGGCGGCCGCTGGTCGGTATCCTTCACCTGCGAGATCGACCGCACCGAGCGGCCGCCCCTGCGGCCGGACGCGGTGGTCGGGGTGGATCTGGGGGTGAGGAACCTCGCCGTGCTGTCCACCGGCGACGTCGTCCCCCACCCCAAACACCACCGCTCCGCGCTGCGCAGGCTGCGCCGGTTGAATAAGCAGTTGGCCCGCCGTACCGGTCCGCGCACCCTCGACGGCGGCCGGCGGGAGCCCTCGGCCCGCTGGTTCAAGGCCAAGGCCGCGCTCGGCAGGGCGCACGCCCGGGTGGCCAGTCAGCGGCGCGACGGCCTGCACCAGCTGACCACCAGGTTGGCCACGACGTACGGCACGGTCGTGGTCGAGGACCTGCACGTGGCCGGGATGCTCGCCAACCGGCGCCTGGCCCGCGCGGTGGCCGATGCCGGCATGGCCGAGGTCCGCCGGCAGCTCACCTACAAGACCGTCTGGAGCGGTGGCCGGCTGGTGGTGGCCGACCGCTGGTATCCGTCGAGTAAGACGTGTTCGGGTTGTGGCGTGGTGAAAGCCAAGCTCGCCCTGTCCGAACGCACCTTCACCTGCGCGGCGTGTGGTCTGGTTCTGGACCGGGATCTGAACGCCGCCCGTAATCTGGCCGCGTTGGCGGCCGACGTCGCCCAGAGTTGCGGGGAGACGGTAAACGCCCGTGGAGGAGCGGTAAGACCCGGCGCCCGCGCCGGGCGCGCACCGGTGAAACGGGAACCCCGGCAACGGGGAACGCTGCCCCGGCAACGCGGCAGCTCGCTGGCTCTCACCGAGAAACACTGAGAATCAGCGAACGGGAGAGGTACGTCAACATCCTGGGTGCCGACGTCGCCCGGCAGTGCGTCGAGGCGGGGGTGCTCGACGAGATCCTGGTGTTCGTGGCGCCCGTCCTGCTCGGCGACGGCGTCCGGTTGTTCGACCACCCGGGTGGCACCAATGTCAGGCTTGAACGCCTCAGCCTGACCCACACGCCGCGAGCGACGAGCATCTGGCTACGCGTCGTCCGGTGAGCCGTCCGTGCTCGGCGGCCGGGACGCAGGTCGGTCGCATCCGCACCGATGTGTCCCGGCCGTCGCACGCCTGAGCCGGGCCGAAGCCGTCGAGCAGGTCACCGCGCCGGTCACCGAGGTGCGGAAGGCGGTGCCGTACGGTCTCAAAGGCCGAGCCGATGGTCGAAGACGGCCCGCTGTCCGTCCATGTAGGCGGCATCGGCGAGGTACAGCAGGTCGTGCCCCTCGGCCAGGTGGCCCGCGAAGGCCGTGTTGCCCGAGGCGGCTTCGGCGCGCATGAAGTCCACCAGGGCGTGCAGGCGGGCGATGACGGTGTCGACCAGGCCGGCGCGGCCGGCGGCGTCGAGCCCGTAGCGGTCGCAGAAGAGTCGGGCGCGGTGGGCCTGTTCCTCGGCCGTGCCGAAGCCGTCGGTATTGGTGGGCGCGGTGGTGGGGGCCCAGCGGTAGACGGCGTAGGCGATGTCCCAGAGCCGGGGGCCGGGATGGGCGGTGTCGAAGTCGATGATCCCCACCACCCTGTCGCCGTCGAGGACGCAGTTGTACGGGGCGTAGTCGCCGTGGCAGATCACCTCGGCGGGCGTCCGGGCGGCCAGCATCCAGCCGTCGGCCGCGTCCTGGGCATACCCCACGGTGCTGTCGTGGTAGGAACGCAGTAGTTCGGCGGCGCTCTCCAGTGCCTCCAGGGACGCGGCCGCAGGGGTGAGCGGGTAGTTGCTGACCTCACCCGGAAGGAAGTCCAGGATCTCGAAGCCGTCCTCGGTCACCTCGTGCACCGCCGGTGACGCCGTGAAGCCCTGCGCCCGCAGGTGCCGCAGCAGGTCGTGGACCAGGGGTGACCACGGTCCGGTCGGCCGTCGCACGGTCCCACCGATCCGCACGACCTCGTTGACGCCGCCACCGGTCAGAATCTCTCGATCGGACATCAGTCGCGTTCCCTCCTGGTCTTTGAAGCGCTCCCCACGGCTAAAGCCGGGGGATTCCAGCCAGCCCGGACGCCGCTGTTGCGGTGGTCTGCGCTGCTGTTGCTAGGCGGTTGGCCTTCCGGCCCACGCGGTGGCGTGGTTCGCGCGCCCCAGCTCGCACACCCGGTCCGGGCTGTGCGAACTCCGCCCTCCCGGCGGTGAGTACGTTCCTGGCGGCGTTCACGTCGGCGTGTTCGGTGTGTCTGCAAGAGGTGCACCGGAAGACCGCTTGGCTCTCGCGGGACTTCCGATCCACCACCTTGCACACGTTGCACGTCTGACTCGTGTACGCCGGGCTGACAGTGATCACGTGAGTGCCCGTATACCGGGCCCTACTACGGGTCGCCAGCTCGATCCGGTACCAGCCCTTGTCCAAGATGGACCGATTCAGCCCGGCCTTGGCGGCGGCCCCATTCGGCAAGAACACGCCCGGCCGCTCAGGGTCTGGCCTGGGCTCGACACCAGCGGTCATGTTCTTGGTCTTGAGCGCCTCGAACACGACCATCTCGAAGCCCGTGGCCAGGGTATGGGCGGTCTTGGCGGCGAAGTCCTCCCGGCGTCTGCGGACCCTCCGCACCATGCCGGCGACCCGCGCGGCAGCTTTCCTCCGCCGGGCCGATCCCCTCGTGGTCCGGGCGAAGTCCCGCTGAAGCTTCCTGGCATGCTCGACCTCCCGGTCACGGGCGAACACCTGGTGGTGGAAGCGGCCGTCCGAGCGGGTCACGACCTTGACCACGCCCCGGTCGATCCCCACGGCGCTGCCGGGGTCGGCGTGCCGCTCAGGCGGGGTGACTCCGTCCTCGACGAGAAAGCTGATATACCAGTGCTCGCCGTCCCGGCTGACGGTGGCGTTCTTGGCCTTCCCGCCGAGCGGGCGGGTGATCCGGAAGCGGACCCAGCCGAGTTTCGGCAGCTTCACCCGCGCCCAGCGCCGGTTGAGCCGCTCGACCGTGATTTTCCCGCCCTCGGGGAACCGGAAGCTCGGCGGGTTGCCGACCTTCGACTTCCAGCGGACTTTCCACGTGCCGTGCCTGGCACACGCCTGATCCAGGTCGATCAACACCTGCTGGAGACAGTGACCGGGTACCTCGGCCAGCCAGGGGAAGTCATCTTTCGCCTCCGCCACTTGGCGGGCCTGGTCGTGGTAGCCGATCCACCCACCGCGCCGACGGTGGATCCGGCGCTGTTCCAGCGCGGTGTTCCACACCGACCGGCACACCCCGCCGATGCGTTCGGCGAATTCACCCTGTTCGGGGGTGAAGTCCAGGCGGTACCTGCGTCCGGTAAGCATCGGCGATCACCGGTTCTTCTGGTTCTCGACGTAGCGCTTGACCACATCCAGGGGCGCACCACCCGCGGTCGCCACAAAGTAGGAGTTCGTCCACAAGGTCGGCAGCTTCGACCTCAGCGCCGGGAATTCCTCGCGGAGCAGGCGAGAGGTACGGCCTTTGATGGCCTTGACCAGCTTGTGGATCCCGAACTGGGGGTCCACCTCGACCAGCAGGTGAACGTGGTCGGGCAGGACTTCGAGCTCCACCGGCCACGCCCCCTTCTCCTCGATCACCTCACGGATCAACTGTTTAAGCCGTTCTCCGATCCGACCACCCAGAACCCGCCGCCGGTACTTGGGGCCACCACACCACGTGGAACGCGCACTGGAAGGCGATGTTGCCGTTCGTCCGGAGCGTCACGGTCACACTGAGTCAGTATGCAGAAGGAAGCTATCTACCGCTCAAAGATTCGACTACCCATCAAGGAGAACTCTCATTAGGTCAGAGCACGCTCGGGCCTGGCGGCCCTCCCGCGCCGGGCTTACCACCATGGCTAAAACCAGGGGTCCGCACCCGGCATCTCCGATCGCTGGCTTCGATACCGGTGATCTTCACCATCCTTCCAGGATGTGGTGGCCGTCGGAGGTGAACCCGGTGACGGGGCCGGGGTCGCCGCACTCTACGGACAGGACGCGGTGATGGCCTACCCGCCGGGCGCCCAGACGGTGGGCCGGGAGGCGATCCGCGCCTCCCATCGTGCAACGCCTCAAGGACTTCGGCATCCAACCTGGTCAGGCGCGTACCACCGCGCTGTTCCAACTCGTCATCGAACTCCCCGCCGCTCTGCTCTCTCGCATGATCGGCATTCACATCGACGTTGCCGTCGCCTGGCAACACGCCTCCACCGGGGGCTGGATGATCTACGCTGCCCACGTCAGCCGTCGGACAACCACCACCAAGGAGTTCTGATCATGGCTGTCCTCCCCTATGACGCTGTGCTCTGCGACATCGACGGCGTGCTCCGGCACTGGCCCGCCACCGATGATCTCGAGCGCGCCCATGGACTCCCCGCGGGCGCGCTCGCGGCAGCGGCCTTCACGCCGTCCCGCCTGCACCCCGCGATCACGGGAAAGATCACCGATGAGCAATGGCGCTCTGCGGTGGCCGCAGACCTCGCCAATGCATGTGGATCATTGGGGCGCGCCCACACCGTGGTCACCGCCTGGTCTGAGCTCGTCCCCCTCGTCGACCAAGAGGTGGTGTCCCTTCTCACCAAGGTCCGCGAAGTCGCAACCGTTGCCCTGGTATCCAACGCGACTACCCGCTTGGAGGCAGATCTTGCTCGGCAGAGGCTGGACGACCTCGCCGACGCTGTGGTGAACACCGCCCGCGTCGGTGTCGCAAAGCCTGATCCGCGGATCTACCTCATCGCCGCCGAACACGTCGGGGCGCCGGTCCACCGCTGTCTGTTCATCGACGACACCGTTGCCAACGTCACCGCGGCCCGCGAAATAGGGATGACTGCCCTGCACTACCGCCAACTCGAAGATCTCCGCGACGCCCTCTCACCGCTCTTCGACCTATAGTCAGGGGGGTATACGGAAGCGACTACGAGCGGCCGGCAAATGATGAGGCCGCTCATCGGCTGAGAGTCCCGTAGACAAGACAGGCACCGGCCTGTGTGATCACGGAGTTCTCTACGCGGCGTGAGGTCAAAACGTACGGTGGTCTGCATGGCTGACGAGATATTCGAGCATCCGCGGCTGGCTGCTATCTACGACGAGCTCGACCCCGACCGCAGCGACCTCGACGTATACGTCGCCATCGCTGGGGAGCTGGGTGCGCATCGCGTGCTGGACGTCGGGTGCGGAACAGGCACGTTCGCGCTGCTTCTGGCCGCTCGCGGCCTCGAGGTCACCGGTGTTGACCCGGCCGGCGGCTCGCTCGATGTCGCGCGAGCCAAGCCGGGCAGCGAGCGTGTGCGGTGGATCCGCAGTGACGCGACAGCGCTGCCCTCGATGCAGGTCGACCTTGCCACCATGACCGCGAACGTCGCCCAAGAGATCATTGACCCGGGGGATTGGGCGGGAACATTGCGCGGGGTCTATGACGCGTTGCGGCCCGGCGGACATCTCGTCTTCGAAACGCGCGATCCGGCAAAACGTGCGTGGCAGGACTGGAACCACGCGGCGTCGCACAAGATCACGCAGCTTCAGGGCGTTGGCGCGGTCGAGAGCTGGGTAGAGGTGATCGACCTCACCGGGCCGCTGGTGACGTTCCGTTGGACGTACGTTTTCGCTTCGGACGGGACGGTGTTGACGTCGGACTCGACGCTACGTTTCCGGGAGAGTGACGAGGTCGAGGCAACGCTGGTCGCGCAGGGCTACGCTGTTCAAGAAGTCCGCGGCGCGCCCGATCGGCCCGGCCGAGAGTTCGTGTTCTTCGCACTGCGCCCGTGGTGACTACTACGTAGACGCGAGTTCCTCTCTTGGCGGCGGTAGCCGATGCTGACATCCAATAGTCCATTCCGCTGCCGCTTCAGGGTCTGCGAGGTGACGGCAACGTCGCCCACCACAGGCACATGCCTACTCAATGGCTCAGATCCATTGAGAGGGGACAGCGGGCCGTCTCCCGGAGCGGTCTAGGCCGTACGGCGGGCGAGGAGGTGGGCCTGTGGGAAGCCCCGCTGGGGGTCCTCGCCCGGGGCGATGACCAGCCGGGCCACCTCGAAGCGGAGCCCTGGATGGGCGTCGCGGGCCAGCGCGATCATCTCCGGCGACAGGTCGACGCCGAAGGCGGTGACGCCGAGGGAGCGCAGATGCGCGGTGAGGTGGCCGGGGTGACGGTCTGGTGCGACGGAAGCGCCATGTTCCTACGGACCGGACTCCTCAACCGGATCCGGCGGGCCGGGACGTCTGCCGGGCAGGGCCGGGGGCACCTGGCGCAGCGCGTCCTCGGGGCTGGGGTGGACCTCGAAGGCCTTGCGGAGACCGGTGATGGTCAGCACGCGCTCAAGGTAGCCGTGCACGCCGCTGAGCACGAACGGGGTACCTACGGCCTCGCTGTGCTGCAGGGCGGAGACCAGTTCGCTCAGTCCGACCGAGTCGCAGAAGGTGACATCCGTCAGGTCCACGATGAGAAAGGCCGTACCGGACCCCCAGGCGCGGTCCAGCTGCTCCCGGAGAAGTGGAGCGGAGTGGAATCCGAGCTCTCCGCCGACCCGGATGACGGTCGCCCTCTCGTGCACGTCGCACGAGAGGGTGAACGCCGGGCCACGCCCGGCCCCGAACAACATGACAGACTCCTCACGCCTGCAGGTTCCAGGGCAGGCCACAAGTCTTCTTATCAGTGCCGGGAATCTACTGACACAGGGGGTAAAGCCGGCGGTGATTCCACCGGGATCAGGACTTTCCTCGTCAACCGGGCGAGCATGCCGTTGGACGTCATGACGGCCGGGCCCGGTCCGCGGCGACGGCCACGACGACTCCAAGGGTCGCCAGGCTCAGGTTCGCGTAGAGGGCGTGCTCGGCCAGGAAGTCCACGTGACTGACGATCACCCGGTTGAAGAGGTTGAGGAACAGGCCGAGGAAGGGCTGAAAGGCCAGATGGTCGATGGCTCCGCTGACACCTTGGAGGAGCATGACGATCCCCAGCAGCTGAATGGCTTTGCGCATGCCTCGACGCTAGGGACCGCCGCCGTTGCCGGGGATGGGCCATCGGGATCTCCCCCCTCGACCGGCGTAGCCGTTCCGGCCGTCACGGCCGACAGAGGTATCGCCCGCCGCGACTTTGGTATCGCCCGATGCCCGCAGCGGGCGAGATCCTCTCCCGGACCGTAGGCTCTCGGAAAGATGAACGGATCTGTGACCGCGCCCGCGCCCCGGCGTAGCTCCCGCGACTGGGCCGTGGACATCTGCCTGTTCCTGCTCGCGGTGGCCTTTGGGATCCTGACGGCCGCCGAGCGGCTGCAGGCGTCCTCCCCGTCCGGGGCATGGCTGTTCAACCTCGACCAGCTCGTCGGCACGTTGGGCTGCGCCGCGCTCTGGCTGCGCCGCCGCCGACCGGTCGAGCTCGCCGTGGCGCTGGTCGTCCTGTCGGCCCTCTCCGAGATGGTCGCCGGTGCGATGCTGGTGGCGCTGTTCACGGTCGCGGTGCACCGTCGCCCACGGACCACGGCGGCCGTCTTCGCGCTGAGCCTGTTTACGGCCCTCGTCTACGTCGCGCTCCGCCCCGAGCCCGATACATCTCCTTTCCTGCTGTTGTCGTTTGGTGTCACGCTCCAGGGCGCCGCGGTCGGCTGGGGTCTGTTCATCCACCACCGGCGCCGGCTCGCCCTGTCGCTGCGCGACCGCGCCGCCCGCGCGGAGACCGAGGCGCTCCTCCGCGCCGAGCAGGCCCAGCACCAGGCCCGTGAGGCGATCGCCCGGGAGATCCACGATGTGCTCGGCCACCGGCTGTCGTTGCTGAGCGTGCACGCCGGCGCGCTGGAGTATCACCCCGATGCCTCCGCCGAGGAAGTCGCCCGCGCGGCCAAGGTGATCCGGGAGAGCGCCCATCAGGCGTTGCAGGACCTGCGCGAGGTCGTCGGCGTTCTCCGCGCCCCGGTCGGCGAGCTGCCCCAGCCCACCCTCGCCGACGTCCGGCAGCTCGCTGAGGAGTCAGGCGGGGCCGGGATGCGGGTGGACCTGGGTGAGGAGATCACCGGGAACGTCCCCGACAGAGTGGGCCGCACCGCCTACCGGATCGTGCAGGAGGCCCTGACCAACGCCCGCAAGCACGCCCCCGGAGCCGAGGTGCGCATACGCCTGACGGGGGCACCAGGCCGGGGACTGACCGTCGAGGTGGACAACGCCGCCTCTGACCTCACGCCCATGCCCGGCGAGCGGCCCGGTCAGGGGCTGGTGGGTCTGGCCGAACGCGTCGCCCTCGCCGACGGGCGCCTGGAGCACGGCCCCACCGCCGGAGGCGGCTGGCGGCTGGCGGCCTGGCTACCATGGCCGCCATGACCGCATCCGAGCCCTGGACGGTTGACCTGATCATCGTCGACGATGACCCGCTGGTCCGCGCCGGCCTGGTGATGATGCTGGGCGGCGCCCCCGACATCCGCGTGGTCGCCGAGGCGGGTGACGGCGCACAGGCGCTCGCCCTGGTCGACCGGCACGCCCCCGACGTGGTCCTGATGGACATCAGAATGCCCGCGATGGACGGGCTGACCGCCACCGAGATCCTGCGCGACCGCAGCCGCGCGCCGGAGGTCATCGTTCTGACCACCTTCGACGCCGATGAACACGTCCTGCGCGCCCTGCGTGCCGGAGCCGCCGGGTTTCTCCTCAAGGACACCCCGCCCGAGGAGATCGTGACCGCGGTACGCCAGGTGGCGCGGGGCCATCCGGTCCTGTCTCCGGCGGTGACCCGGCGCCTCATCGCCCGGGTCGCCGACGCGGGCCAGGACCGGCGTCGCACCCACGCCAGAGACCGCCTGGCACTGCTGGCCGACCGCGAACACGAGGTCGCCCTCGCGGTCGGCCAGGCCAGGTCCAACGCCGAGATCGCCGCCGCGCTCTACCTCAGCGTCCCCACGGTCAAGACCCACGTCTCCGCCATCCTGGCCAAGCTCGGTCTCAACAACCGTGTCCAGATCGCGCTGCTGGTCCACGACGCGGGGCTTCTCGACGGCCAGGAGTGACGGATCGGCGGGCCGGCCCCGGACGGGCGCCCACGCCGACAAGCCGTCCGGCTCCGGACTCCACGTCCCCGTGGCGGTCCTCCAGCGGTGTCATCTCTGGGCCCACTCGGCGAGAATTCTGGCCTCCTTCCCGGGATCGATGCCATGCCTGCCGAAGGAACGCTCCTCCACGGGGATGTCGCGGAGCCAGGCCCAGGTGTCGC
Organism: Streptosporangium sp. NPDC087985; assembly: GCF_044741965.1. Taxonomy (NCBI): domain Bacteria; kingdom Bacillati; phylum Actinomycetota; class Actinomycetes; order Streptosporangiales; family Streptosporangiaceae; genus Streptosporangium; species Streptosporangium sp. NPDC087985. The sequence goes on from NZ_JBIUTQ010000003.1 coordinate 50,919, forward strand.
GGACGGTCTCGGTGACGGGGCGGCAGCGCAGCCCGGCCGCGTGGGCCTTGGCGGACGAGGGAAGCCACGCCCCGGTCAGTTCGGGGATCTCCGGGGCCCAGAGCGGCAGCTCCGTCCACGGCTCGACCTTCCGGTCGAGCAGGAACCGGTCCTTCACCCAGACGAACTCCGCGTCCGAGCCCGTCACCGCGCGGCACTCGGCCAGCCAGTCGCCGTAGGTGATGTTGCCCTGGACCCCGCTGGTGAAGAAGCGGTCGTTCACCCCCGCCTCGGCCTGGGTCAGCGTGAAGGCGGCGATGTCGCGGGCGTCGATGAGCTGCATCGCCATGTCCGGGTCGTCCGGGGCGAGCACCTGACCGCCCCGGGCGATCCGGGTGAGCCACCAGGGCAGCCGGCCGACGTTCTCGTGCGGGCCGAGGATGAGGCCCGGCTCGATGATCAGTGCGTTGCCGTCGAAACCCTGCTCCACCGCCCGTTCGCAGCCCGCCTTGAGCGTGCCGTAGTCCCCGTCCTCGGGACCGGCGTCCGGGGCGCACTCGAACCGGGGCGTACTCTCGTCGACCGCCCCCGGCCAGCCGGCGCAGGCCGAGATGCTGGAGATGAAGGCGTAGGTGGCCGCCCTGCCGTTGAGCGCGCGCACCGACTCCCCGACGATGCGGGGGACGAACCCGCAGACGTCGATGACGGCGTCCCACTCCCTGCCGTCCGCCAGGCGCTTCAGATCCTCGGTGACCCCACGGTCACCCCTGATGGCCTCGGCACCGGGCAGGTCGGTGCCGCTCCTGCCCCGGTTGAATGTCGTGACCTCGTGCCCGCGCCGCAGCGCCTCCTCGGCGATCGCCCGGCCGAGGAAGACCGAACCGCCGATGATCAGAGTTCTCATGGCGGCTCATTCTTCGTCCCCGTCCAGGGAGGAGGCCATGAGATTTCACCCCTGGCGCAAGCCGTACGCTCAGAGCGGACTGGCGGGGATCGTTGGTCTTTCGAGGACGTGGACCCGGGCCGTGGCGATGTCGAAGTAGAGGCCCACCAGGTGCAGGCGTCCCGCGCGGACGAGCCGGTCCACCTCGGGATAGGTCCGCAGGTTCTCCAGTTGCTGGATTACGTTGACCCTGCAGAGGCGGTCCAGCGGGCCGTTGTCGGCGCCGTCGCTCTCGCCGGCGACGAACCTGGCCAGGCTGTGGTTGCCATGACGTAGCCAGCGGTCGAGAGCGGTCCTGTACGCCGCCTTGGGGCCGCCGTCCAGCAAGGTGGCCATGGCCCCGCAGCCGGAGTGGCCGCAGACCGTGATGGTCTGGACGTTGAGCGTCTCGGTTGCGTACTCGATCGCCGCCGCTACGGAGTCGTCCGGGGAGGCCGTGCCCCGGCGCGGCACCAGGTTGCCGAGGTTGCGGACGGTGAACAGGTCCCCCGGACCGCTGGCGGTGATCAGGTTTGGCACGATCCGGGAGTCCGCGCAGGTGATGAAGAGGTGGGAGGGCTCCTGCCCGCGGGCCATCGCATGCAGGAACGGACGGACCAGCGGCGCCGTACTACGGTGGAACTCCCGTGCCCCGGCGAGCAGGTCCGGTACGGCGGGGCTGCCCGCCGCCGGCGCGTGCGGGGCCGAGACCGGCGCCCCCTGGGGGCCGGGCCGTCCCCGCCGGTGAGCCCAGGGCAGCCACCAGCGCTCCGGTGCGCGCGGCGGTGTCTTGGCCCGGAGCGTCCGGGCGCCGCCGGCGGCCATGGCGTACCACTCGTCGTGGAGTTCGTCGATGTCCACGATGCCGCCGCCGCGCTCGTGGTCCTGCCGCCAGGCATGGACGGCCTCGAAAGCCGCGTTGTCCATGAAGTCGATGTTCAGGTCCAGCTGGACCGCGGCTCCGGCGGGGACGGCCTGCAGCTCCGAGGTGAGCTTCGGCACGCCGAGGAAGGTCAGGGAGCCGCCGATCAGCACATGCCAGCGGCCGTCGGGTTCGGGCGTGGCCCGTACGGTGATCCAGGTGAGGCGGCGCAGTGCGGACAGCGCGGCGAGGCCGAGGCCGAACAGTATGCCTTCGGCGAGGCCAAGCAGTACGACCCCGGCCATGGTGACGACGTAGACCCGTACCTCGCCGTGGCCGCGCAGGTTCCGCAGGTGCCCCATGTTGATCATTTGGACGCCGATGAAGACCAGCAGCGCGGCGAGCGCCTCCATGGGAATGAGCCTGATCGTCTGTCCCAGGCAGACCGTGAGCACCAGGATCCATACGCCGTGCAGGATCGCCGACCAGCGGCTGCGCGCCCCCGCCCGGGCATTGGCGGCGCTGCGCACGATGACTCCCGCGACGGGCAGGCCGCCCAGCGCGCCGGTCACCATGTTGGCCACGCCCTGGGCGGTGAGCTCTCTGTCCAGATCGGCCCGCCTGCCGTCGTGCAGTCTGTCGGTGGCCACCGAGCAGAGAAGAGACTCCACCCCGGCCAGCAAGGCGACCAGCAGCACCGCACCGAGGACCGCGTGCCAGTCGCCCCGCGGCCAGATCGGTGTAGCCCACTCGCTCATGGCCGAGGAGAGGTCGACCCGGGTGACGTCCCAGCCGAACACCCCGGCGGTCACCGAGGCGACCAGCAGGGCCGTCAGCGGCGCCGGGACGGTCCGCAGCCGCTGCGGCAGCCGGGCCGAGCCGATCAGGACGGCGATGGTGAGCAGGCCGACGAAGACCGCGTGGTTGTGGTTGTGGATGATCTGCTGAGGCAGTTCGATCAGGTTCTCGATGGCGGAGCGTTGCGGGCTGCCTCCCAGCACGACGTGAAGTTGGGAGAGTGCGATCACCGCGCCGACCCCGGCGAGCATGCCGTGCACCACGGCGGGGGAGACCGCCAGCGCCGCGCGGGCGAACCGGAACAGCCCCAGGAGGAACTGGAGGACACCCGCCAGCAAAGTGATCATGCAGGTGGCGCGCCAGCCGTACGTCGTGACCAGGTCGGCGACCACCAGGGAGAGGCCGGCGGCGGGACCGCTTACCTGGACGGCGGAGCCGCCCAGGTAACCCGCCACCACGCCCCCCACCACGGCGGAGATGAGCCCGGCCACAAGCGGGGCTCCCGAGGCCGCCGCGATGCCCAGCGACAGGGGAACCGCTATCAGGAAGACCACCAGAGAGGCGGGCAGATCGTGCCGTACTACGGACGTGAAATGACTTTCCGTAATAACCGCGCCACTATCCGTGTCTGCCTTCATGGGCAGACTCTACGGTTCCACCCTCCCCCGCCTGAGCGGTTGCCGGAGGTCTTTACCGGGGGAGGGGGGAATCAGCGGTAATAGTCGGGGTAGTCCGGCTCCTGCGGTCGGCGGCGGTTGCCCCGGGAGTCGGCATGGCCCGGTCCCTCGGGGGTGGCGGCGGGGGGAGCGCCGTAAAGGTCGCCGTAGCTCGGCCAGTTGGTGTTGGTACCGTCACCCCCGCCGGGGGCGGGGTCAGGCCAGGCGGCGGGCGGCGCCGGGGTGGACTGCTGGTGGGGGTCATAGCCGTAGCCCCCGCCCGGTCGCGCCTCGACTGGGCGGCCCTCGTGGGGAGAGACGCTGCGGGAGGGGCCGGTCGGAGTTGAGATCGCCGGAGTCGGGCCGGTGAGCGCGTCGTCGTCGATTGTGGCCCAGCCGGAACTGACCTCGTAGGAAGCCGCCGGCGGGGCGTTGTACACCGGCGCCTGGTACGAGTTGTAGGACGGCGCCGGGTCGTCGAGGATGTCGGCGGTGTTGGCGGCCGGCCAGCCTCCGGAGCCCGGAGCGGTGGCCTGGGCCCAGGGGTTGTCGGAGGTGGGCGGGGGCGGCGTGGTGCCGTAGGGCGACCCCGACAACGGATCCGTGCCCGGCGCCACGGGGAAGCCGCCGCTGGTCGTGGGGCCCATCGGAGGCATCGGGGTGAGCGATCCGATGCCGGGTTCCGGGTTCGGAGAACCGCCGAGCGCCGGCATGGAGCCGCTGGAGGTCGCCGGACCCGTGCCGCGCGGGTAGGAGCCGCCCAGCGGGTCGCTCAACGGGTCGGGCCGGGAAGGACCGCCGTTGCCCGGGCCCGAACCGGAGTTGCGGTTGCCTCTGCTCCTGCGGGAACTCGAGCGCGGGGGACGGCTCTCGCCGAAGGCGCCGGGCGTGGGGGCCGCGAAGGTGACCGTCCTCTGCTCGGCGAGCGCTGCGCTCGTGGGGGCCGGGTTCGGCTGCACCGGCCCGATGAGATCGGCGAGACCCGAAGGCAGAGAGGTGGAGGCCGATGCGGGTGCGGGTGTGGGTGCGGGCCGGGGCGCCGGAGTCCTGTTCGGCAGCGGTGCCTGCGTGGTCACCGCGTCGGCGTCCATCCGGGGAGACGGGGTCTTGCTCGGCAGCGGGACCTGCACGGTGGCGGAGTCGGCGTTCGCCTGGAACGGATCGTTCTCCTCGACGGGACGGCTGGCGCCCATCCGGGCTCCCAGGGAGCCTCCGAAACCGCCCTCGTCGGCCTGGAGCCGTGTCCAGTAGTCGTCGTCGTAGTCGTCGGCCTGACCGAACTCGTTCATACCCCTCTTGCCGCGCGAGCTCGCCGGGCGCGGCTGGCGCGGTGGCTTGGGCTCGTCGAACGGGGTGAGATCGGGCGAGAAGTGGTTCATCTTCGGCTCACGCGTGGCGAAGTCGTCGATGGACGTGACGGGCGTCTGCGCCTCCTTCTCCGCCATCTCGCGCAGGCGCTCTGCGGGGAGTGCGCTCTCCCTGCGGTTCATCGACCGCATTCCCAGTGCCACGACGACGAGCACGAGGAGCACGACGGCGACCAAACTCATTACGACCGCGATCATTGCACCACCCTCAAGGCCATGGCCTTCCAGCGGCGCCGGTGAGGTCGCGCGGCCATCGACGCGACCTGCCCCCTTGCATCACCTGCGCTCGGACATTGGATCTGATTGTGTCGGACCACTATGAGCGTTGTCACACCCTACGTGAAGAATCGGTAAGCACTAATACCTCCGGTGTCTGAGCTGTCACTCGATGTGCGTCGCGGTGAGCCGCCCCCAGGCGATCGTCTTGTCCGCGATGCTCTTCAAGGTCTTGTCGAGGGAGGCACCCTTTTTGAGGTCGACCTTGCCGTTGAGCGCATAGACGGTGAAACGATAGTTCTCCCTGGCGCGGCATGGAGGGGTATAGCCCACCTTGCCGCCTGTCGTGCTTCCCTCGACGGCTCCCACCGGGACGCTGCTCTCGGCCAGCTCGTTGGTGCGCGGGTCGATGTCGAACACGACCCAGTTCACCTCTCCGCCGGTACGTGCGTTGTTGTCCACCACGAGCGCGACGGACTTGGTGCTCTCCGGCACCCGTGACCACCGCAGCGGCGGATTGCCGGCCGAACCGTTGCAGGAGTATCCGGATGGCAGAGGAGCGCCGTCCTTCAGCCGGGGACTCGAGACGCTGATCGGCTCCAGCTGCAGTCTGTCGGCGGAGGCGGAACTCCCCACCATGCCACAGCCGGAGGAGACAGCGACAAGCGCCGCGGCGAGCACCGTCCCGACGGTCTGCCGCGGGCGGCGCGTAGACGTGTTCGGCTGCCCCATGCCCGATGATGCTACGCGGGTCTGGAAGATGCGCAGACCGGATCGCGAGGTTCCAGGGCGCGGAAATGCTCGGGAATCGGACAGAATCAAAGCATGGAGGGGGTGAGGTTGGACACGGAATTGACCTTCGCCATTCTCGGGCCCCTGGAGATCGGCCACCGCGGTGAGGCGGTCGAGATCACGGGACAGCGCCTGCGCACCCTCCTCGGCCTGCTGCTTCTCGACGCGGGCCGGACGGTGCCCGTCGACCGGCTGGTCGACGGGGTGTGGGGAGACCGCCCGCCGAACGCCGTGGGAAACGCGTTGCAGGCCCTGGTCTCCCGATTACGTGCCGTGTTGGCCGATCAGCGTGGATTGGTGGAGATCGGCGCGGCCGGCTACCGGCTGGCCGTCGATCCCGACCGGGTGGACGCCCACCGGTTCGCCCGGCTGGCGGCCAAGGGCCGCGCGGCCCTCGGGGCGGGTGACCCCGACGGCGCCGCCGTCGCGCTCCACGCGGCGCTCGCGCTCTGGCGTGGGCCCGTCCTGGCCGGTCTGACGTGTGACCACACCGTCACCGCCGCGGTCGCCCGGCTGGACGCGCTCCGGCTGGCCGCCCTCGAGGACCGTGTCGAGGCCGACCTGCTGCTCGGACGGCAGGCCGAGGTGGCCGCGGAGCTGCCCGCGCTGATCGCCGCCCACCCGCTGCGCGAGCGGCTCCGCGGCCAGCTCATGCGCGCCCTGTACGGCTCGGGCCGCCGGGTCGAGGCACTGGCCTCCTACGAGGACGCCCGCGCGGTCTTCGCCGACGAGCTGGGCGCGGATCCCTCGCCCGAGCTGGCCGCTCTCCACCTCTCCATGCTGCGCCACGAGTGGACCGAGAACGGTCCACGGTCCCCGCGACCCGATGAGAGCGGCCCGCCGCGCCCGTCACCCGGCGGGAGCGGCCCGCACCGTCCGACCCCCGGAGAGAGCGCCTCACCGCCCGCGGCTCCACCGCGGAGCAACCTGCCGGCCAGGATCACCAGCTTCGTCGGCCGGGAACGCGACGTGGCGCGGACGGCCGAGCTCCTCGCCGGCCACCGGCTGGTCACCCTGCTCGGCCCTGGCGGCGCGGGCAAGACCAGGCTGTCGATCGAATCGGCAGAGGCGGTCGCCGGCCGGATGTCCGACGGGGTGTGGCTGGTCGAGCTCGCCCCGGTGGCCGAGCCATCCCAGGTCCCACAGACGGTGTTCTCGGCACTGGAACTACGCGATCCGTCTCCTGCGGCCTCCCCGGCCTCGGCGATCCCCGTGCCCGCCGCCCGTGATCCCCTGGACCGCCTTGTCGCGGGCCTCGCCGGGAAACGGCTCCTGATCGTCCTGGACAACTGCGAGCATGTGGTCGAGGCGGCGGCGGCACTCGCCGACCAGATCCTGTCGAGGTGTCCCGGGGTGCGCGTCCTGGCCACCAGCCGCGAACCGCTCGGCATCACCGGCGAGATGACCTGGCCGGTGCCTCCGCTCGATCTCCCGCCCGATGGCGGCGATCCGGGCGAGGCCCTCGGATACCCGGCCGTGCGCCTGTTCACCGAGCGCGCCGCGGCCGTCCGCCCTGGTTACCAGCCCGGGGCGGAGGCCGCCGCGGTGGTGCGGATCTGTCGCGAGCTCGACGGCATGCCCCTCGCCATCGAGCTCGCGGCCGCCCGTCTCCGCTCGCTCTCCGCCGAGCAGATCGCGCACCGGCTCGACGACCGTTTCCGCCTGCTGAACGGTGGCAGCCGTACGGCGTTGCCCCGCCACCAGACGCTCCGCGCGGTGGTCGGGTGGAGCTGGGACCTGCTGGACGAGCAGGAGCGGGTGCTGGCCCGCCGCCTGTCCGTCTTCGCGGGAGGCGCCGTTCTTGACTGCGCCGAGGCGATCTGCTCGGGGCAGGGACTCGAACGGGCCGACGTGCTCGACGTGCTGGCCCGGCTGGTGGACAAGTCGCTGGTGGTGGCCCACAGCCACGACACCGTCGTCCGCTACCGGATGCTGGAGACCATCCGCGCCTACGCGGCTGAACAGCTGGTCGAGGCGGGCGAGCACGACCGCGTACGGCTGGCGCACGCGGTGTTCTTCACGGAACTGGCCGAGAGGTCCGACCCCGGCCTCCGCGGTGGCGGGCAACTCGTCGTCATCGCCGCGATGGCCGCCGAGCACGACAACCTGTCGGCGGCGCTCCGCTGGACCGTCGAGGTGGCCAGGCCCGACCTGGCACTGCGGATGGTCGGCGCCCTGGGGTGGTACTGGTGGCTGCGCGGCTACCGGATCGAGGGCGCCCGGCGCGCGCGTGAGGTGCTCGGACTGGCGGGAGACGGTGCCGACCTCGCGTCGCTCGTCCTGGCCCGCGCCTCCTACGGGGCCAATGCGACGGGTGCCGGGATCGAGCTCGACACCGCGCGGGCAGAGCTGGCCGAGGTGGTACGGCTGGCGCGTGAGGGACTGCCCCGGCCCTGGCATCCCCTGGTCGTGATGGCGGGACCGGTCATCGCGCTGTTCACGGGCGTGTTCACGGACAATGACCGCTGCCTCGACGACATGCTCGCCCATCCCGACCCGTGGGTGATCGCCTCGGCGCGGCTGTTCGAGGGGCACGGCCATTTCTTCACGGGGCGTATCGCCGAGGGCAGGGCCGAGCTGTCGGCCGCCCTGCGCGGTTTCCGGGAGATCGGGGACCGCTGGGGCATCGCCAACGCGCTCGCCGTGCTGGCGGAGCTGGACTTCCTCCACGGCGAGCCCGTACGGGCGCTGGAGACGCTCCGCGAGGCCATCGCCCTGATGGAGGAGATCGGTGCGGTCGACGAGGTCGCCTACATGCGCGCCCGCCTGGCGCTCGGGCTCTACCTCGCGGGGGACCGGGTGGCGGCGGAGGAGATCTTGGAGGACACCCTCAACAGGGCCATCGGGAACGGGGACAGGATCGCCGTGCTGAGCCTGCTCAGCGCCCGGGGAGACTTCGCCCGCGAGGACGGCAGGCTCAACGAGGCCAGGCACTACTATGCCGAGGCCATGCGGGTGGTCGAGGAGACGCCCAGCATTCCGCTGCCGATCCGCGCCTCGGTCAACGTGGCGCTGGGCCTGCTGGCAGAGCAGGAGGGTGATCTTGTCCGCAGCCGACGGCTGCTCGGCGCCGCGCTGGAGCAGGCGGCGGAGTCGGCGGAGGTGGCCGTGCTCGGCCTCGTGCTGATCGGCTCCGCGGGGCTGGTGCTGTCGGAGGGCGCCCCGGCCACGGCGGCCCTGCTCCTCGGGGGTGCCGCGACGGTCCGGGGCATCGACGCGGTGGTCGACTTCGACCACGTGCGGATCACCGAGCGCACGATGGCCGCGCTCGGCCGGGAGGAATACTCCCGGTGTTACGAGCGCGGCCGTCTCCTGTCCCGCGAGGAGATCATCGCCGTCGCGGGCGGGGGAGGAGACCCCCACTCCCCGTTCGGTTCCCGGTAGGGCCTCCTCCACGGCCGGATCCGGCCGCGCCGTGGCCGGACAGGTCAGACGCGGCCGCGGAAGGCGCGGATCGCCAGCGGGGCGAAGACCACGGTGAACCCGGCCGCCCAGAGCAACGAGATGAGCGCGGACCCGGACACCTCACCACCGACCAGCAGCCCGCGGATGGCGTTGGCCAGATGGCTGACGGGATTGAGGTCGGACCAGGTCTTCAGCCAGCCGGGGAAGGTGGCCGGATCCACCAGCGCGCTGCTGGTGAACGTCAGCGGCATCATCGTCGAAAAGGCGATCATCTGCACCTTCTCCGGGCTGGATGCCTTGAGCCCGATCAGCACGGACATCCAGGACATGGCCAGGGCGACCACCACCAGCAGCGCCAGCGCGCCCAGCACGCCGAGCACGCTGGTCTCCACCCGGAAACCCAGGACCATGCCGAAGCCGACGAGCAGGACGAACGCCCACACCTGCTTGACGGTGTCGGCGATGATCCGCCCCGACAGCGGTGCGGTCCGGGCGATGGGCAGGCTCCGGAGCCGGTCGAAGACTCCCTTGGTGATGTCGGTGTTCAGGCCGATCGCCGTGGACAGCGTGTAGAACAGGGCGTTCTGCACGAGGAGGCCCGGCAGCGCGAACTGCAGATATTCGCCCGTCGACCCGGAGATCGCGCCGCCGAACACGTAGGTGAACAGCAGCAGGAACATGATGGGCTGGATGCTCAGGTCGAGGAGCTCCCACGGGTTGTGCTTGATCTGGACCAGGCTGCGCCAGGCCAGGGTCATCGTCTGCTTCAGCGTGGCCAGGGGGCTGACGCGCCGGGCGACGACCGGCATCGCCGTTGTCATCGTCGTCATGCGAACGCCTCTTCCTTCTCCGCGGTGGACTCGTCCTCGGCCCGGTGGCCGGTGATGGCCAGGAACACCTCGTCGAGGCTGGACTTGCGCAGCGCCAGCTCGGTCGCGACGACGCCGAGGTCGTCGAGCCGTCGCACGACGGCGGCCACGACCGCGGGGTCGTGCACGGATGCCACGGCCTTCCCGCCGGTCAGATCGGGGGTCTCGCCGGTGATGTCGGTGACGACCCGGGCGACCAGGTCGAGGTGGTCCGCCTGGAGCGGCCGGACCTCCAGGACCTGCGCCCCCGTGGTCGCCTTCAGCTCGTCGGAGGTGCCCGAGGCGATTACCCTGCCGTGGTCGAACACCACGATGTCGTCGGCGAGTTGGTCGGCCTCCTCCAGATATTGGGTGGTGAGCAGGACCGTCACCCCGTCGGCCATCAGGCCGCGCACGACGCCCCACAGCTCGGTGCGGCTCCGCGGGTCGAGACCGGTGGTCGGCTCGTCGAGGAACAGCACCTGTGGCCGCCCGACCAGGCTCGCCGCCAGGTCCAGGCGGCGGCGCATACCGCCCGAATATGTCTTGGCCGCCCGGCCGCCGGCGTCCGAGAGGGCGAACCGTTCCAGCAGCTCGGCCGCCCGCGCTCTGGCCTCGGCTCTCGGCAGGCCGAGGAGACGGCCGATCATCACCAGGTTCTCCACCCCGGTGAGCATCTCGTCGACTCCGGCGTACTGCCCCGTGAGGCCGATCAGCGACCGCACCTGGTGGGCTTGGCCGGTCACGTCGAACCCGCCGACCGACGCCGTGCCCTCGTCGGGGCGGAGCAGCGTCGCCAGGATCCGTACGGCGGTGGTCTTGCCCGCCCCGTTCGGACCCAGCACGCCGAGCAGGCGCCCCTGAGGCACGGCGAGATCGACCCCGTCGAGCGCGTGGGTCTCCCCGTAACGCTTCACCAGACCCTCTGCCTGGATGGCATATCGCATGATCAGTGCCTCTCCTTAGTGATTCCGTCAACAGAGTGCACCGGCCCACCGACATTTTCCTGATCGGCGGCTGACACGGCGGAGGGTCCGCTGACAGATGGCTGACATGAGGGTCCGCCCGCCCGGACATGACCCCTTAGGCTGACAATGTGAGCGATCAAGCCGAGGAGCGCAGCGAGGTCACGGACGGGACCGCGGTGGCGGCTCGCGTGAGCGAGCGCGGCGGGCGGTCCCCTCGCCGGGATCACGTCCCGCTGCGTCCCCCCGCCAATCCGGTGTCCCGCAGGGCGGTCATGCTGTGGCTGCTGGAAGGGGCGTTCTGGTCGGTCATCCTGGTCGGCGGCTCCTTCTCCCTGGCCCGGTGGATCGACGGCGACCGGTGGCCCTGGCTGCCCGTCTGGGCGGTGGACCACATCTGGTGGCTGCCGGTCCTCGTGGGGGTGCTCACCGTGCCGGCCGCGATCGTTGAGCCGTTCTGGCGCTACGCCGTACATCGGTGGGAGCTCAGCGGCGACGTCGTCTACGCGCGTTCCGGATGGATCGACAGGCAGTGGACGTTCGTCCCGGTCAGCCGGATCCAGACGGTGGACAAGGCGCAGGGCACGCTGGAGCGGGCGCTGGGGCTGGCCACGGTCGAGATCCGCACCGCCTCTCACGCGGGATCGTCCACGATCAAGGGTCTCGATTACGGGGTCGCCGCGGCCCTGGCCGAGGAGCTCGCCTGGCGGGCCGAAGAGCTGAGGGACGACGCGACGTGACCGAACCCTCCCAGGCCGTGCCCGACGGTCAGGGGTATGGGCCGCCGCCATTCAGCCCGGCGTTGCGGCTCAGCCCCAAAGTGCTGCTGACGGATCCGATCCGGATGATGCCCTCGCTCCTGCTCCCGCTGGCCGGTGTTCTGTTCCTCGGTGGGTTCTCGCCGAGTTCGTTCGGGTGGGCGGCCTTCGGTCTGGTCGGCTCGGTCCTCTACTCCGCGATCCGCTGGGCCACCTTCACCTACAAGATCGTCGGCGACAGGCTGGAGCTCACCAGAGCGCTGGTCAGCAGGTCGGTGCGGACGATTCCGCTGGAGCGTATCCGCGGCGTCGACGTCAACAACCCGCCTCTGCACCGGGTGCTCGGCATCGCCGTGCTCAGGATCGACACCGGGGCGGCCGGCGACAAGCAGGAGGGCGAGCTCGACGGGGTGACCGTCGAGGAGGCGGAACGGCTCAAGGCCGTGCTGCTCTGGCATGCCCGGGCCCGGACAGCCCGGCGCGCCCAGGCGCAGGAGGCGGCAGGTGCGCCGGGTCCCACGGTGCCGGTGGGCGGCCCGTCCGCCGATCCGCCCGCCGCCTCCGGCGCGCCGGCGGGAACCGCGGCTCCTCCGGTGGTCCGCCACGAGATCGGCGAGACGACCCCTGAGCGGGTGTTCTCCGTGGCGCCGCGCAGGTGGCTTGCCTACGGCCCCCTGTCGGGGGCCTACCTGCTGACCCCGTTCGCGCTGGTGGCCGGTGCCGTGGGCCTGCTGTTCCAGTGGGGCTCGGAGTTCGGTGCCGACAGACGGACCGTGGTGAGCGCGGGGGAGTGGCTCTGGGGGCACCCGGCCCTCCTCGTCGTCGCACTGGTGCTGCTGGTGCTCGCCATGCCGGTCGTCGGAATGATCATGTATGCCGTGTTCAACTGGGACTTCACCCTGCGTGGCAGGGAGGGCTACCTTGTCGCGGAGCGGGGTCTGATCACGCGCCGGAGCGTGTCGCTGGAGCGTCGCAGGGTGCGCGGGTTCGAACTGGTCGAAGGGCCGGCCGAGCGCGGTGCGGGGTTCGCCCGCGCGTGGGCGATCGTGACGGGTCTTGGCGACTCCGAGACCCGGGGCCAGCTGATGCCCGTGGCGCCCCGCGCCATCGTGCTCGACGTGGTGGGTGAGGCGATCGGCCCGATCGCCACCGGGCTGCGCGCGCACCCGATGGCAGCGCGCAGGCGCCGGCTGTTCCGGGCGGTCTTCCCGTGGCTGGTGACCACCGTCTGCGCCGTGGCGGCGGCCACGGCCTGGTCACCGCTCTGGTGGGGGCTCGCGGTGCCGGCTCTGCTCCTCGCGGTGCTGGGCGTCCCGCTCGGCCTGGACCGCTACCGGTCTCTCGGCCACACCTACGACGGGGCCCGACTGTCGGTCCGGTCGGGATCGCTGCGCCGCTCTCAGGCCGTGGTGGAGGAGCGGGCCGTGGTCGGCTGGACTCTGAGACAGACCTGGTTCCAGCGGCGTGCCGGTCTGCTGACCGTGGTCGTCGGGGTGGGCGCGGGCACCGGCGGTTACGAGGCGATCGACGTCGGCGAGGCCGAGGGGGTGGCCTTCGCCGCCGAGGTGACCCCCGGCTGGCTGGCCCCGTTCGTCGCGCCCCACTCCGCCGGACGGCCCTGATCTCCGGCTCTGTACGGCGGAGCGGGGGCGACCGGTGTCTCCCGGTCGCCCCCGCTCCGCCGGGGTGTGCGGTCAGTCCTGGCGGCGAGCGCCGAACATGATCTCATCCCAGGTCGGCACCGAGGCGCGCCGTCCCCGGGCCTTCTTCGCGGGCCGTGCCGGTGCCGGTTTCGGCGGCTCCGCGGGTTTCTCCGCCGGAGGCTTGTCGACGTCCGCCTTCCGTACCGCCGCCGTGTCCGCCTGCCGCGTGCTCTCCTTGACCGGTTCGGCCGCGGGAGCCCGCTCGTCCCCGCTGACACGTGCCGCGGGCACGGCTATCGAGGCATCCTGGGCCGGTGCCGCCTCGACCACGGGTCCGGGGGCGGGGGGCTCCTGTACCTCGCGTGTGGACTCCGGCCCGGAAGCGGGTGGCTGCTCCCGGACGGGCTCGGGTCCGGTCGGCTCAGGCGTGGCCTCGGCGGCGGGAGCGGTCTCGGGTGCCTCTGGAGTCTCGGCGACCTGGGTGACGGCGGTGGGTCCGGATTCGGTGATGACGGCTTCGGCCGGCTCCTCCGCGGTGACGGGTCCGGGTGCGGCGGGTCCGGGTGCGGGGCCGGTGATGACGGCTTCGGCCGGTTCCTCCGCGGTGACGGGTGCGGGCTCGGGTGCGCTGACCGGCTCCCACGCGATGACGGCGGCGGGTGCGGGCTCGGGTGTCCTGACCGGCTCGGGTGTCCTGACCGGCCCATATCCGGGCTGGTCCGGGGCGCGCAGCGGCGGCACCGAGGACCTCGGCGGCTCGTATCCAGGTGGGAGCGGCGGCATCGGCGGCTGCTCGTAGGCGGCCGGAGCTTCGGGCCGGGCGTAGGCCGCCGGGGGCTCGGGCTGGGCGTAGGCGGGCTTGGGCGGGGCCGCCGGGGGTGGCGGCTCGCTGCGTACCACCGAGGGGAACGACACCGGCGGCTGGTTCAGCGGCTCGGACACCAGCGGCGGCACCGGAGCGAGCTTGGTCACGCGCGGCACGAAGGGCGTGACGATGGAGTCCTCGACCGGCTCGACGTATTCGCCGGCGGACAGGCGCATGGCCTCATCGTCGTGGGGCGTGATGTGGCGCCGGCGCGGATCGAAGATCCACTCGGCGTTGCGGCTGTGACCGTTCCAGACGAAACCGAGCTTGATCCGCCACAGGTTGTCGTCCCGTTTGGCGGAATCCCAGTCGATCTCGTCGGCGGGCACGCCGCGACGGGTCAGCCGCTCGGCGACCAGGTCGCCGAGGGTGGGACCGGGAGCGGAGTCGCCCGGCAGCCGCACGGCGCAGCGCTGCGCCTGCTGAGCCATGTACTCACGTTCCTGGAGCACGGGGCCCTCGAACCACCGCACCCGCTCGACCGGGATGCCCGCCGTGGCGGCGATCTCCTCCGCGGTCTCGCCGGCACGGATCCGGGCCTGGATCTCCTTGGGGCGCAACGGACTCTCCACTTCGATCTCGTACTGGCCGAGACGGGAGAAGTTGCCGCGGACGGCAGCACGGAGCCGGTCGTCGACGGGCAGCGTGAACCGGGTCCCCCGGCCGGCTGTCGCCAGCACGAGATAGGTCCCGTCCTCACTCACCGCGACGAGTCGGAGCTCCTGCATGCGAGTCCCTTCGTCGTCGTGCTCAATCTTCCCCCGGACCCTTGAGTCTCTCGCGTGTGCCGGTTGCCTGCCAGCACCGTACCCGGCATGTCCGAACATCGCCTTCCTGGATGGGGCTCGCAGCGATGTGACGCCGGTCACATTTGCTCCATTCATCTGTTATCGGGCACCGGTATGGAGCAGCACGTTCAGGGTCCTCGACGGATTCTCCCGAATAACTCCGGGCGCCGTTGTGGACTTGGGCCAAGAGCCGAAAGACGGCGATGAGATCGGCCTGCCGGTCTCCGGGCGGAGTGGCGGCGGGTCTGAACGGCGGGAGAAGGTCATCTCCGGCGGACTCCCTCGGGGTTGAGCGGCGCGGGGCGTCTGCGAATCTGCCTGCCGCGCACGTCACAGCAACGGCAGACACGCCGACGTGTCTTTCTCCGTGGGAGGCTTTGCTCACCCCTTTACCGGAACCTTGTGACCAGGAGCCGATTCAGGGAAGCGGTGAAGACCGGAGGGCGGGTCAGCCCAGGACGGTGTCCAGATAGTCGTTGGCGAACATCCGCCGCGGGTCCAGCCGGTCCCGCAGTGCCTGGAAGTCGGCGAACCGGGGATAGACCGTGGCCAGGTAGGCCGCGTCGCGGGTGTGGAGCTTGCCCCAGTGCGGGCGCCCGCCCAGTCTGGTCATGATCTCCTCGACGCCCTCGAAGTAGGCCGGGTTCGGCGTCGGCCGGTAGGTGTGGCAGGCGACGTAGGCCGAGTCCCTGCCGTAGGCGGTGGACAGCCACGCGCCGCTCGCCGGGGTGACCCGCACCTCGACTGGGAAGCTGATCTTCCAGCCCCGCCGTTCCACGAGGTCGCGGGTCTCGCGGAGGGCCTGGCCGAGGTGCTCGCGCGGGACGGCGTACTCCATCTCCAGGAACCGCACGTCCCGCACGGTCGTGAAGATCTTGTAGGAGGTGTCGGTGTGGGTGGAGGTCGACAGCGCCGCCGCGGAGATCGAACTGAGCCGGGGGATGGCGCCCGGGAATCGTCGGCCGACCTCGCACACCGCGCCGAAAAGGGTGTTCTCCAGAAACCTGTTGTCCAGCCAGTGCCGGAACGGGCTCGGGGGGTCGGCCGGTCCGGCGCTCCGGTTGTTCCGCTTGGTCAGGCAGGTGTCGGTGTGCGGCAGCCAGAAGAAGTCCAGGTGCTCGTTGCCGGCGGTGAGCTCGTCGAGCGAGTCGAGGATCCCGCTCAGCGTCATGGGCTGCCGGGTGCTGCGCAGCAGGAACGCCGGCTCCACCCGGAGGGTCACGGCGGTCACCACGCCGAGGGCGCCCAGGCCGACGCGGGCCGCGTCGAACAGGTCCCGCTCACTCACCCCCTCGCGGATGTTCCCCGTGCCGTCACCGGACACCGTGACGACTTCGCCGTCGGCGAGCACCAGCTCCAGCCCGATCACCTGGTCGGCCAGTCCGCCGACCTTTCCTCCGGTGCCGTGGGTGCCGGTCTGGATGGCTCCGGCCAGCGTCTGGGTGGCGATGTCGCCCATGTTCGCCAGGGCCAGACCCATCCGGCCGAGTTCCTCGTTGAGCACGTCGAGGGGTGTCCCGGCCGCCGCCGTCACCCAGCCGTCACCCGTTTCGAGGATCCCCGTCAGCGCGTCCGGCCGCAGCAGCAGGCCGTCGGTCAGCGCGATCCCGGTGAAGGAGTGCCCGGTGCCGACCATGCGCACCCGGCGTCCCGAGGCGCCGACATCCCGTACGGCCCGCGCCACCTCCTCCGTCGAGGAGGGCGTGCGGACCTCCGCCGGAGTGGCGGACTGGTTCCCGGCCCAGTTGCGGAAGACCTCGCTCATACTCACCCTCGCTCCGTCCGCGAGTGTGAACGATACTCATGATTGTTGCTGGAGAACAGGGGTCCGCAGCCAGGCGGAACCACCGACACCGATGACCACGGCGATCATGGCGCAGGCGACGGAGAACCCGTAGGCGTTGGAGGCGCCGAACGTGTCGGTGAGGCGGCCGCCCGCCCAGGCGCCGAGCGCCACGCCGAACCCGATCGCGGTGGAGACCCATGACATGCCCTCGTTGAGCAGGTGGGCCGGGACCAGCCGCTCGATCAGCGTGTAACCGGTGATGATCGTCGGGGAGATGGCCAGCCCGGCGAGGAACAGCGCCGGGGCCATCACCCTGACGTCGCCGATCAGGGTGATCGGGATCAGCCCGGCCGCGAACACCCCGAGGGCGCGGACGAACCGGCTGCGCAGCGAGATCTTCCACTGTCGCGCGCCGTACCAGAGACCGGAGACCAGGCTCCCGCTCGCGACGGCGGCGAGCAGCAGCCCGGCGGCGGCCTTGGTGCCGTGCTCGTCGGCGAATGCCACCGTGATCAGATCCAGCGAGCCGAAGACCGCACCCATCGCCAGGAAGACGCACGACAGCAGGGCGACGCCGGGGATGGTGATCGGGCTGCCGGAGTGCCTGTCACTCCGGCGGACCGGTGGTTCGGTTCCGCGTTGCATCGCGAAGGCGAGGGTGCCCGAGACCGTGCAGACCAGGGCGACGATCAGGCCGGCGTAGGGGTTGACCATGGTGGCCAGAGCGGTGACCAGCGCGGGCCCGGCGACGAAGACGACCTCGTCGGCGACCGACTCGAAGGAGAACGCCGCGTGTAGCTTGGCCGATCCGGCCAGCAGATGTGACCAGCGGGCCCGCACGAGCGAGCCGAGCGACACCGCGCTCGCGCCGGTCGCGACGCCGGTGGCGAACAGGGCCCACACGGGCGCCCGGAACTCCGCGCAGAGCATCAGGCCCGTCAGCGCGGCGCCCTGCGTCAGGGTGAGCGGGACGATTACCCTGGCCTGGCCGAACCTGTCCACCAGACGCCCCGTCAGGGGAGCGGCGACGGCGTAGGAAATGTTGACGGTGGCCGCGACCGCGCCTGCCATGGCGTAGGAGCCGGTAAGGGTCTCGATGAGCAGGATGATGCCGATGCCGAGCATCGACATCGGCATCCGTCCGATGAATCCGGCGATGACGAAAGCCTTGACGCCGGGCATGCTGAACAGCCCCCGGTACGGCCCGACCACCGGCAGTCCCCCCCTCGCGCGTTCCAGGTGCAGATCGTACCGACGATTTCGTATCAAACTGCTGCTCGGCAAGCTGTTTTCCCGGCAACGGCACACACCGTGACCTGTTGGAGCTAACGTGAGCGCGGTGTCGCCTCTTCCCCGGTTGTGGGCTTTTGTCACGATCCTTGTCGTCGTGGCCGCGCTCGCGCTCGTCGTCGGCGCGGTGTTCGTCGCCACCCGCCCCACCGGCTCCCTCACGGCCGCCGCCGAGGCTGACGTCCGGGACCTGGCCGCGCTCACCCCGAGGTCCGGCCCTCCGGCTGCCGGACCGGCCCCGGCGCCCCTGAACACCGGCGGCCCCGAGATCACCCTCACCCCGCCCCGGCTGCTGGTCGTCGCCCAGGCGACGCTGCCCGAGCAGACCAAGGAGGACATCTCCCGGCTCAAATATGTGGAGAAGATCGACTCCTTCGACGGAGGTTCGGTCAGGGTGTCCGGGGTCGGGCTCAACCTGCTCGCGGTCGATCCGGCCCGGTTCCGCGCCTGGGCGCCGAAGGCCGTGGCCGAGCAGCCCGGTGTCTGGAGCGCGCTGGCCGACGGGGGGTTCGTCGCCGATAGTTCGGCGGTGCGCCGCTTCGGGCTGGTCCTCGGCTCGGACTACCAGGTCGACGGCGGCCCCCGGCTCCGGGTCGCGGCCTCCGCCTCGTTCGGCCTGCCCGGCGTGGACGGCCTGGTGAGCACGGAGACCGGGCGGCGGCTCGGGCTGCGGCCGGGCGTGGCGCTGCTGGTGAACGGGCCGGAGAAGGCCGTGGCGGCCCTGAACGCCCGGGTACGCAAGCTGCTGAGCTCGGGCGCCCAGGTGGTCACGGTGGGCGCGGGCCGTACGGCTGGCGCCGCCGTGAAGAAGCCGACCGTCAACGAGGCCGCCACCGGGAATCCGGCCACCGACGGGACCGTCACCGGTAAGGAGACGCGTGCGGTTCGGCAGGTGGCGGTCGGGCGGCCCGGCAGCTACCTGGAGCTGTACCGCAGGTCCGCGGTGGCCTGCCCGGGCCTGTCCTGGACGGTGCTGGCCGCGATCGGCCAGGTGGAGAGCTCGCACGGGCGGAACAACGGGCCGTCCTCGGCGGGCGCCCAGGGGCCGATGCAGTTCATGCCCGCCACCTGGAAGGCCTATGGCGTGGACGGAGACGGTGATGGCGTCGCTGACATCTGGAGCCCGTACGACGCCGTCCCCTCGGCGGCCACCTACCTGTGCGCCAACGGTGCGGGGCAGGGCGGCAAGAAGCTGGAGAAGGCCATCTGGTTCTACAACCACTCCTGGTCGTATGTCAGCAAGGTCATGTCCATCGCCCAGGCCTACGCCCGGGCCTACCCGTGACGGCTCGCCCCTGACGGCCGGGCCGGGCGGCGGGGAGGGGCGGGGCAGCAGGTGGCCTCGCAGGCGACCGGCTCCGGTTCGGCCAGCAACTCGCCGATCATCGAGACGAACCGGGGGTGGGTGCCCGCGGTGGCGGCCCTGGCCAGCGGCAGGCCGATCTCCCTGGCCACCTCCGCGGCCTCCACGTCGAGGTCGTAGACGACCTCCATGTGGTCGGAGACGAATCCGATCGGCACCAGCACCACCGCGGAGGCGTCGATCTCCCGCAGGTGGTCGCAGACGTCGGGCTCCAGCCAGGGGATGTGCGGGGCGCCGCTGCGGCTCTGCCAGACCAGGTCCCACCGCCGGTCGCCGCCCAGCTCGGCGGTGACCAGCGAGGCCGCCCGGCGCAGCTGCGCCTCGTACGCTCCGCCGCGCGGCCCGGCGGTGTCGGCCATCGAGACCGGGATGCTGTGCGCGGTGAAGACCAGGCGCGCGGCGTCCCTGTGCTCGGCCGGTAGTTCCGCCAGGGCCTGGCGGGTGTGGTCCACCATGGCCGCGACGAAGCCGGGGTGGTCGAAGTAGTGCCGGAGTTTGACGACCTCCGGGGCACCCTCCACCGCGACTCTGGCCAGCACGATGTCGTCGATGTACTGCCGGCAGGCCGAGTAGGAGCTGTAGGCGGCGGTGACGAAGGCCGCCGCTCTGCGCACTCCGTCGGCGGCCATCTGGCGGAGCGTGTCCTCCAGGTAGGGGTGCCAGTTGCGGTTCCCCCAGTAGACCGGCAGGTCGACGGTCGGCCGGACCGCCGCGATCAGGTCACGGCACTGCTGGTTGATCGGGCTCATCCCGCCGAAGCGCTGGTAGTGCGCCTCGACCTCCAGCAGCCGCTCACGCGGGATCTCCCGGCCCCGCACGACGTTCTCCAGAAACGGCATCACGTCGTCAGGCTTCTCCGGCCCCCCGAACGAGACGACGAGCAACGCGTCGTAAGTCCCCATGGCATTCATCAAACCGCATGCCGGGACGTCTCCGAGCAAGGCACAGATGATTTTCGCTGGAGGCTTCCGATTGGACATGAGACTGGCGACGATGTCCGATGTAGGTTCGGATCATGACCCCTTTCAACGACATTCGTGACTATGTCGGCCTGCCGCGAGTGGCGTCCCTGCGTCTCTCCCCTGACGGAACCCGTCTGGTCAGCGTGGTGCAGGCGCTGAACCCCGACGGCAAGTCCTACGGAACCTCCCTGTGGGAGATCCCTCTCGACGGAGGCCGGCCGTACCGGCTGACCCGCTCCGTCAAGGGTGAGGCCGGGGCGGAGTTCACCGCCGAGGGCGACCTGCTCTTCGGCTCGCGACGGCCTGATCCGACCGTCAAGGACGCCGACGAGGAGGTCCCGGCGCTCTGGCTGCTGCCCGCGGCCGGCGGCGAGGCCAGGCAGATCGCCTCCAGGCCGGGTGGCGTGGCGGGGTTCGCGACCGGCGGCCGGAGCGTGGTCTTCGGCTCCGACGTCCTGCCCGGTGACGAGGCCACCGAGAACGAGCGGCGCAAGGCCCGCAAGGAGGGCGGGATCAGCGCGATCCTGCACGAGAGCTCCCTGGTGCGCTACTGGGACCACGACCTCGGCCCCGGTGAGCCCCGGCTGTTCGCCGGGACCCTCGGCGACGACCGGCTGACCGAGGTCAGGGACCTCACCCCGCAGCCGGGCAAGGCGCTGACCGAGGCCTCCTACGACGTGACCCCCGACGGGGGGACGGTCGTGACGACCTGGGCGGTGCCGTTGCCGGCCGGTGACCTCCGCTACCGGCTGGTGGCGATCGAGACGGCCGATGCCGGAGCCCAGCGGGTCCTGGCCGAGCAGGACGGCTACGACTTCGACGGCCCGGTGAAGATCTCTCCCGACGGGCGCCTGGTCGCGTGCGTGCGCGGCAACCAGGCCACCGTCGACAGCATCCCCGAGCCCACCCTGTGGATCGTGGACCTGACCACCGGCGAGGGGCACGCCGCCGGCGGCGAGCTGTGGCCGGCGGACATCGCCTGGGCGCCCGACTCGCGGTCGCTGTACGTGGTCGCCGACCACCACGGACGCCGTCCGATCTTCCAGGTCCCGGCTGACGGCTCCGAGCCGGTACGGCTCACCCCCGACGACGCCGCCTACCTCTCGCTCAACGTCGCGCCCGGCGGCACCGTCTACGCGCTGCGCAGCGCCGTCGACAGCCCCGCGGGACCGGTCCGAGTCACCGGCGATGGCACGGTCGAGGCGCTGGCCTCTCCGGCGCCCGAGCTGGAGCTGCCCGGCACCCTGACCGAGGTCACCGCGACCACCGACGACGGCGTGACGGTCCGGGGCTGGCTGGTGCTGCCCGAGGGGGCCTCGGCGGAGAACCCGGCGCCGTTCCTGCTCTGGATCCACGGCGGCCCGCTGTCGAGCTGGAACGACTGGTCCTGGCGGTGGAACCCGTGGATCATGGCCCAGCAGGGCTACGCCGTACTGATGCCCGACCCGTGCCTGTCCACCGGTTACGGGCCAGAGATGATCCGGCGGGGATGGGCCGACTGGGGCCCGCGCACCCACGCCGACCTGATGTCGATCACCGATGCCGCGCTGGAGCTGCCCGAGGTCGACGCCACCAGGACCGCGGCCATGGGCGGCTCGTTCGGCGGCTACATGGCCAACTGGATCGCCGGGCACACCGACCGGTTCAAGGCGATCGTCACCCACGCCTCGCTCTGGCACATGGACCAGTTCGCCGGCACCACCGACGCGCCGATGTACTGGCAGCGCGAGTTCGGCCCGGTCGGCGGCGAGCTGTACAGCACGCTCTCCCCGCACCTGTCACTGTCGGAGATCTCCACGCCGATGCTGGTCATCCACGGGGACAAGGACTACCGGGTGCCGATCGGCGAGGGGCTGCGTCTCTGGTGGGACCTGCAGCGTTCGGGCGTGGAGTCGAAGTTCCTGTACTTCCCGGACGAGAACCACTGGGTGCTCAAGCCGGGCAACGTCGTCGTCTGGTACGAGACGGTTCTGGCCTTCCTGGCCCAGCACGTTCTCGGGCGGGAGTGGAAGCGGCCGGAGTCGCTCTCCTGAGCCGGGCCGGACACCTTTCCAGTGAACCCGGCAGGGCCACCGGAGCGACCTGTGAAACGATGAGAAAGGGAAGGGGGACCGTGACAGCGGAGAGTGCGGGGACCTTCGCCCGGCTGGCTGAGGAGATCGCCCGGGAGGCCGGGGAGATGCTCCTGGCCAAACGGCCGGCCCGGCCCGAGGTGCTGGCCACCAAGTCCAGCCCCACCGACGTGGTGACCGCGCTGGACAAGGCGTCGGAGGAGCTGATCCGCGCCAGGATCAAGGCGGTCAGACCGGACGACGCGATCCTCGGTGAGGAGGGTGGCTCGACCGGCGGCGGCCGGATCCGCTGGATCGTGGACCCGATCGACGGGACGGTCAACTTCCTGTACGGCCTGCCCGACTGGGCGGTCAGCATCGCGGTCGAAGTCGACGGCGAGGTGGTCGCGGGCGTGGTCAACGTGGTGCCCCGCGGCGAGGTCTTCACCGCGGCCAGGGGCGAGGGCGCGTGGCTGGCCGGGGAGCGGCTGCGCTGCAACACCGGCGTGCCGCTGAACCGGGCACTGATCGCCACCGGGTTCGGCTACGAGGTCGGGCGGCGGAAGGTCCAGGCGGAGGTGCTCACCCACGTGGTGCCGCGCGTGCGTGACATCCGCCGGGCCGGTTCGGCGGCGGCGGACCTGTGTTCGGTGGCGGCCGGCCGGGTGGACGGCTACTACGAGCGGGGCCCGCAGCCCTGGGACTACGCGGCAGGTGGTCTCGTCGCCACCGAGGCCGGGGCCAGGATCGGCGGCCTGAACGGCAGGCCGCCCAACCCGGAGTTCACGCTCTGCGCGGCGCCGGGCCTGTTCGAGGAGTTGCACGAGCTTCTGGTGCCGTTGAACCCGGAGCGCGACGCCTGAGGCGCAGCAGCTGAAGAGCTGAGGCGCGACAGCTGAAGAGTGGCACGCCCGCATCGCGGGCCTGGGGCGTCATCACGCCTGACACATGAAAAGCCCCCCGGTGGGTCACCGGGGGGCTCTTTCACATCGACGCTAGATGGGGACGCCGTTGTCTGTGGCCAGACGGCGGAGATCCTCGATCTCGGCGGTGAAGGTGTCGGCGAGGTAGTCATCGCCGCTGGACCTGGCCTCCTGCAGGTTCTTGTATGCCTGGTCGAGGCGGTGTTCGATCGTGGTGGTGAACTCGCCCATCTCACCTTCTTTCTAACGGGGACTGAAGGTATGGCTGACTGGGGCTGGGACCGGCTGTACCCAGGAACGCCTATCGGCTAAACCTGTATGTGTCGCACATCACGGACTGTGGCGATCGTGACACCGGCCTTACCGCCGGCTTACGGGGAGTGTGCCGACAATGATTAGCCGTTCAGCGGATCTTTCCATATTCCACAGGAGGTATCAGAGGCCGTGCGGGTGCTTGTGGTTGAGGACGAGCGGGTGCTCGCCGATGCGATCGCGACCGGGCTCCGGCGTGAGGCCATGGCTGTGGACGTGGCCTACGACGGTGCCAGCGCGCTGGAACGGACCGGCTACATCGACTACGACGTGATCGTCCTGGACCGTGACCTGCCCAAGGTCCACGGGGACGAGGTCTGCCGCCGCCTGGTGGCCGACCGGACCGCGTCGCGGATCCTGATGTTGACCGCGTCCGGTGACGTCGACGACAAGGTGGAGGGGCTGGGGCTGGGTGCCGACGACTACCTGGCCAAGCCCTTCGTGTTCATCGAGCTTGTCGCGAGGGTACGGGCGCTCGGGCGCCGCTCGGCCCCGGCGCTGCCGCCGGTGCTGGAGCGGGCCGGGGTCCGCCTCGACCCGGGCAAGCGGCTGGTCACCAGGGACGGCCAGGAGATCGCGCTCACCAAGAAGGAGTTCGCGGTCCTTGAGGAGCTGATGCGGGCCGAGGGCGCCGTCGTCAGCCAGGAGGACCTGCTGGACAAGGCATGGGACGAGAACATCGACCCGTTCACCAACGTGGTGCGCGTCACCATGATGACCCTGAGGAAGAAGCTGGGCGAGCCTCAGGTGATCGAGACAGTGCCCGGGGTCGGATACAAGTTGTGAGTGTTCCAGAGAACGGGGGAGAGGAACGGCGCGGCGCCGTTCCGGCGGGTGAGTCGCGCGGGTCCGTGCCCACCCACCCCATGACCAGCCCGCGCTCCGACAGGGAGGCCAGGAAGGGCGAGAGGCCCGTTTTCGCCTCCCCGCCGGGGGCGGCCCAGCCTCCGCCGACCGGGCCGCCGGTATGGGATGGCCCACCTCCGATGGTCGCCCCTCCGGTGCAGTTCACGGTCCTCGACCGGGTGAAGGCGACCCTCGACCGGGTCAGCATCCGGTGGCGGCTCACCATCACCTACGGCGTGCTGTTCTTCATCGCCGGAATGCTGCTCCTGTTCGTGATCTACATGATCATCGATTCGGCCATCAACGGGGCATGGCCGTCTGTCACGCTGACGGACGCGCCGATCGCCTACCAGCAGAAGTTCCAGGAGGAGTGGATCTGGTTCCGGCATCTCGCGATAGACGGGGCGCGTAACGCCCTGCTCAGCCGCTCGCTGCTGGCGCTGGCGGGTGTGGGCATCCTGGCGATAATCATCGGCTACCTCGTCGCCGACCGGGCGCTCAAGCCGATCCAGCAGATGACCACGACGGCCCGCAAGCTCTCCGGTACCACGCTCGCCCACGAGCGGATCGACCTCAAGGGGCCCAACGACGAGCTCAAAGAGCTGGCCGACACCTTCGACGCCATGTTGACCAGGCTCAATGTGGCGTTCGACACACAGCGAAGATTCGTGGCCAACGCCTCACACGAGCTCCGGACCCCTTTGACGATCAATCGGACGGTCCTGGAGATCGCCCTGGGAGACCCCGAGGCGTCGGCGGATCTCAAGGCGCTGGGCCGTACCCTCCTGGAGGTCAACGCCCGTAACGAGCAGCTTATCGAGGGTCTGCTGCTGCTCGCCCGCAGCGAGCGCGAGCTGAGTGTGCGCAAACCGGTGGACATGAAGGACGTCGCCGAGACCGCTGTCGACCAGCTCGCCTCGCGTGCCGAGGAGGCCGGGGTCACCATGATCACCGAACTCCAGAGTGCCGAAACAGAAGGCGATCCCGTCCTGCTGGAGCGCTGCGTGGCCAACCTCGTGGAGAACGCGATAAAGCACAACCTCCCCGAATCCGGACGTCTGTGGGTGCGCACGGGAATGGTGGAGGGGGCCTTGGTTGTTCAGGTGGCCAACACGGGGCCGCACGTGCCCGCGTACGAGGTGAACAGCCTGTTCGAGCCGTTTCGGCGGCTCAACGCCGACCGGGTCGAATCGGCCAAGGGGGCGGGTCTCGGGCTGTCCATCGTCCGTGCGGTCGTGCGCGCTCACGGGGGCAATGTGTCCGCCATCCCCAGGGACGGCGGAGGTCTCGTGGTGACGGTGAGACTCCGATCACGTTGATCCGGCGGGGGGCGTCTCGTTCACGCCGTACATGTGGTTGGATGTGCCGTCGAACACGGTGGTTCATGTCGCCAATGCTGTGGTTTACGCCATATTTGGCTAACCATGCCTATTGGCGGCGGGTCCCTCACGTGTGGGGAGGTTCAGCAACCATTCCGGCAGGGTACCGAAGCAGGAATCTCTCTGTCGGATTGGGCACAAGTTGGGCCTCTCGGACGTTACACACGCGCGAGCCGGCGCAGACAGATAGATGAGGGGGATGGAGCAGACCGATGGCTACCGATTACGACAGCCCACGCAAGACCGATGACGACCTCAACGAGGACAGTCTTCAGGAACTGCAGGCCCGCCGTACCGACAAGTCCTCGGGCAGCATCGACATCGACGAGACGGATCTCGCCGAGTCGCTCGAACTGCCGGGTGCGGACCTGTCCAACGAGGAGCTCTCGCTCCGGGTGATTCCTCGTCAGGCCGACGAGTTCACCTGCGCGCGTTGCTTCTTGGTGCATCACCGCAGTCAGCTCGCCGTTGAAAGGAACGGCCAGCAGATCTGTCGGGAGTGCGCGGCCTGACGATCGTTCCGATGGCCTGTCCGAGGTGTGCCCTCCGATGGAAGGGTAGGGCCCCGAGGACAAGCCTTGAGGAGGTTCCGAGACAATGCCGTCAGAGAACGAGAAGACCGGTGTCCAGCCGGACGGCTCCATGGCCAAGGGGGCGGCCGGCACACCGGAGCAGGAAATGGCTGAGATCGTTGGCAGGCTCGCTGAGCCTGAGGACATGGATGGCGCCGAGCGGCGACGGCTGCTCGGCCGCCTGACGACGGAGCTGGCCGCCGGGGCCAGAAAGGCCAGGGACTCCAGGATCGGCCGGGGCCGGTGGCTGGCCGACATGTTCATGGCCGTGGCTCCCCGAATCCCCATCCGGGACCTCGCCACCATCTCCGCCCACCATAACGATCTCACCTCCGAGGCGCTGGCCGACGACCTGGTGCGCACCGCGTCCAAGGCGACCATGACGGTCGGTGCCATCGGCGGAGCACTCGCGGCGGCCGAGTTCGCCGCCCCGCCCCTCCTGCTGTCCGCCCCGGCCCAGCTCGTGGCCGAGACCATCGTGGTCGCCGCGATCGAGGTCAAGCTCATCGCCGAGCTTCACGAGGTCTACGGCATACCGGTGCCCGGCACCGGCTCCCAGCGCGCCGTGGCCTTCGTCTCCGCCTGGTCCAAGCAGCGTGGGGTCGACCCCATGTCCCCCGCCACGGTCACCGTCGCCCTGGGCACCGCCACCAAGACCGCGCTGCGCAACCGGCTGATGCGCACTCTCGGGCGCAATATGACCACGCTCGGTCCCTTCCTCACCGGCGCTGTGGCCGGTGGGGTGCTCAACCGGATCGCCACCCGGAAGCTCGCCGGCCTCATCCGGGCAGACCTGAGGATTAACAGGGCACTTCCACCTGGAAAGTCATAGAAACACCCAGATTGGGTAGTCGTTACGGGTAAGACGACTATCTGGAGGAATCTGTGCAGGGCCGCAGTCCGTTTCTGATCGTGGCTAACCGCCTTCCCGTCGACCGGGCGGAGGAGGGCACCTGGCGGCGTAGCCCCGGAGGCCTGGTCACGGCGATCGCCCCCGTCCTCCAGCGCAGGGAAGGCGCCTGGATCGGCTGGCACGGCGCCCCCGACGAGCGGCTCGAACCCTTCGACCACGACGGCATGCACCTCATTCCCGTGCCGTTGTCGGACTCGGAGGTGGAGCTTTACTACGAGGGCTTCTCCAACGCCACGCTCTGGCCCCTTTACCATGACGTGGTCGCCCCACCCGTCTACTCGCGGGTCACCTGGGAGGCCTATCGGACGGTCAACGAACGCTTCGCCCGCGCCACCGCCGAGTCGGCCGCGGAGAACGCGGTCGTGTGGATCCAGGACTACCAGCTTCAGCTGGTCCCGGCCATGCTGCGCAAACTCCGCCCCGACCTGCGGATCGGCTTCTTCCTGCACATCCCCTTCCCGCCCGTGGAGCTGTTCTCGCAGCTCCCCTGGCGCAGGGAGATCGTGGAGGGCCTCCTGGGCGCCGACCTCGTCGGGTTCCAGCGCCCCGGCGGCGCGTCCAACTTCGTCCGGCTCTGCCGCCTCCTACTGGGCCTGCAGCATCAGAAGCACGAGATCCACTTGGATGGCCGGGTCGTCCGGGCCGGGGCGTTCCCCATCTCGGTGGACTTCGGCGAGCTGGACTCCCTGGTCCGCGAGCCGCACATCATCGAGCGGGCCAAGGAGATCCGCGCGGAGCTGGGCGACCCCGAGTGCATGCTGCTCGGCGTGGACCGCCTCGACTACACCAAGGGCATCGCCCAGCGGCTGAAGGCGTTCGAGGAACTGCTCTGCGAAGGCTCGATCAAGGCAGGGGAGGCGGCGTTCGTGCAGATCGCGCCGCCGAGCCGGGAGCGGGTCGAGGAATACGGGCGGCTGCGCGACTCGATCGACCGGCAGGTCGGCCGGATAAACGGCGAGCAGGGCGAATTCGGCCTGCAGCCGGTGCAGTACATGCACCAGTCCTACGGCAGGGAAGAGCTGGCCTCGCTCTACCTGGCCGCGGACGTGATGGTGGTGACCCCGCTGCGCGACGGGATGAACCTGGTCGCCAAGGAGTACATCGCCTGCCACAACGACCTGCGTGGCGCGCTGGTGCTCAGCGAGTTCGCCGGGGCGGCCGACGAGCTGCGCCAGGCGTTCATGGTGAACCCCTACGACATCGACGGGCTCAAACGGATGATGCTGACCGCGATGCGGGCCACGCCGCACGATCTGTCCCGCCGGATGCGCTCGTTGCGCCGGCGGGTGGCGACCTACGACGTGGACCGCTGGGCGAAGGGCTTCCTCGCTGCTCTTGAGGCCTGACTCCCGGCGGCACGGCCACGCCCCACCGTCAGGAAGGAGCGTCCCCGGCAGAGCTCTTCAGGGCCTTCCAGGCGTTGTAACGCTTCCGGGCGGTGCGGGCAACCACGATCTGCGCGACCTGCATGCCCACTCCCATCACCACGGCGTAGCCGATCGCCTCACCGAGGCTGATTTCCAGCGACTCGTTGTCCTCCGGCGGCTTCCTGCCGGTCGTCTTCTCCCAGGCGAACCCGATGACCTTCTTGGTGGCCCAGGCCGTGACCAGTCCCGCCATGCCCCCGATGGCCCGCCAGGCCATGTCCTGTTTCTCGGTCTTGTGGGCCATATGGGTCCTCCCTTTTTTACTCCGCACCAGAACACTAGTCCTCTCCAGCGTGACATCGCGTGAAGCCATACCATAGGGAGGCATGACACAACAGCGACCGCGCCATGCGCCCCTGCCCGAGAAACCGACTCTCGACGGGCTGGAAGCCGTATGGGTAGCCCGCTGGGAGGCCGAGGGCACCTACCGTTTCGACAGGTCGCGCACACGGGACGAGATCTACTCGATAGACACCCCGCCGCCGACCGTCTCCGGATCCCTGCACGTCGGCCATGTCTTCTCCTACACCCACACCGACACGATCGCCCGGTTCCAGCGCATGCGCGGACGCGAGGTCTTCTACCCCATGGGCTGGGACGACAACGGCCTGCCCACCGAGCGCCGGGTGCAGAACCACTTCGGCGTGCGCTGCGATCCCTCCATCCCCTACGATCCACAATTCGAGCCGCCCGCACAGCATCGTCCCCGCGGTCGCGGGGGTGATCCGCGGCAGGTACCGATCTCCCGCCGTAACTTCATCGAGCTGTGCGAGCGGCTCACCATCGAGGACGAGAAGGCGTTCGAGGAGCTGTGGCGCCGCCTGGGCCTGTCGGTGGACTGGTCGCTGACCTACGCCACCATCGACGGCGGCGCGCGCGCCGCCTCCCAGCGCGCGTTCCTGCGCAACCTGGCCCGTGGCGAGGCCTACGTGTCGGAGGCGCCCACGCTGTGGGACGTCACCTTCCGTACGGCCGTCGCCCAGGCCGAGCTGGAGGACCGGGAATGGCCCGGCGTCTTCCACCGGCTCGGATTCACGCTCTCGGCCGAGCAGCGGGCCAGGGGATTCGGCGACCGAGTCTGGATCGAGACGACCCGTCCCGAACTGGTGCCCGCCTGCGTGGCGCTGGTCGCCCACCCCGACGACGAGCGCTACCAGCCGCTGTTCGGCACCACGGTCAGGACGCCGCTGTTCGGTGTCGAGGTGCCGGTGCTGGCCCACCACCTGGCGGAGCCGGACAAGGGCTCCGGCATCGCGATGATCTGTACCTTCGGCGACATCACCGACGTCACCTGGTGGCGCGAACTGGACCTGCCCACCCGGGCGGTCATCGGCCGGGACGGCCGGATGCTCCCCGAGGCGCCCGCGGGCGTCCCCGCGGAGCCGTACGCCGAGCTGGCGGGCAGGACCGTGCACGGTGCCCGTGAGCGGATCGTGGAGCTGCTGCGCGGTTCCGGTGACCTGGAAGGCGATCCGCGGCCGGTGAAGCGCGCGGTGAAGTTCTACGAGAAGGGCGATCGGCCCCTGGAGATCGTCACCACCCGCCAGTGGTACATCCGCAACGGCGGACGGGACCGCCGGCTCAGGGACGCGCTCCTGGCACGCGGTGAGGAGCTGTCCTGGCACCCGCCCCACATGAAGGTCCGCTACGACAACTGGGTGGAGGGCCTGGCGGGCGACTGGCTGATCTCCCGGCAACGGTTCTTCGGCGTGCCGATCCCGGTGTGGTATCCGCTGGACGGCGCGGGCGAGCCCGACCGCTCCTCGCCGATCCTGCCGGACGAGTCGACACTGCCCATGGACCCCTCCACCGACGTGCCGCCCGGCTACACCGAGGACCAGCGTGGCAAGCCGGGAGGCTTCGCCGGCGACCCGGACGTCATGGACACCTGGGCCACCTCCTCGCTGAGCCCGCAGATCGCGGGAGGCTGGGAGCAGGACGAGGACCTGTTCGAGCGGGTCTTCCCGATGGACCTGCGCCCGCAGGCCCACGAGATCATCCGGACCTGGCTGTTCTCGACCGTGGTACGGGCGCACCTGGAGCGGGGCACCCTGCCCTGGCGCAACGCCGCCATCTCCGGGTGGATCCTCGACCCGGACCGCAAGAAGATGTCCAAGTCCGTGGGGAACGTGGTCACCCCGCTCGGCCTGCTGGAACAGTACGGCTCGGACGCGGTCCGCTACTGGGCGGCCAACGGCCGCCCGGGCACCGACACCGCGTTCGACACCGGCCAGATCAAGGTCGGCCGCCGCCTGGCGATCAAGATCTTGAACGCCTCCCGGTTCGTCCTGGGCCTGGGCGAGGAGGGCGGTGAGGTCACCGAGCCGATCGACCTGTCGATGCTGGCCCGGCTGTCGCAGGTGGTCCGCGAGGCCACCGAGGCGTTCGAGGCCTACGACTACACCCGCGCGCTGGAGCGGACCGAGCGTTTCTTCTGGGAGTTCTGCGACGACTACCTGGAGCTGGTCAAGGCCAGGGCCTACGGCGACGGCGCGGCCGCGCGCTCGGCCCACGCGGCGCTGCGTGAGGCTCTGGACGTCATGCTCCGGCTGTTCGCCCCGTTTCTGCCGTTCGTCACCGAAGAGGTCTGGTCCTGGTGGCGCGAGGGTTCGGTGCACCGGGTGCCCTGGCCCACGGCCTCCGGGCGTGACGGGGAGGCGGAGCTGCTCCCGGTGGTGGCCACGGTCCTCGGCCGGGTGCGCAAGGCCAAGTCCGACGCCAGGCTCTCGATGCGCGGCGAGGTCTCCCGGCTGACCGTCATCGGCGCCCAGGCCGATCTCGTACGGCAGGCGCAGGACGACCTGTGCGGGGCGGGCGTCATCGAGGAGTTCGTGCTCCAGCCCGGCGAGGGCGACTTGCTGGTGGAGGTCGCCCTCGCCTGATCGGAGCCCCCCGGCTTCAGTCGTGGGGGAAGCCAACCCGCACATAAGTCTGTCCTCCCGGTCGGGCGATCCTGCCGTACGGTCGGAACACGACAGGTGAGGGGAGGACAGGGCATGACTCCAGGCTGCGGTAGCTGCAGCTGCTACCTCGACGACAGGGTGATCTCCCGGCCGCCGCAGGAGCGCTGATCCGGACCGCGTGAAGCACCGGAGGAGGGGTCCGGCAGGACCCCTCCTTCTGGCATCCGGCCGATAACCATGCGCACTCCCAGGCGCGGCGTGACAGTCTTGACAATGTGCTCTCTGATCGGGAACGTCTGACGCATCTGGTCCCTCGCACATTGCTCCGCGTGGCCGCGTGGAGCCTGTGCCTGATCATCATCGGCTGGGCCGTCTTCTACTTCGCGCAGTTCATCGCCATGCTCCACATCGTGGTCCTGCCGGTGGCCGTCGCGCTGCTGCTGACCGCGCTGCTGTTCCCGGTCACGAGGTGGCTGCGGAGCCGGGGCATGCGGCCGATCTACGCCACCTGGGCCACCATGCTGATCGCGCTCGCAGTGCTGGGGGGTATCGGCTCCTTCATCGGGCTGCGGGCCAACGACGAGTTCCCCCGGCTGGTCGAGCAGGTGCGGACGACCGCGAAGACCATCGAGAACTGGCTCTACACCGGGCCGCTGCACCTGCAGCCGAACCAGATCACCGCGTGGGTCGACGAGGTCACCAAGCAGGTCACCGCGCAGCGTAACCAGATCACCCAGACCGTTCTCACCGGCGCCACGGTGGCGCTGGAGGTGCTGGCCTCGATCGTGCTGCTGTTCTTCATCACGTTCTTCCTGCTCAAGGATGGTGACCGGATCTGGTCGTGGTTCCTGCAGGCATTCGGGGGGGCCGCGCCCCGCGTCGACCGGGCCGGGCGGGCCGCCTGGGTGACGCTCTCGCACTACGTGCAGGGCACCGTGGCGGTGGCCGCCGTGCACGGCGTGATCATGGGCATCGTGCTTGCCGGGATGGGGGTGCCACTCTGGGCGCCGCTGGCGGTGTTGATCTTCATGGCGAGCTTCATCCCCCTCGTCGGCATCTTCTTCGCCGGCGCGGTCGCCACCCTGGTCACCCTCGGCGCCAAGGGCCCGATCTACGCGCTGATCTTCCTCGGCATCCTGGTGGTGGAGCAGCAGTTGGAGAACCACGTGCTCCAGCCGATGATCGTCGGCCGGGCGCTGAATTTCCACCCGCTGGCGATCATTCTGGTGCTGGCCGTGGGAGGCATCCTGGCCGGCATCGCCGGGGCCGCGGTGGCGGTGCCGGTGGCCGCCGTGATCTACCGGGCGCTGCCCGAGCTCAGAGGCGACCGGCCCGCCCTTCTCCCGGTGCCCGAACGGCCCGGACCGGTGCCCGAGCCTGGGTCCGAACAGTCCGGACCGGTGCCCGAGCCTGGGTCCGAACAGTCCGGACCGGTGCCCAGGCCTGGGTCCGAACGGCCCGGGCGGCCCGAGCCCGATGAGCCGGTGGATGAGGGATCATCGCAGCCCACGGGGTAACGTTCTGCTCCGTGACCCGTTCCACTGTGACAACCCCTCCGCCGGGAGCGGTCCGGCCGCAGCCGCTTCCCGGTGCGCCCGCCCCCGGCACCCCGCTCGGCTCTCACTACAGCCGCTGCTTCGGCTGCGGGGACCAGCACCTGACCGGCCTGCACCTGAAGGCCACCACCCCCGACGGGATCACAGTGGCCGCCGAGTTCACCGTGGGGGAGGCGCACCAGGGCGCACCGGGCCTCGCGCACGGCGGTGTGCTGGCCGCGGCGATGGACGAGGTCATCGGCATGTCCATCTGGCTTTTCCAGCGCCCCTACGTCACCGGGCGGCTGGAGACCGACTATCTCGCGCCTGTTCCGGTCGGCACGGCCCTTCACCTGCGGGCCTGGTGTACCGGAGTATCCGGCCGGAAGGCGTACCTTGAGGCTGAGGGGCGGATCGGCTCCCCGGACGGCCCGGTCGCCGTGCGGGCCGCCGCCCTCTTCATCGAGGTAGGCATGGAGCACTTCGCCAAGCACGGGGATGCCCAGGCCATCATCGACGAACATCACGAGTACGAGGTGAACCCGTGACCAACCCCGTTGAGGTGCTGATCCACCGGCTCGACGCCGAGCTGCCGCTACCGTCCTACGCCCACCCGGGGGACGCGGGCGCGGACCTCTACGCCGCCGAGGACGTCGAACTGCTCCCCGGGGAGCGGGTCATGGTGGGCACCGGTGTGGCGATCGCCCTGCCCGATGGGTATGCCGCGTTCGTCCACCCGCGTTCTGGTCTGGCCACCAAGCACGGGGTGACGATCGTGAACGCGCCCGGCACCGTTGACGCGGGCTACCGGGGCGAGATCAGAGTGACGCTGCTCAACACCGACACCAAGGACGCGCTACGGCTGCGCAGAGGGGATCGCATCGCGCAGCTCGTGATCCAGCGGGTGGAGAGAGCCGCGTTCTACGAGGTGGACCGGTTGCCCGGATCGGCGCGAGGCGCCGGCGGGTTCGGCTCCACCGGCCGTTGACAGGAGCGGTGAGTGACCAGCGAAAATTCAAGGAGCGTGAGGAAAATGTTCGGACGTCGCCGTCGCGAGGAGTCCCCGGCAAGAGCCGAGGAGATCGAGCAGGCCGAGGAGATCGAGCAGGCCGGGCAGGCCGAGCGGGTCCCGGCACGCGAGTCCGGCCCCTGGGACTCCGGCGAACCGTATTCCGAGCGGGAGCGGGTCGACCTCGGTGGCATGCGCCTGCCGGTCGACCCCGGTTTCGAGGTGCAGCTCAACCTGGCCGGTGACCAGATCGTCGGTGCGGTGGTCATGGCGGACGAGAGCGCACTTCAGGTGCACGCGTTCGCGGCGCCCAAGCGCAACGGCATCTGGGCCGAGGTGCGCGACGAGCTCGCCGAAGGGGTCAAGAGCGCAGGTGGTACCGCAGAGGAGCGGGAGGGGCCGTTCGGTGTCGAGCTGGCCGCCGAGGTCCCGGCCGACGGCGTTGCCCAGCCCGTCCGTTACATCGGTGTCGACGGCCCGCGCTGGTTCCTCCGTGCGGTGATCAGCGGGCGTGCCGCACGGGACGCCGGGGCCGCCGCGACCCTGGAGAGCGTCATCCGTGACATCGTCGTGGTCCGAGGGGACGAGCCGATGGCGCCCAAGGAGGCGATCGAACTGCGGCTCCCGCCGGAGGCCAGACAGGCGATGGAACAGCAGGCGCCCGAAGGCGACGTGCCCGACCTCAACCCGTTCCAGCGCGGTCCGGAGATAGCGGAGATTCGCTGACGTGATGGATCGCGTACGCTGATTCGACACGTATGTGAAGGAGAGGTCGTGGGTTCTCAGGAACCGCATAAACAGGGCGGATTTCGGGGCTTCTTCCAGCGGCTGACGACGAGTCGGGCCGAGATGGAGGCCACCGAACTCCAGCAGGACCTCGATCGTCACGGCGCCACTCCCATCGTCTCGTGCGCCGGGCGCCGCCGGTTCTGTGTTACCGGTACGCTACGGACCGTGACCTTGAGGCCTCGCGGGGGTGCCCCCGCGCTCGAAGCGGAGCTCTACGACGGTTCGGATGTGATCGAGCTGATCTGGCTGGGCCGCCGCAAGATCGCTGGAATCGAGCCGGGCCGGATGGTGCTCGCCGAGGGCCTCGTCAGCGTGCAGGACGGGCGCAAGGTGATGTTCAATCCCCGGTACGAACTCCGGCCGGCGGGCGGTGCGTGAGTGATGGACGACCACAGAGCGGTGAGCGAGAACATGACCACCACCGATGAGACCGCCGCGCACGACACGGTGGAGGCGGCGATGCGCGTCCAGCTCGCCAAGGCCTTCGGAGGGGTGCGCGGCATCATTGAGGCCGCCGTGCCCACGATCGTCTTCACCGCGATGTGGATCGTCACCTCAGACCTGAAGACGTCCCTGATCGTCAGCATCTCGGCCGCCGTGCTGCTGCTGGCCGTGCGGCTGCTGCAGCGCTCGACGCCACAGTTCGTCATCAACAGCCTGATCGGCATCGGCATCGGCGCGTTCTTCGCCTCCCGTACCGGCGATGCCCGGGACGTCTACCTGCCCGGCATCCTCTACAACGCCGGCTACTCGGCGGCGATGCTGCTGTCGATCGTCACCCGGTGGCCGGTGGTGGGCTTCCTGATCGGTTCCGTCACCGGTGACCCGACGGGCTGGCGCACGGACCCCGCGGTGGTGAGACTCTGTTCCCGGCTCACCTGGATGCTGATGATCCCGTGCGTGGTCCGGGTGGCCGTACAGCTGCCCGTCTATCTGATCGGCGGTAACGACGCGGTCGCCGAGCTGGGCATTCTCAAGATCGTGATGGGCTGGCCGCTGCAGGTCGCGGCCCTCGCCGCCATGGTGTGGCTGCTGGCCAGGGGGCGGACCCCGATCCGGCCGGCCGCCCTGCCCTGAGACCACAGGGGGTCTGACGGCGTGGCGGTCTCGTAAGGCAGGCCGTACGGGACCGCCACGCCGTCAGCTGATGGAGCGGTGCGCGGACAGGAGCTGCGCCAGCTCCTCCTCGACCTCCTGGCTGGCCACGAACATCAGCTCGTCCCCGGCCTCCAGCGGATCGTCCGCGGTGGGCACCAGCACCCGCCCCTCGCGGAGGATCGCGACCAGGGCGGTGTCGGTCGGCCACGGCACCGACCCGGCGCGCTGCCCGACGACCGGAGCGTCCTCGGGCAGGGTGAGCTCGACCAGGTTGGCCTGCCCCTGACGGAAGGTCATCAGCCGGACCAGGTCGCCGACGCTCACCGCCTCCTCGACCAGGGCGCTCAGCAGACGGGGGGTCGAGACGGCCACGTCCACGCCCCACGACTCGTTGAACAGCCACTCGTTCTTGGGGTGGTTGATCCTGGCGACCACACGCGGCACGCCGTACTCCGTCTTGGCCAGCAGTGACACGACGAGGTTGACCTTGTCGTCGCCGCTGGCGGCGACGACCACGTGGCAGTCGGCCAGGCCCGCCTCGTCCAGGGAGGAGATCTCGCAGGCGTCGGCGAGCAGCCACTCCGCCCGGGGCACCGTGTCAATCTTGATGGCTCTGGGGTCGATGTCGACGAGCAGGACCTCGTGGCCGTTCTCCAGGAGTTCGGCGGCGATGGACCGGCCGACCGCTCCGGCCCCCGCGATGGTGACGCGCATCAGTGACCCTCCTCCGGCGCACCGGACAGCACCTTGTTGATGCGGTCCATGTCACTTTCGACCGCCATGACATGCAGGACGTCGCCTTCCTGCACCACGGAGTCGTTCTTGGGCAGCAGGGTCTCGCCCAGACGGTTGACGAACGCCACGCGCGTGCCCGCGGCCTCCTCCAGGTCCTTGATCCTGGTGCCGATCCATCGGGCGTGGTAGGCCACCTCGGCCAGCACGACGGATCCCGTCGGGTCGCGCCACAGCGGCTCGGTGCCCTCGGGCAGCACCCGGCGCAGAATCTGGTCGGCGGTCCAGCGGACCGTGGCCACGGTGGGGATGCCCAGTCTCTGGTAGACCTCGGCGCGCCGGGAGTCGTAGATGCGGGCCACCACGTTGTCGACGCCGAACGTCTCGCGGGCGACCCGGGCGGAGATGATGTTGGAATTGTCGCCGCTGCTCACCGCCACGTAGGCGCTGGCCGACTCGATGCCGGCCTCCTCTAGGACGTCCCGATCGAAGCCGACCCCGGTCACCCGGCGACCTCGGAAACCGGCCCGCAGACGGCGGAACGCCTGCGGATCCCGGTCGATGATCGCGACCGAGTGGCCGCTGTCCTCCAGGATGTGCGCCAGGGTCGAACCAACCCGGCCACACCCCATGATCACGATATGCATGCTCCCCCGCCGGTCGCGTTGAGGCGGATCTTGTTCTCTACGTACTTAGCCAGTATGGCCCGCACTGGGAGTGCCATGTCAGCGGGATGCGTCGAGGGGACTAGCATCGGCAGACGTGTCAAAGGTGACGGACCTCGTCAAGCGCCTGTTCATCGGGCGTGCGCTGCGCAGTACGCAGTTGCACGAACAACTGCTCTCCAAGCGGATCGCCCTGCCCGTCTTCGCGAGCGACGCGCTCTCCTCGGTGGCCTACGCGCCGCAGGAGATCCTCGTCATTCTCTCCATAGCCGGGGTCTCGTTCTACGGCTTCGCGCCGTGGGTCGCGGTCGGCGTCATCGTGGTGATGCTCACAGTCGTGGCGTCCTACCGGCAGAACGTGCACGCCTATCCCAGCGGCGGCGGCGACTACGAGGTGGCCACGGTCAACCTGGGCCAGAGCGCCGGTCTCACCGTCGCCAGCGCCCTCATGGTCGACTACGTCCTCACCGTCGCGGTGTCGGTGGCCAACGGTGTCGACTACGTGGGCGCCACGATCCCCTATGTCGCCCAGCACAAGCCGCTGGTCGCGATCACCATCGTCGTGCTGCTGATGCTGGTCAACCTCCGGGGCATCCGCGAATCCGGCGCGGCCTTCGCGATCCCCACCTACGCGTTCATGTTCGCGGTCATCGGCATGATCCTGTGGGGCGGCTTCCGGCTGCTCGTGCTGGGCGACGAACTGCGCGCGCCCACCGCCGGCTACGAGATCGTCACCGAGCAGACCAACCTGGCGTCCTTCGCGGCGGCCTTCCTGATCCTGCGGGCGTTCTCCTCCGGCTGCGCCGCGCTCACCGGCGTCGAGGCGATCAGTAACGGCGTGCCCGCCTTCCGCAAGCCCAAGAGCAAGAACGCCGCTAACACGCTGCTGATGATGGGCCTGATCTCGGTGACGATGTTCGCCGGCATCATCACGCTCGGCCTGGCCTCCGGCGTCAAGCTCGCCGATCCCGCCCTCGCCGCCCGCGACGTGCTCATCAACGGCCACCCGGCCGGGCCCGGCTACTACCAGCCGCCGATCATCGCCCAGATCTCCGAAGCGGTCTTCGGCAACGGGTCCCTGTTCTTCCTCGTCATCGCCGCGGTCACCGCGCTGATCCTGTTCCTCGCGGCCAACACCGCCTTCAACGGTTTCCCGGTGCTCGGCTCCATCCTGGCCCAGGACCGTTTCCTGCCCCGCCAGCTGCACACCCGGGGCGACCGGCTGGCCTTCTCCAACGGCATCGTCATCCTGGCCGCCGCCGCCTGCCTGCTGCTGTGGGGCTTCCAGGCCGATGTCAGCCGCCTGCTCAACCTCTACATCGTGGGCGTCTTCGTGTCGTTCACGCTGAGCCAGATCGGTATGGTCCGGCACTGGACCCGGCATCTGAGAACCGAGAGCGCCCCTGCGGTCCGGGCGCAGATGCAGCGTTCGCGGGTCATCAACTTCTTCGGCGGCGTCATGACCGGCGTGGTGCTGGTGGTCGTGCTGCTCACCAAGTTCATCCACGGCGCGTGGATCGTCTGCGTGGCCATGCCGGTGCTGTTCCTGGTGATGAAGGCCATCCGCCGCCACTACGAGAACGTGGCAGAGGAACTAGCCCTGCCCGAGGACTCTCCGATGGACGAGTCGATACTGCCCGCGCGCAACCACGCGATCGTCCTGGTCTCCAAGATTCACAAGCCGACCCTGCGCGCCCTCGCCTACGCCCGCGCCACCCGGCCCTCCACGCTGGAGGCGATCAGCGTGGGGGTGGAGGGTGCGGAGGCCCGGGCACTGCAGGAGGAGTGGGAACAGCGGGGCATCCCGGTGCCGCTGAAGACGCTCGACTCGCCCTACCGCGAGATCACCCGGCCGATCCTGGAGTACGTCAAGTCGCTGCGCCGCCGCTCGCCCCGCGACGTGGTGACCGTCTACATCCCGGAGTACGTCGTCGGCCACTGGTGGGAGCATCTCCTGCACAACCAGAGCGCGCTGCGGCTCAAGGGCCGCCTGCTCTTCCAGCCCGGCGTGATGGTCACCAGTGTGCCCTGGCAGCTTCACTCCTCCGACCGCCTCAGAGGCCGTCCTGAGCGCTACGCTCCCACCGCCGTCCGCAGCCGGCGGCGCGAGACGGTCGGCAACCAGGAGCGCCACGACGCCGCCGTCCGGAACGTGGTGGCCGATGACGAGGTGGCCCGAGGCGAGGACGGCAAGGCATAACCTTCTGTATGTACTCCTGACGTAGGGAGGATTGAGCACGAAGGACTCTGGAGGCATGACGTGGCGATTGAACTGACGATCGGACCGGTCGCGCACGGCGGCTGGTGCGTCGCCCGCCATGACGGCCGGGTGGTCTTCGTGCGGCACGCGCTCCCCGGCGAGCGCGTCCTCGCGGAGGTCACCGAGGAGACCAGCCGGTTCCTGCGGGCCGACGCGGTCGAGATCCTGGAGCCCTCCGCCGACCGGGTGACTCCGCCGTGCCCGTTCGCCGGCCCCGGCCGCTGCGGGGGCTGCGACTGGCAGCACGCCTCCCTCGACGCCCAGCGCCTGCTGAAGACCGAGGTGGTCGCCGAGCAGCTCAAGCGGCTGGCGGGCATCGACTGGAAGGGCATCGTCGAGGAGGTGCCCGGTGCCCCCGACGGCCTCGGCTGGCGCACCCGTGTCCAGTTCGCCGTCGACCGCGACGGCGTCGTGGGCCTGCGCCGCCACCGCTCCCACGACATCGAGCCGGTGGACGCCTGCCTGATCGCCCACCCCGAGGTGGAGAACGTCGGCGCCGAGGTCATGAACTGGCGCAACGCCTCCTCGGTCGAGGTCATCGCCTCCAACCGGGGAGACCAGGCCGTCGTGGTCGCCCCCAAGCCCCGCCGTACGGTGGCCATCCCCGATCTTGACGCGAGCGTGGCCGTGTTCGTGGACGAGGGCAAGGGCCGTACCCGCGTGGTCCACGGCCGCAACCACCTGACCGAGCGCGTCGGTGACCGTGACTTCCAGGTCACCGGGAGCGGCTTCTGGCAGGTCCACCCCGGTGCCGCCGCCACGCTGCTCGCCACGGTCCTGGAGTTCGCCGACCCGCAGCCGGGGGAGTGGGCCCTCGACCTCTACTGCGGCGTCGGCCTGTTCGCCGTCGGCCTGGCCGAGGCCGTCGGCCCCGAAGGCGCCGTGTTCGGCGTCGAATCCGAGTCCGTGGCCGTGCGCGACGCCGAACGCAACCTCCGGGACCTGCCCCAGGCCCGCTTCGCCCGGGGCCGCGTGGAGAACGCCCTCGACCGTTTCGCCATCGAACGCGCGGATCTGGTGGTCGTCGACCCGCCCCGGGCCGGCCTGGGCCGTGAGGTCGTCGACCGCGTCGCCACCCTCCAGGCCACCCGGATCGTCTACGTCTCCTGCGACCCGGCCACCCTCGCCCGTGACATCGCGCTGTTCGGCGAGCGCGGCTACCGCCTGGCCGACCTGCGCGCCTTCGACGCCTTCCCGATGACCCACCACGTG
Source organism: Streptosporangium sp. NPDC087985 (assembly GCF_044741965.1). Lineage (NCBI taxonomy): Bacteria > Bacillati > Actinomycetota > Actinomycetes > Streptosporangiales > Streptosporangiaceae > Streptosporangium > Streptosporangium sp. NPDC087985. The sequence goes on from NZ_JBIUTQ010000003.1 coordinate 91,810, forward strand.
GAGTGCGTGGCCCTGCTGACCGCCGGCTGACCGGAGCCAGGACCGCGCCCCACGAGAGGCGCCTGTCTAGCGGGAAAGAGCGGTGAGGAGCCGGGCCACCTCGGGGGAGGGCGCCGCGCCCCGGGTGGAGAGCCACGCCAGCCCGTTGCGGGTGGTGAAGGCGGTGAGCTTGCGGGCGTCGGCCGCGGTGAGGTCCTGAGGCCCGGACAGGACGGGGGTGAGGGCGATCCGGTGCCAGGAGGCGGCCTCGCCCAGGGAACGGGCGATCTGCGGCTGGGCGGCGCGGACGGCCACGGCGACGGCGTGCAGGTCCGCCCGGCCGGTGAGGGTGCGCCGGATCGGGGCGAGGAGGTTGACGGCGGCGATCTCGACACCCGCCTCCCGGGTGGATCGGAGCATCGCCTGGTCGCGGAGGGTCAGGCCGGCACCGGTCACCGGCAGGGTGAAGCTCACGGTGAGCGGACGTCCCTTCGCGGCGGCCTCACGCTGGAGTGCCGTGATCGCGCCCGCGCGGCGCAGGACGGTCCCGTCGTCGTCCGGCTCCCGCACCTCGAAGTCGATGTAGGTGACACCGAAGGCGCCGACCGCCTGACGGTAGGCGGCGGTGAGATGGCCGACATCGGCGCAGGCGACAGCTAGCTCGCTGCCGGCCCGGCCGCCGAAGGCCAGGCCGGCGTCGCCACCGGCCGCGCGCAGACGGCCCAGACCGGAGGGGATCGGACTGTCGTCCTGCTCCCGCCGGCCGGCCCACACGGGGGTGCAGCCGTTCTGCCCTGCGGTGAGATGGCCGAGGGTGAACCACCGGACATGGTTCTCCCGGGCGGCCCTGGGCAGGTTGAAGTGCGGGTCGTGGCCGGGGTCCACGAACGGCACGAAACCCGAGGGGCGGACGGTGACGGGCGGGGGAAGGACCGGCTCGGGCCTCTGGGCGGCCGCGGTCCGGGTGGTCAGGCGAGGCGGCTCGACCCCGGCGCGGGGTGCACGGGCCGCTCCCGCCCAGCCGTCGGTCTCGGCAGGCAGGAGCCAGATCGCGAAACCGGTCCCGGTGACGAGCGCGGCTGACGCGAGCACGACCAGGGACCGGGGCGGGGTGCCCGGCTCGCGAGGCCGGCGAGCGGCGGAGCGGTCTGTCGCCACCGACATAAGATTCACCTTCTGGACGACATCGGGCGGTCGCGCTGAGTCTTCAATCCGTTACCGAACGGACCGGAAGCCAGAACGCTAGCAAGCGTCCCCTTCACCGCGTGGTCTTTCTATGGATGACGTCCGGTGTGCCCGGATAATGGGGTTCATGAAGTTGAGGATCTTCACTGAGCCACAGCAGGGCGCCACCTACGACGAGCTGCTGGCGGTCGCGCGGATCGCCGAGCGTCTGGGTTTCGACGCCTTCTTCCGTTCCGATCACTACATGCGGATCGGGGCGGGCGACCCCGGCCCCGGTTCCACCGACGCCTGGGTGACCCTCGCGGGTCTGGCCAGGGAGACCTCCACGATCAGGCTCGGCACCCTGGTCACCCCGGCGACCTTCCGGCTGCCGGGCCCGCTGGCGATCAGCGTGGCCCAGGTGGACCAGATGAGCGGGGGCCGGGTCGAGCTGGGGCTGGGCACCGGCTGGTTCGACGCCGAGCACACCGCGTACGGGATCCCGTTCCCACCGGTCGGGGAGCGCTTCGGCCGGTTCGAGGAGCAGCTGGAGATCCTCACCGGGCTCTGGACCACGCCCGAGGGGGAGACGTTCTCGTTCGAGGGCGCCTACTACCGGCTGGCGGACTCGCCCGCGCTGCCCAAGCCCGCGCAGCGCCCCAGGCCGCCCATCATCATCGGCGGGGCCGGCGCCAAGCGGACCCCTCGGCTGGCCGCGCGGTTCGCCGACGAGTACAACCTGGGGTTCCGTACGCTGGACGACACCGAGCTCGCCTTCGACCGGGTCCGCAAGGCGTGCGAGGCGGAGGGGCGTTCGCAGATCGTGCTCTCGGTAGTCCAGACCGTCGCCGTCGGCGCCGACGGCGCCGAGATCGCGCGCCGGGCCGAGGCCGCCGGGCACGATCTGGCCACGCTCCGCGCGACCGGCCTGGCGGGCACCCCCGCCGAGGTGGTCGACAAGATCGGCAAGTTCGCCGGGCTGGGCGCCGACCGGATCTACCTCCAGGTGATGGACCTGTCGGATCTGGATCACCTGGAGCTCATCGCCGCCGAGGTGCTGACCCACGTGTAGGCCCTCCGCCCCGGTCCGTGCCACCACGTCCGGGTAACCATCGATTGCAGGAGGTGACTCCGGGGCGAGGGGGTGGTCCGGACCGGGGAACGGCCCGACCGCTCAGCCGTGCGCGAAGATACCGGAGATCAGGGCGGGAAGGGTCTGTCCGTCGGTGGGAGGCGCCCATACGCGCAGGGCGCCGTTTCCGTGTTCCTCGGCCACGGTGTGGCCGGTCATGACGCTCCTTGGCTGTTCTGTACGGCGTGCGCCCACTGCTCGTGGCGGGTTCGGGGGTTCAACAGGGCGCAGTCACCGCATTTGCCGCCGCCGGGCAGGCGGTAGTAGAGGCAGCAGCTGTGCCGGATGAAGAAGAGGTGCCCGGGGGCGGGCTCGGCCAGCTCGCCCCTGCCCCGCAGCACTCCGCGGGAGAGCAGCTCATGGCCCAGCGGGATCGCACGGGCCGCCAGTTCGGGCCGCTGCCGGGTGACCGTCCAGAGCGTCCCAGCCAGGGCGGAGGCGGCGTTGCCCCACAGCAGTCCCGGTGCGATCTCCGTGATCTCCTGTACGGCTCGGGCCAGTGGTTCCATGAGCTCGGAGACCACGTTGCGGTACAGCGGTTCGGCGACCCGGCGGGGGTCTGTGATCTCCCAGGCCACCGGGCGTGGGGCCCACAGCGGGAGCGGCCCGGTCGGCGCGGGCCGCCAGTGCACGCGGATCGGAGCCAGGTCGACGAGCAGGTCGTGGATGAGGATCGCGCCGACGACCGGTGACCACAGCCGTGCGGTCAGGCCTTGGAACAGGATGGAGGCGGCGACCCGGGTCTCGCTCGTGCCCAGGCGATGCCCGACGTCGGCGATCATGGCCGACAGTGCTTTCCGGTCGGTGAACAGGTCGGTGAGCGGCCGCCATGCCGGCTCGGCGTGCTCGGCCGGGTCTGTGGCGATTTCGAAGTAGGCGCTGATGGCGGACATCTCGGCCAGGGCCCCGGTGGCCAGGCGGGGTTCGGCGGGCAGCAGGCCCGGCCTGGGCCTGTCCGGGGTGAGCTTTGCGGTTACGCGGCGGGCCCAGGTGGTGAGCTCGGGAAGGGAGGCGAACCAGTGTTCCGCGCCGTCGAACGCGGCGTGGTAGCCGTCGCCGGTCCACTCCACGGCCAGGTCGGCGGATCCTTCGGCCACGGTCTTCCACCCCTGCCGAGCCAGGGCCCGTTCCAGCGGCGCCCGGTGGAGGCCGTCGGCGGCGAGGGCGTGCTCGCGGGTCAGTCGCCGTAGCGGGCCCATCAGCGCGGCCCTGGAGGGGCCGTCCAGGACCATGCGGACGGCTCCGTCCGTGAACTCCTGGCTGAACCTGCGCTGAGGGCCTCGTGCCACTAGCTACCTCTTTCAGGCTATTTCCGCTCTTTCGGGCGGTTTATCCGGAAGAGCTGGAACCTCCCACGTCATCATGGGTCAGACGGTTTCGGCGCGGACGCGCAGGGCCGCCTGGACCATGTTGCCGAGGCCGACCTCGGTTTCGCGATAGTCGCGGGTCTTCAGGCCGCAGTCGGGGTTGACCCAGAGCAGGGCCGGGTCCACCGAGGCCACAGCTCTGCGCAGGGCGGTCTGTATCTCCTCGGTCGAGGGCGCGCTGGGTGAGTGGATGTCCCACACGCCAGGTCCGATGCCGCGCCGGTAGCCGGCGGTACGCAGGTCGTCCAGCAATTCCATTTTCGAGCGGGCCGCCTCGACGCTGGTCACGTCGGCGTCCAGGTCGCCGATGGCGCCGATGATCTCGCCGAACTCCGAATAGCACATGTGGGTGTGGATCTGTGTGGTGTCGGCCACTCCGCCGGTGGCCAGCCGGAACGCGGCGACCGCCCACCCCAGGTATCCCTCGCGGTCCGCCCGTCGCAGCGGCAGCAGCTCGCGCAGCGCGGGCTCATCTACCTGGATGATGCGGATGCCCGCGGCCTCCAGGTCATGGATCTCGTCGCGCAGCGCCAGTGCCACCTGTCGCGCGGTTTCGCCAGGTGGCTGGTCGTCGCGGACGAAAGACCAGGCCAGCATGGTGACAGGCCCGGTCAGCATGCCCTTGACCGGCTTGGCTGTCTGGGACTGAGCGTAGGTGGCCCACCGCACCGTCATCGGCTGGGGACGGGAGACGTCGCCGAACAGGATCGGCGGCCGGACGCAGCGGGTGCCGTAAGACTGCACCCAGCCGTGCTCGGTGGCGGCATACCCCTCCAGCAGTTCGGCGAAGTACTGCACCATGTCGTTGCGCTCGGGCTCGCCGTGCACCAGCACATCCAGCCCCAGGTCCTCCTGCAGCGCGATGACCCGGTCGATCTCGGCCTTCATCCGCCTGTCGTATTCGGCCTGGTCGATGTGGCCTGCTCGGAGCGCGGCGCGGGCCTGGCGTACCTGCTCGGTCTGCGGGAAGGAGCCGATGGTGGTGGTGGCCAGCGGTGGCAGGCCCAGGCCGGCGTTCTGCAGGGCGAGCCGTTCGGCGTGCGGCGCGCGCGGGGTTCCCTCGCCCAGGGCTTCCAGCCTGGCCCGTACACGGGCATCGAGGAACCTGTCGACTCCGATCTCCTCGGGGATGACGACCTCGCCGTTCAGCGCCTGGCCGATCCGCACGACCTCGGTCACCTTCTGCCTGGCAAACGCCAGCCGCTCGCGCAGCCGGGGATCCAGCGAGGTCTCGGCCGAGAGGTCGAGCGGGACGTGCAGCAGCGAGCAGGAGGTACTCACCACCAGCCGGTCGGTCAGGCCCAGCAGCGTGGCGCAGGTCGCCAGCGCGCGTGCCGGGTCGGTCCGCCACACGTTGCGGCCGTCCACGACTCCGGCGACCAGAGTCTTGCCGGGCAGCCCGCCGATGGCGCCCAGTGCCTCAAGGTTGCCAGGCCCGGCGACGAAGTCCAGGCCGATCGACTCCACCCTGGTCGCGGCCAGGATCTCCAGCGCGGGCCCGATCTCGCCGAAGTAGGTCGCCACCAGCAACCGAGGGCGGGAGCTCAGCGAGCCCAGCCGCTGGTAGACGCGGCGCAGCGCGGCCAGCTCCTCATCGGTGCGGTCGGCGGCCAGTGTCGGCTCATCCAGCTGCACCTCGGCCACCCCGGCGGCGGCCAGCCGCTCCAGCAGCTCGGTGTAGACCTCCGCCAGGGCGTCCAGCAACCCCAGCGGCGCGAAGCCGGAAACGGTGGATTTGGCCAGCAGCAGGAATGACAGCGGCCCCACCAGAACGGGCCGGGTCTGGACGCCCAGCTTCCGTGCTTCGGTGTACTCGGCCAGCGGTTTGCTCCAGTCCAGCCGGAACCGGGTGTCCGGGCCGAGCTCGGGGACCAGATAGTGGTAGTTGGTGTCGAACCACTTGGTCATCTCCAGCGGCGCGACCCCTTCGGCGCCGCGGGCCATCGCGAAATACGGGTCGGCGGTGCCGGTGAACCGCTCGGGCACCGCGCCGACCAGCATGACTGTGTCCAGCACGTGGTCGTACAGGGAGAAGGTGTTGGACGGGATGGCGTCCAGCCCGGCGGCCGACAGCTCCCGCCACGTCTGGCTCCGCAGTTCGGCGGCGGTCTCTCGCAGGCGATCGGAGTCGATCCGTCCCGCCCAGTAGTCCTCGGTCGCCCGCTTCAGCTCGCGGTGGGCTCCGATGCGGGGGTAACCCTGGATGGTCGTGGTGACCTGGCTCATGGCGTCCTTCCCTCGGCTCATGCCATGTCGGTCCACGGCCGTGCGGAAGGCATGCGAAGGACGCATCCCAGGTCCTCCCGCGAGACCATGGACCACCACGCGCCGGGCGGCGCGCGGGCGGCAGGCAGGTCTTCGGACTCATGGGCGCCTTACTCTCTCCTACCGGCCGTCGCTTCCCAGACGAGAAATATGTCGTCCAGTGCGTGTGACGGCTTTCGTTCCCACTCACCGCTGCGGGGCAGTCCCGGATTCACACCGGGTTCCCTCTTACGACTCCCGGCACCAGGACGGCATCGGGAGAACCAACCGCCTTGGGAGCATATATGAGCAGGCACCTCCCCAACGGTCCAGGCTGGCCGAGGGCGAGCCGCTGTGGCGCGTGCACGAGGCGGTCTTCGCCGTTCTGGCGCTGGAGTCCGAGCCGGTGGACCCGCGTTTGTGATCTCCGGGTAAAGACAAGTGAAGAAGGGCGGCATTTCCCCGAGAGGGACGGTGGCTCCCCGTATACGGGTCCATATCGTTGGAGGCCGGGCCATCAGGGAGGATCGTCGTGAAGTTCGATCGTGCGGCTCTGCGTGAGGTCGTCGCCATCCACGACGACCAGGGGGTGCTGTCGTTCTATGTGACCGCCGACCCCCGGGAGGAGGCGGCGGCCCGGCCCGCATGGCGGATCCGTTTCGGTAACCGGCTCGCCGAACTGCGGAAGGAGGTCACCGCCGATGGGGACCGGTCGCGGCGGATGGCCGTCCTCAAGCGGTTGGAGGGGCTGGAAACGGAGCTCGGGCTGCTGCTCAACCCGAACGAGTCCGGGCTGGGGCGGGTGCTGTTCGCCCCGGTCAGCAGTGACAAGGCGTGGATCTTCTCCTTCCAGCTACCGGTCGCCGACCAGATCGTGCTGGAGTCGACGGCCTACGTGCGGCCGCTGGTCAACACGGTCGAGACCGCACCGCCCGCCGGGATCGCGCTCGTCTCCCGGGATGGGCTGCGCATGATCGACTACCGGTACGGCCTGGCCGAGGAGGTCGGCAGGACATCCTTCGAGGCCGGTACCGAGGAACGGCGGCAGACGCGTGGCGCCGCCTCCTCGGAGCCGGCCCAGCAGATCGTGACGCCACGGGACAAGTTCGAACGCCGGGCCGAGGAGAACCTCGCCAGGCTGCTGCGCGCCACCGGGCCGGGCATCACCGAGCAGGCCGCGAGCCGGGGCTGGACGGCGGTCGTGCTGATCGGTGATGTCCAGCTGACCGAGATCGTGGCGGCGGAGCTGACCGGCGACGTCATCCAGATCGACGCGGTGGTGGACGCGCTGCCCCCGGCGAAGATCGCCGAGTACGCGGAACCGCAGTTGCTGGCCGCCCGCACCCGGTTCGCCACCGCGCTGGCCGGCCGGGCCAGGGACGCCGCCCTGTCCGGTGGGCGCGGCGCCGTCGGCCTGGCGGACACGCTCAACGCGCTGAACGAGAGCCGGGTGGCGCAGCTGTTGCTGGCCGAGTCCCGCGAGTGGAGCGGCAGCCGTACGGCCGACGGGCGGCTCTGCCCGCCTGACCAGATCCCGCAGGGGGAGCCGGCGCAGACACACGTCCGGGAGCCCCGGATGGGGGAGCGCATGATCGAGCGGGCTCTGGACATCGACGCCGAGGTGATCGTGCTGGACCAGCAGGCCTCCGAGGTCCTCGCCGATCTCGACGGGGTAGCCGCGATCCTGCGCTGGTAGGGAAGTGGCCGCCTCCGCCCAGTGGGTGGCCAACTGGCTGATCACCGTCTCCTCTCCGTCCCTGGCGGCGTGGAGTCTGGCCGGTGCCTATGTCGGGTACGCCTTCTTCGCCGCGCTGTCCTCCGTCTCCGTGTGGTGGAAGATCAGGGAGGCCGAGGGACGCAAGCTGGAGGACATGGGCTAGGTTCACGCCCTGGTCTCCAGGCCGGCGGTGCCTTTTTCTAGCGCCTGTACCTGCGATGGTGCCACTGACCGCGGTGGTGCCACCGCCTGCGGTGGAGCATGCCCATCATCCCCACCACCAGCCAGGCGAGGAAGACGAACTTGAGCATTCCGAACCCGGTGATCGCAGCCGCGGCGGCCACGGCCAGGAAGACCAGCAGGATGATCGGCGGGCCGCCCCGGCGGCCCATCCCGTGGCGGTGCCAGGCCGCGGGGTGAGGGGGCGTCCAGCCCTGGCCGTGTGCGGCGCCGTCACCCTTGGGACGGGAACCGGGCAGCTCGGGTAGGTCGGCGGAGACCAGGGCCAGGTCGCGACCGGTGCGCGCGGACAGGGTCAGTTCGAGGCGTTCGTCGAGCTCCTGATGGGTCAGACGGCCCTGCGCGTAGTGCTCGCGCAGGGCCGTCATGGCCGCATCGCGCTCGGCGTCTCCGATACGGAGATCGTCCCGGGACGTCACAGAGGTCTCACTCCTCACCGGGGTCGTCGCCGTCCGCCAGGACCTGGTAGAGCTTGCGGCGCGTCTCGACCAGGATCTGCCTGGCCTGACGGACCTGCGCGTCGCTGCCGGTCTGCAGGATCTGCAGCATGGCGAATCCAGACTGGCGGGCCAGGTTCATCAGCTCCCAGGTGCTGTCGTCGACGTCGGGCGTCATCTCCTCCCACGGGGCGCGGACCTCGTCGGTGTGCTCGGCCACGTAGTCCCGGCCCGCCTCGGTGAGCCGGAAGGACTTGCGACCGTCGCTCTCCTCCGACAGGACCAGGCCCTCGTCGGTGAGCTGCTGCAGCGCCGGGTAGACCGCGCCGGGACTGGGCTTCCAGCCTCCCTCGCTGCGCCGGTCGATCTCCTGGATGATCTGGTAGCCGTTACGCGGCTCCTCGGAGAGCAGCGCGAGGATGGCGGCGCGGACGTCACCCCGCTTCGCCTTACGCCCCCGGCCGAACGGTGGCCGCCCGCCGAACGGGCCGCCGTGCCGTGGGCCGCCCCTGCCGAAGTCCCACGGGAAGGCACCGCCGGGGAAGGGGCCGCGGTGCCCCCGCTGCCGGTGCTCGTGAGGGCCCCACCCGTGCGGGCCGGGCTCGCCGTGGTGGGGGCCACCCTGCTGCCAGCCGGCGGCCATGGTCCGCCAGGTCTCCCTGGCGGCGCGCTTCATCTCGTGCCGGATCTCGGCGGGAATGACACCCGCCCACCGGCCGCCCATCGCATGTGCGGACGTCATGATTCCTCCTCGGATCGCGATCGTCTTTCGATCGTTCTCGATGCTTCAAAGATATATCGAGAACATTCTAACGACAAGCCTATGGGCGATATGGGGTCTTTGGGTGACTCAGTCCTTGCGGGGTGCGGGGAGAAGGTCGTTCCCGCCTTCCGCCGGGTCGGTTGAGCGATTATGGTGTAACCATCTAAGGCTTATAGGTGGTTACACCATGGTCGTCTATGCGGAACGGGTGAGGGAACAGTGCGGCGGAACGAGACGGTGCTGGTCGGGTTCACCGTGGCGACCAACCTCGCCGACGGGGTCGCCAAGATCACACTTCCCCTGCTCGCGGTCGGGCTCACCGACTCACCCGGCTTGGTCGCCGGGGTCGGTCTCACCTTGACGCTGCCCTGGCTGCTGGCCTCGCTCCACGTGGGGGTGTTCGTCGACCGCAACGACCGCAGGCGGCTGGCCGCCGCGGCCAACCTGGTCAGGCTCGTGGTCGCGCTGGGCCTGCTGGCGACCGTCGCCGCCGGGGCGCTCTCGCTGCCGCTGCTCTATCTGGCGGGCGTGTCCATCGGCCTGGCCGAGGTGGTGGCGAACTCCGCAGTCGGCGCCCTGGTCCCGGCGGCCGTGCCGAGGGAGCGGCTCAGCCGGGTCAACGCCTGGATCGCCGGTGCCGAGACCGTCGCCAACGAGTTCGCCGGCCCGGCCGTCGGCGGCCTGCTGGTCGGCGTCGGCGCCGCGCTGGCCCTGGGCTCGTCGGCTGCGGCCTTCGCTTTCGGAGCGGTGCTGCTCCTGTTTCTCGGCGGCCGGTTCCGCGCGGCCGCTCCGCCGGAGCGCGGCCCCGGAGCTGGAGGCGAGCCGGGACGGCTCAGGGTGGAGATGGTCGAAGGGCTGGCCTTCCTCTGGCGCCACCGGCTGCTCCGCACCATGTCCCTGACCATCGCGGTGCTGGTGGCCTGCTGGAGCGCGTGGCTGGCGCTCCTGCCCTCCTACGCCGTCCAGGTGCTCCACCTCGACCCGGCCGGGTACGGCCTGCTGCTCAGCTCGATCGGCGTGGGAGGGCTGCTCGGCGCCGTGCTCGTCACCGCGGCCAACCGCCTGCTGGGCGTGCGCTGGGTGCTCTTCGCCGATCTCGTCTGCACCATCGTCATGATGGTCGTCCCGGCGGTGTTCCCCCAGGCCTGGGCGGTCGGCGTGGCCGCGTTCCTCGGAGGGGTGGGCGGCACTCTCTGGACGGTGAACAGCCGCACCCTGGCCCAGTTGGTCGTCCCGGACCGGCTCCTCGGCCGCTACGGTGCGGCCGCCCGGCTGCTGAGCTGGGGAACTCTTCCGGTCGGCGCGGGCCTGGCCGGGCTGCTGGCCGAGGCGGTCGGGCTGACGGGGGCGTTCGCGGTCTTCGCCGTGCTGGCCGTCCTGCCCGTCGTGCCGTTCCTGATGGCGGTGACCGAACGTGAGATCATGATCGCGGAACGAAAAAGTGAGATAGATCACGCAATTCTCAGCTGATTTTGGAACAAGCACTGAGACCTGCACGTTACAAAGGACGTAGACGGGATTCGTTCCGTGCCGGAAGGGCTGGGGGGTGCTTTCGGTGCGGAACGGTCCCGTCTGTCGTTTCCGGGACATGCGGGCGATCCGCCGGGAAGTTTTCCCGGCGGATCGCCTGTGTCCCGCGACGTTCTCCGCTCGACGGCACCCATCGCCTTCCCCGTCCGTTCCCTGTGCGCAGGAGGGGCGGCGCCCACTGGGGACCTCGCGGCCATCCGGCGACGCGGACCCCGCCCCGCGGTCCGGAAGTCACCTCTTCCCGGATTGATCTCACCGCCTCGGCGCGCCGATGACGCAAAGTGGCACGGTCCTCCGCTTGACGCGGACTTTGCCGTACAGTCTCCTGAGGTGATCTTGATGGGGGTGTTCGGCGGATGATGGGGCATACGCACGCGCTGACAGGGGCGATAGCCTGGCTGGGGATCGCGCCGACGCTGGCCGCCCTGCCGATCCTCACCGAGTCCTCCCGGTTCATCGAGACCGGCGTCATGGTGAACGCGCTCACCCCGGCCGAGTTCGTCGCCGGGGCGCTGATCTGTTCCGGAGCCGCCATGCTGCCGGATCTGGATCACCCCGGTGCGACGATCGCCCATACCTTCGGCCCGGTCACCTGGGGCCTGAGCAAGGCCGTCGCGTGGCTGAGCGGCGGTCACCGTCACGCCACCCACTCGCTGCTCTTCGCGGCCGGCGCCGGATTCGGCGCCCACTACCTGGCCAACACCTATCCGATCGGCCGCGACATCATGGTCGTGCTGCTCATCGGCCTGGCGCTGCGGGCCATCGGGATCGGCATCCCGGGCAAGAAGTTCGCCTCCGCGATGGTCAACATCGGCCTGACGGTCGGGCTGTTCGCGGTGTTCCGCAGTGACCATGTGGGCTACGCCTGGCTGGGGCTGGCGGTCGCGGTCGGGTGCCTGACGCACGTCATAGGGGACTGCTGCACGGAGAAGGGCTGTCCGGTGCTGTGGCCGCTGAGGCAGCGCTGGGTGCTGCCGTGGAAGATCGGGATCAAGACGGGCCGTGCCTTCGAGCAGAAGTTCCTCGCCCCGGTCCTCTCCGTCGTCGTCCTCGGGCTGCTGTACCTCCGGCTCGCCCCCATCTGAATGTACTAGCAGGTAACTTGATGTCGAGATATCTCTGGGGATATCTTGATGTCGAGACATCTGTCGCGGCCGTGAGAACCTGGTTAGGCATACCTGACTGACATGGGCACTTCGACGGTGCGGCAGGATTCAGATGCGCCTTTTTTATGGTGGGCGCGCCAGACAACTGGTTGATGAGGGAGGCAGATCGTGTCCGCGAACAGCTTCGGCAGCCGTGACACGCTCCGCGTCGGTGACGCGGGATACGAGATCTACCGGCTGGACGCCGTCGAGGGGGCGGGACGCCTCCCGTACAGCCTGAAGATCCTTCTGGAGAACCTGCTCCGCACTGAGGACGGCGCGAACATCACCGCCGACCACATCCGTGCGCTCGCCCAGTGGGATCCCACCGCCGCGCCGAGTGTGGAGATCCAGTTCACTCCGGCCCGTGTGATCATGCAGGACTTCACCGGCGTCCCCTGCGTCGTGGACCTGGCCACCATGCGTGAGGCCGTCCGCGACCTCGGCGGCGACCCCGCCAGGATCAACCCGCTCGCGCCGGCCGAGATGGTCATCGACCACTCCGTCATCGTCGACTTCTTCGGCGGCCAGGACTCCTTCCAGCGCAACGTCGAGCGGGAGTACGAGCGCAACCGCGAGCGCTACCAGTTCCTGCGCTGGGGCCAGACCGCCTTCGACGAGTTCAAGGTCGTCCCGCCGGGCACCGGCATCGTGCACCAGGTCAACATCGAGCACCTGGCCCGCGTCGTCATGATCCGCGACGGCAAGGCATACCCCGACACCTGCGTCGGCACCGACTCCCACACCACCATGGAGAACGGCATCGGCGTTCTCGGCTGGGGCGTAGGTGGCATCGAGGCCGAGGCCGCGATGCTCGGCCAGCCGATCTCCATGCTGATCCCGCGCGTGGTCGGCTTCAAGCTGACCGGCAAGCTCCCCGCCGGCGCCACCGCGACCGACCTGGTGCTCACGATCACCGAGATGCTGCGCAAGCACGGCGTCGTCGGCAAGTTCGTCGAGTTCTACGGCGAGGGCGTCTCCAGCGTGCCGCTGGCCAACCGGGCCACGATCGGCAACATGAGCCCCGAGTTCGGCTCCACCTGCGCGATCTTCCCGATCGACGGCCAGACGATCGACTACCTCACGCTGACCGGCCGCTCCGCCGAGCAGGTCGCGCTGGTCGAGGCCTACGCCAAGGCCCAGGGCCTGTGGCTGGACCCGTCGGCCGAGGAGCCGGTCTTCTCCGAGTACATCGAGCTGGACCTGGCCACGGTCGTCCCGTCCATCGCCGGCCCCAAGCGCCCGCAGGACCGCATCGCGCTGTCGGAGGCCAAGAGCGCTTGGCGCGCGGCCGTCAAGGACTACGCCCCGACCGTCCTGGGCCCGGTCGACGAGTCCTCCGACGAGTCCTTCCCGGCCTCCGACTCCCCGGCGATCTCTCACGGCGGCATCGGCGACGGGCCCCACCCCGCCCACCTCAATGGCGACCGCCCGCGCAAGCCGGTCCAGGTCACCCTGGCCGACGGCACGAGCTTTGAGATCGACCACGGCGTGGTGACCATCGCGGCCATCACCAGCTGCACCAACACCTCCAACCCGTACGTCATGATGGGCGCCGCGCTGCTCGCCAGGAACGCGGTGGACAAGGGCCTGACCCGCAAGCCGTGGGTCAAGACCTCCCTGGCCCCGGGCTCGCAGGTCGTCACCGGCTACTTCGAGCGCTCCGGCCTCCAGCCCTACCTCGACAAGATCGGCTTCAACCTGGTCGGGTACGGCTGCACCACCTGCATCGGCAACTCCGGCCCGCTGCAGGAGGAGATCTCCGCCGCGATCCAGGCCAACGACCTCGCGGTCACCGCCGTGCTGTCCGGCAACCGCAACTTCGAGGGCCGGATCAACCCCGACGTCAAGATGAACTACCTGGCCTCGCCGCCGCTGGTCGTCGCCTACGCCCTCGCGGGCACCATGGACATCGACCTCAACACCGAGCCGCTGGGTGTCGGCTCGGACGGCGAGCCGGTCTTCCTCGCCGACATCTGGCCCTCGCCGGAGGAGATCTCGGCGGTCGTCGCCTCCTCCATCGACCAGGACATGTTCCTCAAGGACTACGCCGACGTCTTCAAGGGCGACGAGACCTGGCGCTCGCTGCCGATCCCGACCGGCGACACCTTCGAGTGGGACCCGGCCTCGACCTACGTCCGCAAGGCCCCCTACTTCGACGGCATGCCGGCCTCTCCGGAGCCGGTGACGGACATCTCCGGCGCGCGGGTTCTGGCCAAGCTGGGTGACTCGGTCACCACCGACCACATCTCCCCGGCGGGTGCCATCAAGGTCGGCACCCCGGCCGCGGAGTACCTGCGCGAGAACGGCGTCGCGGTCAAGGACTTCAACTCCTACGGCTCCCGCCGGGGCAACCACGAGGTCATGATCCGCGGCACCTTCGCCAACATCAGGCTGAGGAACCTGCTGCTCGACGGTGTGGAGGGCGGCTACACCCGCGACTTCACCCTTGAGGGCGGCCCGCAGTCCTTCATCTACGACGCCTCCGCCAACTACCAGGCCGCGGGCATCCCGCTCGTCGTCCTGGCGGGCAAGGAGTACGGCTCCGGCTCCTCGCGCGACTGGGCGGCCAAGGGCACCGCGCTGCTCGGCGTCCGCGCGGTGATCGCCGAGTCCTACGAGCGCATCCACCGCTCCAACCTGATCGGCATGGGCGTGCTGCCGCTGCAGTTCCCCGAGGGCGAGACGGCGGAGTCGCTGGGCCTGACCGGTGAGGAGACCTTCGACATCGCCGGGGTCGAGGCGCTCAACGAGGGCGGCGTCCCGCAGACCGTGACGGTCAGGGCCGGTGACAAGGAATTCCAGGCGGTCGTGCGCATCGACACCCCCGGAGAGGCGGACTACTACCGCCACGGCGGCATCATGCAGTACGTCCTGCGCTCCCTGCTCGCCAAGAGCTGAGTCAGGGGGGCGGGGCGGCACGTAAGCCCCGCCCGCAGAGGGGGAACGCCCCGAACGAGAGCCGCCCGGCGGGACATCATCCCGCCGGGCGGTTCCATGTCCCGCCACAAGACGGCCGTCCCCCGGCGGCCCGGGAGCGGGGCGACGTCCCGTTCCGTCGGCGTGTCACCGCGCGGCGGCCCGTCCGCACGGGAGGCGGCACACGCCTGCCCGGTGGGCGCCGGCCGGCGGATATCCGCTTGCCCGGCAGGGAGGGGCGGGCTCTACGGTCTGCCCATGAGTGATGAGGCGTTTCTTCTTGTCCTGGCGGGGACGGCGGTTTTCGCCGGGGCGGTCGTACAGGGGGCGATCGGCTTCGGGCTGGGACTGGTGGCCGCACCGGTGATCACGATGCTCGATCCCTCACTGATGCCCGGTGCCATCCAGGTGGTGAACGCGACGTTGCCGCTGTTCACCCTGGCGGCCGAGTGGCGCAGGGTGGACTGGCGCGGGCTGGGGTTCGCGGTCCTTGGCAGGTTGCCGGGAAGCCTTCTGGGGGGCCTGGTCGTCGTCCAGATCTCCACCCAGGCCCTGGGATTCCTCGTCGGGACGATGGTGCTGGCCGCGGTGGCTCTCACCACCTGGGCGGTGTCCGTGCCCCGCAACGGGGCGACCATCACGGGGGCGGGTTTCCTGTCGGGCGTCACCGGCACCGCGACCGGCATCGGCGGTCCGCCGATGGCCCTGGTCTACCAGAACGCCAAGGGGCCTCAGATCAGAGCCACCCTCGCGATGTTCTTCCTTCTCAGCGCCACCCAGTCGCTGATCGTTCTGACGGTCCTTGACAGGCTTCCGGCCCAGGCGCTGACCTTCGGGGCGACGCTGGTCCCGTTCCTGGTCGCCGGCTTTCTGGTGTCCGGTCCGCTCCGCCGTTTCCTGGACGGCGGCAGGGCCAGGGCCGCTGTCCTCGCGCTGGCCGCGGTGTCGGCCGCTTCCTTGATCGCGCAGAGCACGCTCGGCTGAGTCCGTGTTTCTGGATTGTTACCGGCCACAACAAACTTTACCCGTTCAAGATCTGGCGTTCCTGGCCAACGGCGGAATACGTTGCGGCAAACAACATTCAACGGAACGGTGAGCCGGAAACCGGACGGCTGTACCCGCGATCTTGGCATGCCCCCCTCCGGAGCCCACCCCCCCACGTCCACCCCCCACTCTCCGAAGAAAGGACCCGTGCACCATGCGCAAGGGGATCCTCAGCCTGACCGCCGCCGCCGCGGCCATGACCCTCGGTCTCACGGCCTGCGGGGGTGAGAGCGACACCACCACCGCCCAGGACGGTGCCGCTCCCGCCGAGAGCCAGGCCGCCGGCAAGGTCGGCGTCATTCTGCCGGACAGCAAGTCCTCCGCCCGATGGGAGACCGCCGACCGCAAGTACCTGGAGGAGGCGTTCAAGGCCGCGGGCATCGCCTACGACATCCAGAACGCCCAGGGTGACAAGACCCAGTTCCAGACCATCGCCGACCAGATGATGACCAACGGCGCGACCGTGTTGATGATCGTCAACCTGGACAGCGGAACCGGCAAGGCCGTACTCGACAAGGCCAAGTCCCAGGGCGTGGCCACGATCGACTACGACCGGCTGACCCTGAACGGCGGCGCCGCCTACTACGTCAGCTTCGACAACACCAAGGTCGGCACCCTGCAGGGGGAGGGCCTGGTGAAGTGCCTGACCGACAAGAAGGCCGACAACCCGATCGTGGCCGAGCTCAACGGCTCGCCCACCGACAACAACGCCACGCTGTTCAAGAACGGCTACGACAGCGTGCTCACGCCCAAGTACGACGCCAAGGAGTACGTCAAGGGCCCGGACCAGTCGGTGCCGGACTGGGACAACGCCCAGGCGGGCACGCTCTTCGAGCAGATGCTCACCGAGCAGCCGAAGATCGCCGGTGTCCTGGCCGCCAACGACGGCCTGGGCAACGCCGCCATCGCCGTGCTGAAGAAGAACAGCCTCAACGGCAAGGTCCCGGTCACCGGCCAGGACGCCACCGTGCAGGGCCTGCAGAACATCCTCGCCGGTGACCAGTGCATGACGGTCTACAAGGCGATCAAGAAGGAGGCCGACGCGGCCGCCGCGCTCGCCATCGCGCTGGCCAAGGGGGAGAAGCCCGCGGCGACCGGCTCGGTGAAGGACACCGAGAGCGGGGCGGATGTACCCGCGGTCCTGCTCGACCCGCAGGCCATCTTCCTGGACAACGTCAAGGAGGTCGTGGCCGACGGGTTCGTGACCAAGGACGAGCTGTGCGTCGGCGAGTTCGCCGCCAAGTGCACCGAGGCCGGAATCCAGTAACGCGCCGGGGGCACGGCCGGCGGTCCTCCGCCGGCCGTGCCCCCGTATCCGAGGAGCCCCGCATGTCCCCTGTTCTGGAACTCCGTGGGATCGACAAGAGCTTCGGTCCCGTACAGGTCCTGCACGACGTCGACCTCTCCGTCTATCCCGGAGAGGTGACCGCCCTGGTCGGTGACAACGGCGCCGGCAAGTCCACCCTCGTCAAGTGTGTCGGCGGCATCCACGCGATCGACTCGGGTGAGTACCTCTTCGACGGCAGGCCCGTCCAGGTCAACAGCCCGCGTGACGCGGGCGAGCTGGGCATCGAGATCGTCTACCAGGACCTCGCCCTGTGCGACAACCTCGACATCGTCCAGAACATGTTCCTGGGTCGCGAGCACAGGCGAGGCATCGTGCTCGACGAGGACACGATGGAGGAGATGGCGGCCAGGACCCTGGAGAGCCTGTCGGTCAGGACCGTCAAGTCCATCCGCCAGCACGTCGCCAGCCTCTCCGGCGGCCAGCGGCAGACCGTGGCCATCGCCAAGGCCGTGCTCTGGAACAGCAAGGTCGTCATCCTCGACGAGCCGACCGCCGCGCTCGGCGTCGCCCAGACGGCGCAGGTGCTGGAGCTGGTCCGCCGCCTCGCCGACCAGGGCCTGGCCGTCGTGCTGATCTCGCACAACATGAACGACGTGTTCGCCGTGTCCGACCGGATCGCCGCGCTCTACCTCGGCCGGATGGCGGCCCAGGTGAAGTCCTCCGACGTCACCCACGCGCAGATCGTCGAACTGATCACCTCTGGCCGGAGCGGGGACCTCGGCCTCACCAACGGAGTCACGGTATGACCGCCACGGTTTCCCCGGAACGCGTGCCCGAGGCACCCTCCATCAGCACCAACGTCCGCGGCTACGCCGAGCGGGTGCGCGGCGGTGACATGGGTGCGCTGCCCGCCGTCTTCGGCCTCGCCGTGCTCTGCACGGTCTTCGCCGTCCTGCGTCCCTCCTTCCTCACCGCGGGCAACTTCGCCAACCTGCTCACCCAGGGCGCCGCGGTCACGGTGATCGCCATGGGCCTGGTCTTCGTGCTGCTCCTCGGCGAGATCGACCTGTCGGCGGGCTTCGCCAGCGGTGTCTGCGCGGCCGTGCTCGCGATTCTGCTCACCAACCAGGGCCTTCCCTGGTACGTCGCGGCGGGGGCGGCCATCCTGACCGGCATGGCGATCGGCGCCACGCTCGGCTCCATCGTCGCCAAGCTGGGCATCCCGTCCTTCGTGGTGACCCTGGCCGCCTTCCTGGCCTTCCAGGGGCTCGTCCTGCTGCTGGTCAAGGGCGGCACCAACATCTCCATCCGCGACGAGACGATCCTCGCGATCGCCAACAAGAACCTTCCGCCCGCGCTGGGCTGGGGGCTGCTGGTCGCCGGAGTCGTCGCCTACGCCGCGCTGCAGCTGCTGAGGGCGCGCAAGCGGGGCGTCCGCGGTCTTACCGCCGACCCGATCTCGCTGATCGCGGTCCGGGTGGGCGCCCTCGCGCTGCTCGGCGGGCTCGCCGTCTACTTCCTCAACGTGGAACGCAGCCGTAACGTGGCGATCGTCTCTCTCGTAGGTGTGCCGATCGTGGTGCCGGTCATCGTGGTGCTCCTGCTGATCTGGACGTTCGTGCTCCGCCGTACCGCGTTCGGACGCCACCTCTACGCCGTCGGCGGCAACGCCGAGGCCGCGCGCCGGGCGGGGATCAACGTCGACCGGATGAAGATCAGCGCTTTCGTGATCTGCTCCTCCATGGCCGCCGTCGGCGGCATCATCGCGGCCTCCCGGGCCAGCTCGGTCGACCCCAACACCGGCGGCAGCAACGTGCTGCTGTACGCGGTGGGCGCCGCCGTCATCGGCGGTACCAGCCTGTTCGGCGGCAAGGGGCGGGTGCTGGACGCGATCCTCGGCGGTACTGTGGTCGCGGTCATCGAGAACGGCATGGGCCTGATGGGCTACAGCGCCGGCGTGAAGTACATGGTCACCGGTTCGGTCCTGCTGCTGGCGGCCGGAGTGGACGCACTGTCCCGCAAGCGGGCGGCCGCCACTGGTTTAAGGTGATCAGCGACCCTCACCCTCCGAAGGAAACCCAAGCGATGCGGGCTGGCCCCTCCCAGGAGGAGATCAGGCGCCACAACCTCGGCGCCCTGCTCCGGCATGTGCACCTCGGCGGCCCGACCTCCCGCGCGGAGCTCACCAGCCGGATGGGGCTCAACCGCAGCACCATCATGGCCCTCACCGCCGACCTGACGGCCGCAGGCCTGGTCCGGGAGGAACTCCCCAGGGAGACGGGCAGGGCCGGGCGCCCGTCTCTCGTGGTCCGCCCGGAGTCGGCGAGGGTCTACGTGTTCGCCCTCGACGTGGGCGTCGACCGGCTGGTCGCCGCCCGCGTCGGGCTGGGCGGCACGATCCTCGACCGGCGCGAGACGGTACGGCCGCGCGGCCCCTTCTCCCTGGACGAGATCGTCGGGCCGCTCGCCGGGTTCGCCCGGCAGATGCACCGCAGGACCAGGCCTGACACGGTGTGCGTCGGAGTGGCCGCGGCCTTCTCGGGTGGGGTGGGCCGAGGCGACGGGATCATCAGGTTCGGGCCCAACATGGGTTCGACGGACGTGCCGTTCGCCGAGGAGATGACCCGCAGGCTGGCGCTGGGCCTGCCGGTGAAGGTGGGGAACGACGCCAACCTCGCCGCCCTCGCCGAGCACACCCGGGGCGTCGGCGTCGGCTGCCGCGACCTCATATACCTCCACGGCGACGTCGGCATCGGCGGCGGCGTGATCGTCAACGGCCAGCTGCTCGGCGGCCACCAGGGTTTCGGCGGCGAGGTCGGGCACATGGTCGTCAACCCCAGGGGCCGTCCCTGCGGGTGCGGTTCGCTCGGCTGCCTGGAGGCCGAGGCGGGGGAGCGGGCCGTGCTGGAGACCGCAGGCCGTCTCGGTCCCGAGATGGGCCGTGACGCCGTCCGTGCCGTGGTCGACGCCGCCGACCGCGGCGACGTCGTCGCGCAGGCGGCGCTGAGCCGGGTCGGCGACTGGCTCGGCCTGGGCGTCGCCAACCTCGTCAACATCTTCAACCCCGAGATGGTCATCTTCGGCGGAATGCTCCGCGAGGTCTACCTCGGCTCCGCCGCCCAGGTCCGCAGCCGCGTCGCCGTCGACGCCCTCCCCCCGTCGCGCGGAGCCCTCCGGCTGCGCACCTCGGCCCTCGGCGATGACGCCACCCTCGTCGGCGCCGCCGAACTCGCCTTCGCCCAGGTCCTCGCCGACCCCCTCGACGTCCTCGTCCGGGCCGGCTCCTGAACCTTTGCCGGGAGGGCGCTGTCAGGAGACCTTGGACGCCGGCGCGGAGAAGGTGTCGCAGGCGCCGGGGCCCTCCTGGTCGAAGCCGCGCTTCAGCCAGTAGGCGATGTTGACGGCCCTGCCGTGGGAGGCGGTGCTGCGGGCGGCGCCCAGGACGTAGGTGAAGTCGGACTGGGGGCGGCCCAGGGACTGCCAGACGCTGCCGATGAAGGCGCCGCTGAGGCACTCCGCCTGGAGTTCGACCTTGCGAATGTCGGCGAGGAAGGCCTTCTCGCTCCTGTACTTCCTGTTGTAGACGATACCCATGATCCCCGAGAGCTGCTGCACGTGGTGGCCGTACTCATGGGCCATCACCTGGAGCAGGAAGATCTCGGTCGACGCGGAGAGGATGCCCGGGTTGAGCAAGAAGGTGATCTTCTTGTCGAGCGGGCAGTAGAGCGCCTGGGCGCCCTTGGGAAACCTGCCGCAGGCGGTCGGCCGGCCGGCGCGGGAGATCGTCTCGAACCTGGGCTTGGAGAAGGGCAGCTTCGCCTTGGCGAACTGGTACCCCCAGCTCTCGTTGAGGCAGTCCATCAGGAACTCGAGGTAGACCCGCGAGGAGTCGAGGTCGTTCGGGAGGACCCGCTGCTCCTTGCACTCCTTGAGTTCGAGTTTCCCGGTCTTGTAGATCGGGTTGCCGGTCTGGGCCGTCCTGCCGGTGGGCGCCGGTCCGGATCGTTCCACGATGCCCGCGCTCGCCGTACCGGCGAACAGCAGGCTCGCGAGTACGCCGGACAGCATGGCGATAAGGGGGGTACGCATGATCCCGAACACTAATGGAGCTTAAAGTACGGGTAAAGCGAAATGCGGCCGTGTGAGGAGAACACGGCCGCATTTTCGATGAAAACGATCGGAGGGAAAGGATCAGGCGACGGTGCGGGAGGGGGCGGTCCAGGTGTTGCACGCGGACGGGGAGCCGGCGTTGAAACCACGCTTCATCCAGTAGGCCTGGCTGGGGCCCCTACCGTGGTCGTTGGTCGCCCAGGTCTTGTGGCCGTTCTCGACGACCCAATCGATCATCGCGTCCCACTGTTCCTGTTCGACCGGCAGGTCGCCGGAGATCTGCCGCAGGAAGGCGGAGCCGAGACAGTCGGCCTGCAGTTCGAGACGGCGGGAGTAGGCGAGCTTGGTGGAGGGCTTGGCCCGCCAGATGCTCTGGCTGTAGTAGTTCATGATGCCGGCGAGATGCTGCACGTGGTGTGCGTACTCGTGTGCCATGAACTGGGCGTGGTTGGGAGCGTACGGGCTTTTCAGTACATCCCGGAAGACGCCGATGTAGATGGTGCGGTTACTGGAGCAGTAGTAGCCGCCCGCGCCGCCGGGCCAGCGGCCGCACGGGCTGGTGACCTTGGAGGTGGTGAAGCGGAGCACCGGCTGGGAGAAGGGCAGCTTGACCTTGTTGAACTGGGTCTTCCACGCCAGGTTCAGGCAGTGGTTGACGCGGGTCATGAAGGCTCTGTAGGAGGCCGCGCTCCCCGCGCGGATCTGTCCGGTCGTGCACCGCACGGCAGGCAGGGTGCCGGTCCGGTAGAGGGGGCTGGTCGTCGCGGCGGCACGGCCGAGCGGCGGGGCCTGCTCCTTCACGACGGAGGCCTTGGCGGTCGACGGAGCGGCGGCATTCGCGACCCCCATGCCTGTGACCAGGGTAAAAGCCAGGGAAGCGACGATGAGTGACGATAGTTGCCTAAAGGGGAGAGTGCTCATGGTGGGGTAAAGAATATTGCAAGTGAGAATAAACCGTGCAGAATCCCCGTCCTTGGAGGGCGGCGCCCGCTATGCGAACTAGACTCGGCCTGATGCTGACTGGACCAGAGGGGATGATTCCGTGAGCGAGCGGACCGGACGGCTTGGAAGTCTTCTGGAGACGGTCAAGGGACCACGGGATCTCAAACTGCTGGGAGCGGACGATCTACCCCGGCTCGCCGCTGAGATCCGGGACCTGCTGATCAGTTCCACGGCCCGCATCGGAGGTCACCTGGGGCCCAATCTCGGGGTGGTCGAGCTGACGATCGCTCTGCACCGGGTCTTCGACTCGCCACAGGACCGCATCCTCTGGGACACCGGTCACCAGGCCTACGTCCACAAGATGCTCACCGGCCGCGCCGGGCAGTTCGAGACGCTCCGCCAGGAGGGCGGCCTGTCGGGCTACCCGAGCCAGGCCGAGTCCGAGCACGACATCATCGAGAACTCCCACGCCTCGACCGCCCTGTCCTACGCCGACGGCCTGGCCAAGGCCTACAAGCTGCGCCGCGAGACCGATCGCACGGTCGTCGCGGTGATCGGCGACGGAGCGCTCACCGGCGGCATGGCCTGGGAGGCGCTCAACAACATCGCCGCGCACAAGGACCTGCCGCTGATCATCGTGGTCAACGACAACGGCCGCTCCTACTCGCCGACCATCGGCGGCCTCGCCTCGCACCTGGCCTCGCTGCGCGCCACCCAGCGCTACGAGGACGTCCTGGAGTTCGTCAAGGACAACCTGACGAGGGTGCCGCTGGTGGGTCCCCCGGTCTACGACGCGCTGCACGGCGTGAAGAAGGGCCTCAAGGACGTCCTGGCGCCGCAGGTCATGTTCGAGGACCTCGGCCTGAAGTACATCGGGCTGGTCGACGGCCACGATGAGCAGGCGGTGGAGGCCGCGCTGCGCAAGGCCCGCGGCTTCCGCCGCCCGGTCATCGTGCACGTGCTCACGAAGAAGGGCTTCGGCTACTCCTTCGCCGAGAACCACGACGAGGACTGCTTCCACTCGCCGGGCGTCTTCGACCCGCTGACCGGTGAGGAGAAGCCCAAGCCGCACGGCTGGACCAACGTCTTCAGCCAGGAGATCGTACGGCTGGGCGCCGAACGGCAGGACATCGTGGCGATCACCGCCGCGATGCTCGGCCCGACCGGTCTGATCCCGTTCTCCGAGGCCTACCCCGACCGTCTCTACGACGTCGGCATCGCCGAGCAGCACGCGCTGACGAGCGCCGCGGGTCTGGCGCTCGGTGGGCTCCACCCCGTGGTGGCGGTCTACGCGACCTTCCTGAACCGGGCCTTTGACCAGCTCCTCATGGACGTCGCCCTGCACAGGCTGCCGGTCACGGTCGTGCTCGACCGGGCGGGCGTCACCGGTGACGACGGCGCCAGCCACAACGGCATGTGGGACCTGTCGATCCTTCAGGTCGTCCCGGGGCTGTCCGTCGCGGTCCCGCGTGACGAGCCGCGCCTGCGCGAGCTGCTGGCCGAGGCGGTGGAGGTCGACGACGGCCCCACCGCCATCCGTTATCCCAAGGGGCCGGTGGCCACCGAGATCGAGGCGGTCGGGCAGCTCGGCGGGATGGACGTGCTGCGCGCGGACGGCCCCGACGTGCTGATCGTGTCCGTCGGCCCGATGGCCGAGCTGTGCCTGGAGGCCGCCGCGCTGCTCGACGCCCAGGGAATCTCGGCGACCGTGGTGGACCCGCGCTGGGTCAAGCCGCTGGACGAGGCACTGGTGCCGGCTGCCGGTGCCCAGAAGCTGATCGTGGTGGTCGAGGACAACGGCCGGGTGGGCGGCGTCGGCGACGCGGTCGCCCGGATGCTGCGTGACGCCGACGTGGACGTCCCGGTCCGCACCTACGGCATCCCGCAGCGCTTCCTGGACCACGCCAAGCGGGCGAAGATCCTCGGCGAGATCGGCCTGACCGCGCAGGACATCGCCCGCGAGATCACTGAAGCGGTGGCGAAACGGTCTGCGGTGCTGGAGGACGATCCGGCTCGCTGACCTCGGCCGTCCTGGTCGCGGGCCCGTCTGCTGATCACGATGAGGCCCGCGACCAGGCCGGCGACCCATCCGACGGCCAGATATGGGGCAAACTTGCCCAACGTGTCCATGGGCATGGCTTGATGAGGTCGTGTGGGAGAGTTGAGGGCATCGGACTTCTCCGAAAGAACCCCTGGTCCACCGTTCAGCCGTTGATCAGACGGGCAGGACTTGACCCACGGGGGATAGCGACTCCAGACGGTCAAGGGGGATCCTATGGAGTTTTTTCGCATTAAGTCGGTAGAACAGTCGATCAGGGACACCGAGGAACCCGAGCACCGGCTGCGCAAGGATCTCTCCGCACTCGACCTGACCGTCTTCGGCATCGGCGTCATCGTGGGCACCGGCATCTTCGTGCTCACCGGCAGGGTCGCCAGGGACCTGGCGGGACCGGCGGTCGCCCTGTCGTTCGTGGCCGCCGGAATCGTCTGCGCGCTGGCCGCCCTCTGCTACGCCGAGTTCGCCTCCACCGTGCCGGCGGCCGGATCGGCCTACACCTTCGCCTTCGCCACGCTCGGCGAGTTCCCCGCCTGGATCATCGGCTGGGACCTGCTGCTGGAGCTGATGCTCGGTGCCGCGGTCGTCGCGGTCGGCTGGTCGGGCTACCTGGCCTCCCTGCTGTCGTCCTTCGGGATCGTCCTGCCCGGCGCGGTCGCCGGAGAGGGCGCGGTCTTCAACGTACCCGCGGCGCTGATCGTGCTGATCCTCACCGCGATCCTGGTCGCCGGGATCAAACTGTCCTCCCGTTTCAACCTGGTCATCGTCACGATCAAGATCGCGGTGGTCCTGCTGGTCATCGTGGCGGGGCTGTTCTCCGTCAAAGGGGCCAACTACAGCCCGTTCATCCCACCCGCCAAGTCCACCGCCGCGGTGAAGGGACTGTCCGCGCCGCTGATCCAGGTGCTGTTCGGGATCTCCCCCGTCGCCTTCGGCGTGCTGGGCATCTTCAGCGCCGCGGCGATCGTGTTCTTCGCCTACATCGGCTTCGACGTGGTCGCCACCGCCGCCGAGGAGACCCGCAACCCGCGGCGCGACCTGCCCATCGGCATCATCGCCTCGCTCGTCATCTGCACCGCCCTGTACGTCGCGGTCTCCCTGGTCGTCGTCGGCATGCAGCCCTACTCGCAGCTCAGCGAGGCCGCGCCGCTGGCGGACGCGTTCAAGGCCGTCGGCCAGACCTGGGCTGCGACGCTCATCAGCATCGGCGCCCTGGCCGGTCTCACCACTGTCGTGATGATCCTCATTCTGGGCCAGTCGCGGGTCATGTTCGCGATGTCCAGGGACCACCTGCTGCCGGCCGGGCTGGCCAGGGTCCACCCGAAGTTCGGCACGCCGTACCGGATCACCATCCTGATGGGTGTCATCGTCGCGGCCCTGGCGGGGCTGGTGCCGCTGTCCACGATCGCCGAGCTGGTCAACATCGGCACGCTCTTCGCGTTCGTGATCGTCTCGATAGCGGTGGTCATCCTCCGGCGTACCCGCCCCGACCTCCCGCGCTCCTTCCGCACCCCGTTGGTCCCGCTGGTGCCGATCCTTTCGGTGCTGGCCTGCCTCTACCTGATGTTCAACCTTCCGGTGGAGACCTGGTTCAGGTTCGTCGTGTGGATGATCATCGGCATCGTCCTCTACCTGACGTACGGCTACCACCACAGTCGGCTGTCACGGCGGTCGCCGGCCAGCCGGTAGCCGTCACCGCACCGCCCCGGCCTGTCCCGGGACCGGATCACGGGACAGGCCGGGGCGATCACCCCGGAAACACCGCGGGGCGACGCTATGCGGGGACGGAGGCCACGCCCGGTGGCAGGAAGCGCGGTCCGGCGATGCCCGTCCGGTCCAGGTACGGCGTGACGCCCCCCAGGTGGAACGGCCAGCCGGCACCGAGGATCATGCACAGGTCGATGTCCTGGGCCGCCGCGACCACGCCCTCGTCGAGCATGATGTGGATCTCCTCCGCGAGCGCCCGCAGCGCGCGCAGCCGTACCTCCTCCGCGGTCGACGGGGAGGTCCCGCCGGAGAAGAAGGCCACCGCCTCGGGGTCCAGCGAGAAGTCCGGCGCGTAGACGCCGGGCTTGCCCGCCGCGACCAGCCTGGAGAGGTTCTCCGACACGCCGTAGCGGGCCGGGAAGGCCGCGTGCATGGTCTCGGCGACGTGCAGCGCGACGGCCGGCCCGACGAGCTGGAGCAGCGTGAACGGCGTCATCGGCAGCCCGAGCCCGTCCAGCGCGTGGTCGGCGACCTCCAGGGGAGTGCCCTCGTCGACGGCACCGATGACCTCGCCCATGAACCGGGTCAGAAGCCGGTTGACCACGAACGCGGGCGCGTCCTTGACCAGCACGGACGACTTCTTCAGGGACCTGCCGACCGAGAAGGCCGTGGCCAGCGTCGCGTCGTCGGTCTCCGCGCCCCGGATGATCTCCAGCAGGGGCATCACGGCGACCGGGTTGAAGAAGTGGAAGCCCACGACCCGCTCGGGATGCCTCAGCGAGGAGGCCATCTCGGTCAGCGACAGCGAGGAGGTGTTGGTGGCCAGCACGCACTCGGCGGAGACGACCTCCTCCACCTCGGCGAACACCTTCTGCTTGACCTTCAGGTCCTCGAAGACCGCCTCGATGACGAAGTCGGCGCCGGCGAACGCGTCCTTGGTCAGCGAACCGGTCACCAGAGCCCTGAGCCGATTGGCCTGGTCGCCGGAGACACGGCCCCTGCCGAGCAGCTTGTCGATCTCGGCGTGGACGTAGCCGACCCCCTTGTCCAGCCGGGCCTGGTCCAGGTCGGTCAGCACGACCGGGACCTCCAGGCGGCGGGCGAACAGCAGCGCCATCTGCGAGGCCATCAGGCCCGCGCCGACCACGCCGACCTTGGTGACCTTGCGGGCCAGCGCCTTGTCCGGGGCGCCGGCCGGCTTCTTGGCTCGGCGCTGCACCAGGTCGAAGGAGTAGAGCCCGGCGCGCAGCTCGTCGCCCATGAGGAGGTCGGCCAGCGCCTGGTCCTCGGCGTCGAAGCCCTCGTCGCGCGTGGCGGTGCGGGCCAGCTCGATCAGCTCCAGCGCCCGGTAGGGGGCGGGGGAGGCGCCGCGCAGCTTCATATCGACCAGGAAGCGGGCGTCGGCGACGGTCTTGGACCAGTCCTCGGTGGTGTGGTCGGTGCGGGAGACGGTCACCTCGCCACGCAGCACCCGGGCCGCCCAGCGCAGCGACTCCTCCAGGAAGTCGGCGGGCTCGAACATCGCGTCGGCGACGCCGGCCGCGAAGGCGTCCGGGCCCTTGACCATGCGGTTCTGCGAGAGCGGGTTCTCGATGATCAGCTTGATCGCCGCAGCCGGGCCGATCAGGCGGGGCAGGAGCTGGGTGCCACCCCAGCCGGGTACCAGGCCGAGGAAGCACTCGGGCAGGGCCACCGCGGGCACGCCGGAGGAGATGGTCCGGTAGGTGCAGTGGAGGGCGATCTCCAGGCCGCCGCCCATCGCCGCGCCGTTCACGAACGCGAACGACGGCACGTCCAGCTCGCCGAGACGGCGGAACACGTCGTGGCCCAGCTTGCCGATCCGCAGCGCCTGGTCCCTCTCGGTGACCAGGGCGGCGCCCTTGAGGTCGGCGCCCACCGCGAAGATGAACGGCTTGCCGATGACACCCACGGCAGCCAGGTCCCCGCGGGCCGCGACCGAGTCGAGGGCCTCGTTCAGGGAGGTGAGACCTCCGGGGCCGAACGTGGACGGCCTGGTGTGGTCGTAGCCGTTGTCCAGCGTGATCAGGGCCATGGTGCCCGCGCCGTACGGCAGATCCACGTCGCGGACGATCGCCCTGGTGACGACCTCGTCGGCGAAGAGTTCCTTGATGTCCGTCACTTCGTACCTTCCCAGCCCAGGTTCTCCCAGATGACCGTTCCGCCCATGCCCATGCCGACGCACATCGTGGTCACGCCGTACCGGACGTCGGGGCGCTCACCGAACTCGCGCGCGAGCTGCGTCATCAGCCGCACACCCGAGGAGGCCAGCGGGTGGCCGAAGGCGATCGCGCCGCCGTAGGGGTTCACCCGGGTGTCGTCGTCGGCGATGCCGAAATGCTCCAGGAAGGCCAGCACCTGTACGGCGAAGGCCTCGTTGATCTCGAACAGGCCGATGTCGGAGATGGAGAGCCCGGCCAGGCGGAGTGCCCGCTCGGTGGACGGGATCGGGCCGACGCCCATGACCTCGGGGTCGACGCCCGCGAAGGCGTAGGAGACCAGCCGCATCTTGGGCGCGAGGCCGAGCTCCTCGGCGACGTCCGAGGCGGCCACGATGCAGCCGGTCGCGCCGTCGTTGATCCCGGAGGCGTTGCCCGCGGTGACCCGGCCGTGGGGACGGAACGGGGTCTTCAGCGCGGCGAGCCCGTCAAGGGTGGTGCCGGGGCGGGGGGCCTCGTCGGCGGTCGCCAGACCCCAGCCCTTCTCCGCCGACCGGACGGCCATCGGGACCAGGTCGGGCTGGATCCTGCCGTCGGCGTAGGCCTTGGCGACCTTCTCCTGGGAGGCGAGGGCGAAGGCGTCCGCGCGCTCCTTGGTGATGGTGGGGTAGCGGTCGTGCAGGTTCTCCGCGGTCATGCCCATGACCAGGGCGGAGCCGTCCACGAGCTGCTCGGCCAGGAAACGGGGGTTGGGGTCCACGCCCTCACCCATCGGGTGACGGCCCATGTGCTCGACGCCGCCGGCGATGGCGACGTCGTAGGCGCCGAAGGCGATGCCCCCGGCGACCGAGGTCACGGCGGTCATGGCTCCGGCGCACATGCGGTCGATCGAGTAGCCGGGCACGCTCTTGGGCAGTCCGGCCAGCACCGCGGCGGAGCGGCCGATGGTCAGGCCCTGGTCACCTATCTGCGTGGTGGCCGCGATGGCCACCTCGTCGACGCGCTCCGGCGGCAGGTTCGGATTACGCCGGATCAGCTCGCGGATGACGCGGATCACCAGGTCGTCGGCGCGCGTCTCGGCGTACAGGCCCTTGGGGCCCGATCTGCCGAAGGGCGTGCGCACACCGTCGACGAATACGACGTCACGAGAGGAAGGCACGGGATTCGCTCCTCGTTGCTGGATGGCTTCCCCCTTATGCTACTGGTCGGTAACAACACCTCGTGCGATCAGGGTGCCCGGCGTGCCGCGGGAAGATGCCCGGTCTCGGGGCGGCCGGTTACGATGCCGCATGTCGGCATCCCCGGCCCGGCATGTCCGGGATGCGGGGGGCGGGCATCTCTGACAGACTGGGAAAACGCTTTCCTGGAGGTTTCCGGTGGTCACACTTGAGGATGTCGCGCGGCAGGCAGGTGTTTCGCTGGCCACGGCGTCGCGGGTGCTCAACGGGAGCACCCGGCAGGTGGGGGCTTCCCTGAGGGACAAGGTGGAACTGGCCGCCGCCCAGCTCGGCTACCGGACCAACGTGGCGGCCCAGACACTGGCCCGGGGGTCCAGCAGCGTGATCGGGCTGGTCGTCCACGACCTCACCGACCCCTACTTCGCCGCGCTCGCGGACGGGGCCATGCGGGTGGCCGAGAGCCAGGAACTCATGGTCATGGTCGGCACCACGCACCGTGACCCCGAGCGGGAGATCGCCTACGTCTCGACCCTGAACGCGCAGCGGGTCTCCGCCGTGCTGCTCGCCGGATCCCGGGTCGCCGACCCCCAGGTGACCCGGAGGCTCCGCGAGGAGCTCGACCGCTATCGGGAGACCGGGGGGCGCGTGGCCTGCGTCGGCCAGGACCTGCTCGGGGTGAACACGGTGGTGCCGGGCAACCGCGAGGGCGCCGCCGCGCTGGCCCGGGCCCTCGCCGGGCTGGGACATCGGCGCTTCGCCGTGCTCGCGGGTCCCGCCGGGCTGATCACGGCCGGCGACAGGATGGAGGGGTTCGCAGGGGCGCTCGCCGAGCTCGGCCTTCCCGCGCCGCAGATCGTGCGCGGATCCTTCGACCGCGACGGTGGCTACGCGGCGGCGGCCGAGGTCTCCGGCGCCACGTGCGTGTTCGCCGTCAACGACGTGATGGCCGTGGGCGCGCTGGCCTTCTTCCGGGATCGCGGCCTCCGGGTGCCGGACGACGTCTCGGTGGCGGGATTCGACGACATCGCCACCCTGCGGGACCTGGTTCCGGCGCTTTCCACGGTACGGCTGCCGCTCACCGACATGGGCTCCCGCGCTCTGGAGCTTGCCCTCGGCCCGGCCGGCGAGGCCAGGGTCGAGCCGGTGAGCGGCGAGGTGGTCCTCCGGAACAGCACCCGCAGCCTGGTGTGAGGACCGGAGACCGTCCTCCCGGCCCGGGCGTCAGCCTCCGATGAGCTCGCCGAACCTGGTCTTCACCCTGGACAGCACCTCGTCGGGGTCGGCGGCCCACACGTCGGCGTTGAAGATCTCCACCTCGATGTCCCCGGTGTAGCCCGCCTCGGCCACCGCCCCGGTCAGCGGGGCGAAGTCGATCACTCCGTCGCCCATCACGCCCCGGCCGAGCAGCACGTCGGCGGGGAGGGGGGACAGGAAGTCGCACACCTGGTAGCTCGCGATCCGGTCCCCGGCTCTGGCGATCTGCGCCAGGACCTGCGGGTCCCACCAGACATGGAAGGTGTCGACGACGACGCCGACCTGCTCCACCGGGTACGGCTCCGCGAGGTCCAGGGCCTGGCCGAGGGTGGACAGCACGGCCCGGTCGGCGCAGTACATCGGGTGCAGCGGCTCCAGGGCCAGCCTGACCCCGCGCTCACCGGCATAGGGGGCAAGGACGGCCAGTGCCTCGGCGACCCGCTCCCGGGCGCCCGCCAGGTCGCGCGAGATCGTGCCGAGGGGCTCGCCGGGGACCACGCCGGGCAGGCCGCCGACCACCATGACCAGGCACGCGGCGTTCAGTGCGGCGGCCTCGTCGATCGCCCTGCGGTTGTCGTCGAGCGCGTCCCCGGAGGTCAGGAAGCCGCCCCGGCACAGGGATGACACCCGGAGCCCGGCGTCCGTGACCAGTTTCACGGTCTCGTCCAGCCCCTGCTCGGCGACGTTCTGCCGCCACAGGCCGATGGCCTCGACGCCGTGCCGTACGCACCCGTCGACGGCCTCGGCCACCGACCACCGCTTCGTCGTCCACTGGTTGAGCGCGAGACGGCTCACAGATTCCTCGCTCACAGGCCGTTCACCGCCAGCAGTGACCTCATCCGGGAGACCGCCAGCTCGGGGTCGGTCAGTAGCCCGGCACGGTCGGCCAGGCGGAACACCTCGGCCAGGTGGGGGAGGGACCGGGCCGCCTGGGCGCCGTTGACCATGCTGAAGGCCTCCTGGTGACCGTTGAGCCAGGCCAGGAAGACGATGCCGGTCTTGTAGTTGTAGGTCGGCCTCTCGAAGATCTTCCGGGAGAGGGCGACCGTGGGGTCCATGATCTCGTCGTAGCCTTCGAGATCACCCGCGTCGAGTGCCTGCAGGGCTGCGGCGGCGGCCGGGGCGATCGCGTCGAAGATGCCCAGCAGCGCATGGCTGCCCGACTTGATCAGTGAGGGGTAGTTGAAGTCGTCGCCGGTGTAGAGCCTGACGCCCTCCGGCAGCGCCGCGCGCAGCCCGATCTCGTGCTCGGCGTCCAGCAGCGACACCTTGACACCGTCCACCATCGGCGCGTGCTCGCGGATCAGCGCCAGGAACGACGCGGTGGCCTCGCTCACGTCAGCCGAGCCCCAGTAGCCCGCGAGATGGGGGTCGAACATCTCGCCCAGCCAGTGCAGGATCACCGGCCTGTCGACCTGGGAGAGCAGCTTGCCGTAGACCGCGTGGTAGTCCTCGGGACCCCGCGCGATCCGGGCGAGCTGGCGGCTGGCCATGACGATGACGCCGGCGCCCGCGTTCCGCACGGTCTCGATCTGCTCGGTGTAGGCGGCCACGACCTCCTCCGGCGTCCCGGCGTCCGGCCTGTGGTCGGTGCCCGCGCCGCAGGCCACCAGCGTGGCCGGGTCGCCGAACTCCGCGGCCTCGGCGGCGCTGCGCCGGATCAGTTCGCGGGTGGCAGCCCAGTCCAGGCCCATGTTGCGCTGCGCGGTGTCCATGGCGTCGGCGATCCGCAGGCCGTACGACCACAGATGCCGCCGGAAGCGCATCGTGGCCTCCCAGTCGACGGCCGCGGGGGAGCCGGGGGTGTTGTCGCCGAGCGGGTCGGCGACGACGTGGGCGGCCGCGTAGACGACGCGGCTCTTCGCGGGACCGGCGGGCTTCGCCCAGGTCACCGGCTCGCGCAGGGTGTGCTCCCCGCCGGGCAGCGTGATCCTCATGAGGGCTCCACCGGCAGGCGGCGGCCCTCGGCCGAGGAGCGCAGGCCCAGTTCGGCGAGGCGGACGCCGCGCGCGCCGGAGGCGAAGTCGTGGGGGAACGGCGCGTCCTCGACCACGTGGCGGATGAACATCTCCCACTGGATCTTGAATCCGTTGTCGAACTCGTCGTTGTCGGGCACCTCCTGCCAGTCGTCGCGGAAGCGCGCGGTGACGTCAAGGTCGGGGTTCCAGACCGGCTTGGGGGTGGTGGCGCGGTGCTGGATGCGGCAGTTGCGCAGGCCCGCGACCGCGCTGCCGTGCGTGCCGTCCACCTGGAACTCCACCAGCTCGTCCCGGTTCACCCGGACGTTCCAGGAGGAGTTGATCTGGGCCACGACGCCGTTGTCGAGCTCGAAGACGCCGTAGGCGGCGTCGTCGGCGGTGGCCGGGTAGGTCCTGCCCTGCTCGTCCACGCGCTCGGGGATGTGGGTGACGGCCTGGGCGTAGACCGAGCGGACCTGGCCGAACAGGTTCTCCAGCACGTAGGCCCAGTGCGGGAACATGTCCAGGACGATGCCGCCGCCGTCCTCGGCGCGGTAGTTCCACGACGGGCGCTGCGCGGCCTGCCAGTCGCCCTCGAAGACCCAGTAGCCGAACTCGCCGCGTACCGACAGGATCCGGCCGAAGAAGCCGCCGTCGATGAGGCGCTTGAGCTTGAGCAGGCCCGGCAGGAAGAGCTTGTCCTGCACGACGCCGTTCTTCACGCCCCTGGCGGTCGCGGCCTCGGCCAGCGCCAGCGCGTCGTCGAAGGTCTCGGCGGTCGGCTTCTCGGCGTAGACGTGCTTGCCCGCGTCGATCGCCTTGAGCACGGCCTTCACCCGGGCCTGGGTGACCTGGGCGTCGAAGTAGATGAGGTTGCCATCGTCGGCCAGCGCCGCGTCGAGGTCCGTGGTCCAGTCGGCGATGCCGTGGTCGCTCGCCAGCTTCTCCAGTTTCTCGGCGCTCCGGCCCACCAGCACCGGCCGGAGCGTCACCCGGGTGCCGTCGGACAGCGCCACGCCACCCTGTTCGTTGATCGCCAGGACCGATCGGAGCAGGTGCTGGCGGTAGCCCATGCGGCCGGTGACACCGTTCATCACGACGCCGATGCTTCGGGGGGACATCTTCTCGGACCTCCTATGGAAAGCGCTTTCCACCACACCGTACGGCAGCCGCCACGCCTTCGGCAAGCGCTTCACGGGGAGTCGGGCCCGATGTACGGGAGAGGCGGTGGAGCGCTCCCGTGGTCTTGGGCCGTGGGCCTGCCGGAACCGTGGAGAGCGATTGAAAGGTGTACGTCTCTCTGTCGGCTCTCCGGGTTCACTTTCGGTTCAGCTCATTTCGTCAGGCTCTCAACCTGGCCGGTCCAGGAGCTATCCGGCGGAATGGGAGAAGCTGCGCATGAGTCGCGGGCATGAACACATCCATGATCACAGCCATGGCCACAGCCATGGCCACGGCCACGGCCACGATCACAGCCACGGCGCGGAACAGACGCATGACCAGGGCGACATGGCGCCGGTCGTGGACGTGTCGGTGCCGGACACGGAACTCTCGCCCGGACAGCTGTCGCGACGCCAGATGTTCCAGCGCGCCGGTCTGCTCGGCGCCGGCCTGACGGCGGCCGGTGTTCTCGGAACGCAGGGGGAGGCCGCTGCCGTCGCACGGGTCTCACCCGGTACCGAGCCGCGGGACGGCTATCACTGGCTCGCGGGCGACCACCACATCCACACGCAGTACAGCTCCGACGGGCTGTACCGGGTCGTCGACCACGTCCGGCACGCCCAGGCGTACGGACTCGACTGGATGGTCATCACGGACCACGGCAGCGCCGCCCACGCCAAGATCGGTGTGGAGAAGGTCAACCCCGACATCGTCGCGGCGCGGGCGGCGGTCAGGGACATGCTCGTGTTCCAGGGGCTGGAGTGGAACATCCCGGCCGCCGAGCACGGCACGGTTTTCGTCGCCCCCGGCCGTAACGAGGTCTCCACCCTCAAGGAGTTCGAGAACTCCTTCGACGGCTCCGTCAAGAACGCCACGGCGAGCACCCCGCAGAACGAGGCTCTGGCCATCGCCGGCCTGAACTTCCTGGCCGACGCGGTGAGGCGGCGCCGCCTCGACGATGCGTTGTTCCTCGCCAACCACCCGTCCCGCAAGGGCATCGACTCCCCGCACGAGATCCGCGGCTGGCGCGACGCCCAGCCCTCCATCGCGGTGGGCATGGAGGGTGCGCCCGGTCACCAGGCCGCCGGCATCCCCAAGCCGAACGGTCCGGGCAGCGGACGGGGTTACTACGACGGCGGCCCGTCCGCGGACTCCTTCGCCGGCTATCCGGCGGAGAGCTACAAGACCTTCGGTGGCTTCGACTGGATGACGTCGACCGTCGGAGGGCTCTGGGACAGTCTCCTCGCCGAGGGCAAGAGCTGGTGGATCACCGCGAACTCCGACTCGCACCAGGTCTACGGGGACACCAGTGACCGTGGTCCGGGAAGCGACTTCAACGCCAACGGCAAGTACAACGACCCGATCCACAAGGGAGTCCCGAACCTCGCCAACGGAGACTTCTGGCCGGGCTACTACAGCCGGACCCATGTCGGTGCCCAGGGTGTCTCCTACACCGCGGTCATGGACGGCATCCGGGCGGGGCGTGTCTGGGTCGACCACGGTGCTCTGATCAGCGGCCTGGTCGTGCGGGCCCGCACTGCGGGCACGGGGCAGCGCGGGGTCACCCTGGGCGACAGCCTCAGCATCCGCCGGGGTACCAAGGTCGAGCTCACCATCGAGATCACGCTGGCGAACCAGCCGAACTGGGCGCAGTTCATCCCGACCCTGGCACGTGTGGACGTCATTCAGGGCGACGTGACCGGTCCCGTCTCCGACCGGGACGCGTTCACCACGCCCAACACCAAGGTCGTCAAGTCCTTCGAAGTCGGCAGGAACAGCGGTACGGTGAAGTTCACCTACCAGCTGGGCGCCGTCGACCGCCCGGTCTACGTACGGCTGCGCGGGACAGACGGCAACCGCAGCGCCCCCGGCCTTCTCGGGGCGTCGGTGGACCCGGCGGGACCCCAGATCGACGTCTTCGGGGACGCCGACCCGTGGACGGACCTGTGGTTCTACAGCAACCCGATCTGGGTCCTGCCGCGCTGATGATCCTCGGGATTGACGCGGGATCGCGTACGGTCGCGGAGGCCGAGCGCCTTCTCCACGAGGTGGTGAAGGGGCTCGGCCTCCCGGCCGACATTGTGGGCTGCACCCATTTCGTCCGGTTCGGAACGCCACACGTGGCCTGCTCGGTAACCGTCGAGCAGGCGATCGACCTGGGCGATCTGCCCGGCGACGTGGGCATCGCCTTTGGCGAGAGCCGTACCGGGCCGGAAGACCTCGCGGAGGGTGCGGCGCTGGCGGCAGCCGAGCACGCGGCCGGGACCGGCGGACGGGTGGTCGCGTTTCCCGGCCAGGCCGAGCTGACCGGCACCGTCAGTGTGGGCGAGGTGACGGCGCGCTCCGCCGTCGACCGGGTCGTCGTGCTCGCTCAGGCCGGTGAACCGGCGGCCGGCACACTTCTCGTGACCAACGATCACATCCGGCCCGAGTGGCGCGACGGACACATGACCCTGGTGACGATGCCCGCGTCGGGAGGGCGCCTCATGCCCGCCGAGGTGCCGAACCCGACACCGTGCTGCGCCGATCACGGCTGAGAGGCCGCGCCAGGTCCGAGGGGACCGTGTGGCTGAGACGTCCCCGGGACCAGGAGGGCGCGATCGGCTAGATCTCGCCCTTGATCTCCAGCCGGGTCAGTGCCTTGGCCATCGGGTGGACGGTCAGCTCGATCTGCCACTCGCGGGCGCCGAGCTCCCGCAGCCGGGCCGCGATGGCCTCCTCGTCGATGACCGAGGGGGGTTCCCAGGTCAGGCGGCGCACGGCGTCGGGCTGGAGGAGGTTCTCCGTCGGCATGTGGTGTTCGTCGGCGAGCGCGGCCACCACGGCCCTGGCGGCGGCCAGGCGCCGCGCGGCGACCGGGTCGCGGTCCATCCACCGGTTGGCGGGCGGCGGCCCGTCACCCGGGGTGCTGGGCTGCGGGAGCTCCGACTCCGGTAGCGCGCGTGCCCTGCCGATCGCGGCCAGCCACTCGCGCAGGTGCCGCCGGGCGCTACGGCCGGTGAACGGCGGGATCTCGGTGAGGGCCTTGGTGGTGCGGGGCAGATCCAGCGCGGCCGTGACGATCGCCGAGTCGGGAAGGACCCGGCCGGGCGCCAGGTCCGCCTCGCTGGCGAACCCGTCGCGGAGCGTCCACAGCTCCCGGACCACCGCCAGCCCGCGCAGCGAGCGGACCTTGTGTATCCCGGAGGTGCGCCGCCACGGATCCGAGCGCGGCGCGGGGCTCCTGTGGGCCAGCACCGAGGCGAACTCCTCCTGTGCCCACGCCAGTTTCCCGCTGGACTCCAGCTCCCCGTGGAGGACGTCTCGCAGCTCGATCAGGACCTCGACGTCAAGGGCCGCGTAGCGCAGCCAGTCTTCGGGCAGCGGCCGGGTGGACCAGTCGGCGGCTGAGTAGCCCTTCTCCAGCTTGAGCCCGAGGACGTTCTCCACCATCATGCCGAGCCCGACCCGCTCGTAGCCGAGCAGCCGCCCGGCCAGCTCGGTGTCGAACAGTTTCCGCGGGTGAAAGCCCAGCTCGGTCAGGCAGGGAAGATCCTGGGAGGCCGCGTGCAGCACCACTTCCGCGTCGGCCAGCGCCGCGTCGAGCTCCGACAGGTCCGGAGAGCGGGTCGGATCGATCAACGCGCTGCCCGCACCGACGCGGCGTAACTGCACCAGGTAGGCGCGGCCGCTGTAGCGATAGCCCGAGGCTCGCTCGGCGTCCACGGCCACGGGGCCTGTGCCCCC
Organism: Streptosporangium sp. NPDC087985; assembly: GCF_044741965.1. Lineage (NCBI taxonomy): Bacteria > Bacillati > Actinomycetota > Actinomycetes > Streptosporangiales > Streptosporangiaceae > Streptosporangium > Streptosporangium sp. NPDC087985. The sequence goes on from NZ_JBIUTQ010000003.1 coordinate 129,048, forward strand.
GGCAAAGGCTCGCACGACATGTGCGAGGGCGGCCGCGTCCTCGACGACAGGTGGGATTCCCTCTCGTGGCTCCAGCAGCGGAACGATGGTTGTCTCGTCGGTCACGTTCGGAAGGGCTCCGGATCTTCGCGACGGCGTGGCTGCAGGGTCGCCACGCCGGGTGGCAGGGGTGGTATACCCGCCGCAAGGCACATCAGATCGCACCAGGCGGCGACATGGCTGGAAAGGTCTTCTTCCAGCGGCGACCAGGAGGCGCGCAGCTCCAGCTCCGTGGTCACCGGGTCCTCGGCTTTGTTGCCGAAGCCTTCGGAGACGGCCCGGGTGACGGTCCCCCCGGCCGCGGCGTAACCGGCGCCGTGCGCGTCGAGCGACTCGGTGAGCCAGCTCCACGCGACGGGCCCGAGCAACGGGTCTTCGGTGATCTCCGGCTCCATGTCCGCCCGGACGTAGGCGACCAGCCGGAACGGTCCGTCCCAGCCGCGCTGGCCGTCCGGGTCGAAGAGCATGATGAGGCGGCCGACCGCCAGTTCGTCGTCATCGCGGTAGACCGAGGCGCCGATGGCCGCCGAGTAGGGAGCCAGGCGCTGGGGCGCCGGGATGTCCTCCAGCTCGATCTCCGGTCTGACCTCGGCGGGGCGCAGGGTGGCCGCCGCCCGCCGGAAGGCGGCGGGAGCGGGCGGTGCCTCACCGAGGGTCATATCGGAAGCGTAGGTCGGAACTGAGCGCATGGGGGCCACTGGGGTAGGTGTAGGAGCCATTGGAGCCGATCAAGGTACTGCCATCGCCCGGCGGGGAGCGGACACGCCCTCGCCATCGGGAACCCCGGGGAACGGGGCGTGACCGCACTCGACACAGGCCCACTCGGGGCATCGGCCCGGCCCGTGGCCGTCGGAACAGGGAGGCTGCTCGAAAACCCGCTCGGCGGTGCAGGCAGCACAGTGCTCACCGCGGCGTTCGGTTGAACTCCACATCGTGGACATCGCACGGGCCTTTCGTCGGGTCGTGGTCCGACGTTGGCACGTCGCGCCGACATTTCCGCGCAACGTGCTCGGCGTGTCCCTAAAGTGATGCCGGAATCGTTGCCGCGCGGTGACTTGACGAACATTTGGATCAGCTGGGGGCCGTGCCAGATCCGTCAATGGGAGGAACTGTACCCGGAAACATGATCGCTCTGTGCCGTCCACCGCCGCCGGAGGCGTGCCGACATCGGTTTCTGATGGACGAAGCACTCGAAACCGTCAGAACATGATCGTCATCATGACTTGAAACTGTCTGGGCGTTGTTAGGTGTGATCTTGTTGAATAACCGGTGATTTCATAGCGATAATCCTGGCTAATGGACGTGGTGAGCGGACCGAGCACCCGGCATGGCACCCTGGAGGGGTGACTCCCGAGCTTGCCGACTCTCCTTTCCTGCGTGCCTGCCGCCGCCTGCCCGTCTCACACACGCCCGTGTGGTTCATGCGCCAGGCCGGTCGATCGTTGCCCGAATACCGGGCCGTACGCGGAACGGTGCCGATGCTGACCGCGTGCGCCACCCCCGACCTGATCGTGGAGATCACGATGCAGCCGGTCCGCCGCTACGGCGTGGACGCGGCCATCTTCTTCAGTGACATCGTGGTGCCGCTCAAGGCGATCGGGATCGACCTGGACATCAAGCCCGGCATCGGCCCGGTGGTGGCCGAGCCGATCAGGGACGCCGCCGCGGTCGGGAAGCTGCGCCCGCTCGAGCCCGGCGACGTCTCCTACGTCACCGAGGCCGTCCAGGCGCTGACCGGCGAACTCGGCCCGATCCCGCTCATCGGCTTCGCGGGCGCGCCGTTCACCCTGGCGTCCTACCTCATCGAGGGCGGCCCCTCCAAGAACCACGACCGCACCAAGGCGATGATGTACGGCGAGCCGCACCTGTGGCACGCCCTGATGGACCGGCTGACCGGCATCGCCCTCGGCTTCCTGCGCCTCCAGGCCGCCGCCGGGGTCTCGGCCGTCCAGCTCTTCGACTCCTGGGTCGGCGCCGTCGCCGCCGAGGACTACCGCGAGTTCGTCCTCCCCTACACCAGCCGCATCTTCGCCGGCCTGGCCGACCTGGACATCCCCCGCATCCACTTCGGCGTCGGCACCGGCGAGCTGCTCGGCCTGCTCGGCGAGGCGGGGGCCGACGTGGTCGGCGTCGACTGGCGGGTCCCGCTCGACGAGGCCGCCCGGCGGGTCGGTCCTGGCAAGGCGCTTCAGGGCAACCTGGACCCGGCGACGCTGTTCGCCCCCTGGGAGGTCGTCGAGCGCCGCGCGGGTGACGTTCTCGCCCGCGGCGCCAAGGCCGAGGGCCACATCTTCAACCTGGGCCACGGCGTGCCGCCCGGCGCCGATCCCGACCAGCTCGCCCGCCTCACGGACTTCGTGCACGGGGCATCCACCCGCTGACGGTCCCGCCCGTGGCCCCGCGCCTTCCGGTCCGTGGCCGGTGCTCCCCGTGACGTCCGACGAGGACCGCTCCGGGGCGACCGGCCGTGGGCGGATCCTATGACCGCTCGGAGGGGGCGGGCTCATCCTCCCCGGACCCGTCCTCGCCTGAATCAGCGGTGAGCGGCGCGGGCGCCGTCCGGGGGGCGCCCTTTCGGGTACGGCGGACCCAGAGGACCACCAGCCAGAGCGGCACGATCACGATCAGCCAGGGGAGCAGCACGCCCAGGACGGTCAGCCCGACTTTCACGGCCGTGACGAAGCCCTTCCAGCCTGACCGCAGGCCGCCGAGGAAACCGGACGGCCCGTCCTCGGGCTCGGTGATCACAACCGCCGGGCCCACCAGGTTCAGCGTCAGCGTCGCCAGGCTCGTCTGTGAGGCGAGGGTCTTCTGCCGCGCCTGGAGCGACTCCAGGTCGGCCTCGCGGCTGGAGATCTCCCGTTCGACGTTCAGCACCTGGCCGATCGTGTCGGCCCTCTTCAGCAGCGTGCGCAGCGAGTCGAGTGACGACTTCGCCGATTTCAGCCGGCTCTCCACGTCGGCGATCTGCTCGGTGACGTCCTCGGTGTTCTGCTGGAGTGACTGGCGCGTGCCGAGTTCCTTGCCCAGCCGGTTCAGGACGTCGGGATACCTCCCGGGCGGGACCTTGAAGACCAGCTGCGCGGAGCCCTCGACGTCGGAGTAGTCTTCTGACTTCTCACTCGCCAGGTAACCGCCGGCCGTGGTGACGATCTGCCGGGCCCTGTCGGCGGCCGCGGTGACGTCCTTGACCCGGACCGTTGTCTCCGCCACGTAGATGATCGCCCGATCCTGCGGGACCACCTTCACCTGACCGACCTGCCCGGCCGAGGCCTGCGATCGCTGAGGCTGGGCGGCCCCGGCCGCATAGGATCCTGCCTCCCCGCCCGTCACGTTCTGGTCGGCGAGGGCTGGAGCACTGGCGGACTCCGTGGTCACGTCACCACCCCCGCAGGCCGACACCAACAACGCCATTCCCGCCAGCGCGACCGCCAGGCGAGAGCCGTACCGGAATCTGCTCATGTCCTTGTTGACGGGCACGGTCCGGATGAAGTTTGGTGCGGGGAGTCACGATGGAGTCACGTTCCCCGGACCTCCGGCCAACGGGGTGGCAGGACGTGTGACCGGGCAGGGGGGACGGTACGGTCAGGAGTCATGGAAGCTAACCGGTGCCATGTGGTGGTCGTCGGCGGCGGGATCGCGGGGCTGGCCGCCGCGTGGTATCTGGGGCAGGGCGGCGGAGGCGTCCGGGTGACCGTGCTCGACGGCGCCCGGCGGATCGGCGGCAAGCTGCACGCCACCGAGGTCGCGGGGGTCTTGGCGGACGCCGGGGCCGAGGCGATGCTCGCGCGGCGGCCCGAGGGCAGGGACCTGGCCCGGATGGTCGGCCTGGGCGAGGAGTTACGGTTTCCCGGCACCACCCGGGCGGCCATCCTGAGCCGGGGCGTGCTGCGGTCCATGCCCCAGGGGCATGTCATGGGCGTCCCGTCCGACCTGACCGCGCTGGCCAGGTCCGGGATCCTCAGTCCCGCCGGTCTCGCCCGCGTGCCGCTGGACCAGATCCTCCCGGCCACGCGTGTCAGCACCGACGTGTCGGTCGCCGCCTACATCCGCGCCCGGATGGGTGGCGAGGTGGTCGAGCGCCTGATCGAGCCGCTGCTCGGCGGCGTCTACGCGGGCCAGGCCGACCGGCTCTCGCTGGACGCGACGATGCCCGGGATCGCCATCGCGGCCCGTTCGGAGCGGTCGCTGCTCGCCGCCGCCCGGAGGATCGTCGCCGAGGCGCCCAAGGACGCCGGGCCCGTCTTCACCACCCTGCGGCGGGGGATGGGCGCCCTGCCCGAGGCCGTGGCCGCCGCCTCCGGCGCCGAGATCAGGACCGGCGTCACGGTCCGGGAGATGCGCCGGACCACCGCAGGCTGGCAGCTGGTGACCGGGCCGGTGCCCCGGCCCGAGGTCATCGAGGCCGACGCGGTGATCGTCGCCACCCCCGGCCCCTCGGCGAGCCGCCTGCTCGCCGGTGAGGTGCCCCAGGCCGCCGCCGAGCTGGCCAGGATCGACTACGCCAGCATGGCCATCGTCAGCCTCGCCTACCCGCGAGAGGCGTTCCCCCAGCCGCCGACCGGTAGCGGCTACCTGGTCCCGCCCGTCGACGGGCGTCCGATCAAGGCCGTCACGTTCAGTTCGGTCAAGTGGCCGCACCTGGCCGAGACCGATCCCAACCTGATCCTGCTGCGCTGCTCGATCGGCCGCCTCGGCGAGGAGGCGGTGCTCCAGCGTGACGACGCCGAGCTGGTGGCCCTGGCGATGGCCGAGATGGTGGAGGTCACGGGTGTGCGCGGGCTGCCGCGCGACTCTCGGGTGACGCGCTGGGGCGGCTCCCTGCCGCAGTACGACGTGGGCCACCTCGACCGGGTCGCCCGTATCCGCGCGGCCGTCGCGACCCAGCCCGGTCTGGCTCTGTGCGGCGCCGCCTACGATGGTGTCGGCATCCCGGCCTGCGTCTCCACCGCCCGCACTGCGGCGGCCCGGATTCTGGACCACCTGGATCCCACGGGAGAATGGCAGAGGAACGCCGATTTGCTGACGAAGGGGTGAGGACGACGGACGAGAATCCGCGGCCCAAGGCGCGCGACCTGAACCAGGTGATCCGCTACACGATGTGGTCGGTCTTCAAGGTGACCGGGCGCTGCCCGGGCAACCGTGAGGGCATGGCAGACGAGGTCGAGGAACTTCTGGCCCAGATGGCTCAGAAGGACGTGGTCACCCGTGGCCTCTACGACGTGACCGGGTTCCGCGCCGACGCCGACTTCATGTTCTGGTGGCACGCGCCGACCGCCGAGGACCTGCAGGAGACCTATGCCCGCTTCCGCCGCACCGGCCTCGGGCTGCTGACCGAGCCCGTCTGGTCGGCGATGGCGCTGCACCGCCCGGCCGAGTTCAACAAGTCGCACATCCCGGCCTTCCTGGCCGAGGAGGAGCCGCGCCGGTACGTCAGCGTCTACCCGTTCGTCCGCTCTCTCGAGTGGTATCTCCTGGATGACGCCGACCGCCGCCGGATGCTCGCCGAGCACGGCAGGATGGCCCGTGACTATCCGGATGTGCGGGCCAACACCGTCGCCTGTTTCTCCCTGAACGACTACGAGTGGATGCTCGCCTTCGAGGCCGACGACCTGCACCGCATCGTCGACCTGATGCGCACCCTGCGCGCAGCCGAGGCCCGGCGGCACACCAGGGAGGAGACCCCCTTCTACACGGGAATCCGCAAGCCGGTCAGCGAGCTGATCGCCACGCTCCCCTAGCCGCCGCCCGGCCACCGTCGTCGCGGGTAGCACCGCCCGTTGCCGCCTGCCGCGCGCCCCGGCAGGGGAGCGTCACGGCCCGGGCATGTACGGCGCCCCGATGAATCCCGAGAAGCGTCCGATATCATCTCGTGGTTTGTCATACTCAGAGAAAACCACCTCTCTTTGGGAGGGCAAGGGTGAAAAGGGGCGCAGATCTGGCACGGTCCACACGGCGCGCGCGTGGACGCCGGAGAAGGAAGGCCCGGACACGGGTTCTCGAGGTGTCGGTGGGGGTGACCGCGCTGGCGGTCGCGGGGCTGGCGTTGGGCGGGTCCCTGCTGCGGAACCCGCAGGCGCAGTCCTCGGTTCAGGGCCGGCCCCCGTCGCCGCCGCAGGAGGCGGGGCGGGCGGCCCTGTCCCCGAAGGCCGCCTCCGCCGGAGGTGGCCCGGTGATGGCCGCCGGGCCCAGCGCGGAGAAACGGGCGGGGGACGAGGCCAAGGCGGCCGGGCTGTCCAAGCACAGTGACAAGAGGGCGCTCGCTTACTTCGAGAACCACAAGGCGACCAAGCGCGTCAGGGACATCCGTATCGTCGGTGGTTATCTCCGGGTGTACACGGACCTTCCGGAGTCGGCGACCAACTCCAAGCAGGCGCTCAAGCTGTGCCGGACGGGGGTGGACTACCTCGTCGAGGAGCTCGGCGTGCCCAGCCCGGTGGTCTTCGTCCAGGCGAAGTTCGGGGAGAACGGCAACCCCGTGCTGGCCAACATCCTCGGGCCCGACGACACCGACTGCCGGGTCACCTACCCCAAGCCCGGGAGGTAGGGGGCCCGGTCGGTCAGCTCACCCGGACCCGGGTCTTGCCGCAGACCTTGCAGCGCTGGGTCCTTACCCGGCCGATGCTCTCGATGACCTCCCACCTGTGCCGGATGTGCACGGTGGCCCCTCCTGAGGAAGATTGCTTTACGGAGACGTCCGCATACCATGCGTGATCTCGCCTTACCCTTGCCTCCGCGCGTCCTCACCTTCCGGGAGGGCTGAGTGTCGTGCGTTGCGGGCGGGGAGGGGGCCGATCCCGCGTCGTCCGTGCCGCCCGGGGCCGAGGGGCCCCGGGCCGGGCCGATGATCAGTCGGTGGGCTCCAGCCGGAGCGACACGGAGTTGATGCAGTAGCGGTCGTCCGTGGGCGTGCCGTAGCCCTCGCCGTGGAAGACGTGGCCCAGGTGCGAGTCGCAGGTCGCACAGCGGACCTCGACACGGGTCATGCCGAGCGAGCGGTCCTCGATCAGGGTCACCGCCTCAGACTTCGACGGCTCGTAGAAGCTCGGCCAGCCGCAGTGGCTGTCGAACTTGGTGTCCGACCGGAACAGTTCGGTGCCGCAGGCCCGGCAGCTGTAGACGCCTTCGGTCGTGGTGCCGACGTACTCTCCGGTGAAGGGGCGCTCGGTGCCCGCCTGGCGGAGAACGTGAAACTCCTCGGGAGAGAGCTGGACGCGCCACTCGGCGTCGCTCTTGACCACCTTGTCCATCCCCTCAGCCTATGCGGTCGCGGGGTGCCCTCCGTGAGGGTGGGGTCACGGCCGGAGGCCGGGGCGGGTGTCCGAAAAAAACCTTATGGGCGAAGCATCCATTATGTCCGGTTTAGCGTCTTTATAAGTGAGGAGGGTTTCTGCCTTCCTGGTTAAGGGTGAGATCACTCGTCGGGCCGTCCGGGGATCAACTGGACGGTTGAAGGCCGCCGGCCGGGTGGCGCGCCAGCGCCCGAACCGGAGAGCGAGACGGGTGGTCATGCGGTCCGTCCCGTTGAGAGCCCGGTCCCGCCGCCGTGGCGGCTCCGGGACGGACTCGCCCCTGGAGTACGGTTCGATTCATGGCGTCGCCGTACATCGAACTCGCGGTCGGGGACAGGGTTGTCAAGGTCACCAATCCCGACAAGGTCTACTTTCCGGAGATCGGGGTGACCAAGCGCGAGCTGGTCGAGTACTACGTGAGCGTGGGCGAGGGGGCGTTGCGCGCCCTGTACGACCGGCCCACCTACCTCAGACGTCATCCCGACGGCGTCGAGTCCGAGGGCATCTACCAGAAGCGCATGCCTCCCAGGCATCCCGAGTGGCTTGAGACGGTCACGGTCCGCTTTCCCAGCGGACGCACCGCCGACGCCCTCCGGGTGACCGAGGTCGCCGCCCTCGCCTACTGCGCGAACCTGGGAACCATCGACTTCCACCCCTGGCCGGTCCGCGCCTCCGATGTGGACCATCCCGACGAGCTGCGCATCGACATCGATCCGCAGCCCGGCACCGGCTTCGAGGAGGCGCGCCGGGTGGCCTTCGCGGCCGGCGAGATCCTCCGGGAGCTCGGCATGACCGGCTTCCCCAAGACCTCCGGCAGCCGGGGCATCCACATCAGCGTGCGGATCGAACCGCGCTGGGACTTCACCCAGGTGCGTTACGGCGCGATCGCCCTCGCCCGGGAGGTGGAGCGCCGCGCGCCCGACCTGGCCACCGTCGCGTGGTGGAAGGAGGAGCGCGGGGAGCGGGTCTTCATCGACTACAACCAGAACGCCCGTGACCGGACCGTGGCCGCCGCCTACTCGGTGCGGGCCAGGCCGCAGGCCCCGGTCTCGACCCCGCTCACCTGGGAGGAGCTGGCGGACGCCGACCCACGCGACTTCGACATCCGGACGGTCCCGGCCCGGTTCGTCAAGCTGGGCGACGTGCACGCGGCGATCGACGAGCGGGCCTACTCGATCGAGCCGCTTCTGGAGTGGTTCGAGCGCGACGGCCACCAGGACATGCCCTATCCGCCGAACTACCCCAAGATGCCGGGCGAGCCAAAGCGGGTGCAGCCCAGCAAGGCGCGGGGCGAATCCGGGAGGTGACCGGCTCGATCGCCCTGGCGGGAGGGGTCGGGGTTACCGGCGCCGGCCGAGAGTGAAGGCCACGTTCACACTGATGATGCCGGCCCAGACGAGCGGGATCACGAACGCGTGCGTGTCCGCGAAGGCGAGGGCCACCGTGCTGACCACGCCGAGCACGACGGAGACGATCGCCAGCGCCAGGCGCTGACCGGCCTCCACGGCCGGGCGGACCGCGGGGGCCTCCTTACGGGAGCGGGCGGCGATCCGGTCGTCCACCCGCCGGTCGATCTCCTGGTCCATCTTGTCCAGGAAGCCCTCCACCAGGGAGTCTTCGTACTCGGGGCCGAGGTCACGGCGGGCCGCCACGGCGGCTCTGAGTTCGTCGTCGGAGGAGGATGATCTGGCCATGGTCGAGATATATCGTTTCTTGGTTCTTATGTCTACACGAATGACCTTCTATCCCGCCTATCCGGCCAGGTGAGTTCACCGGAGCCGAACGTATCGGGTGAAGAGGAAACCCTCCTCTTCCAGAACGTGCGCCAGCCGGAGCCGGGTGAGCGAGGCCGGCCCGTTCAGGACCCGCGCGGCGTCCCCGCCGATCAGCGTCGGGCTCAGCGTGAGGCAGAGCTCGTCGATCAGGCCGGCCGCGGCGAGCTGGGCGTTGAGGTTCGGGCCGCCCTCGCACAGCACCCGGCCCAGGCCGCGCCTGCCCAGTTCCTCGACCGCCGATGTCAGGTCCACCCGCTCGTGGCCGGCCACGATCACCTCGGCATGCCTGGCGGCCTCCTCACGCCGCTCCCTGGGGGCGGCGTCACAGGTGATCACGATCGTCCGCGCGTCCGGCTCGGCCTCGGTGAACAGCGGGCTCGCCAGGTCCAGGTCGAGCCGCCGGGTCACCACGGCCACCGGCGGGGCGGCCGGGCGGCCCTCGCGCAGCGGGCGCCACGACTCCCTCGGCCGGGCGGGGCCGTACCCTTCGGCCCGTACGGTCTCCGCTCCCGCCACGACCACGTCGGCCAGCCCGCGCAGCACCCCGAAGACCCGCCGGTCGCCCTTGCCCGACAGTCCGCCGGACAGCCCTTCCAGCCAGGCCCCGCCGTCGGCGCTGGCCACCATGTTGAGCCGGACACACGGGCCGTCCGGGTAGGCGTAGGCCTGGGCGAGGTCGACGTCGCCGGAGGAGCCGGGATGGATGAGGCGCATCCTCCTACCTTGGCACAGCGGCGGAGGACGGATGTCCCCACCGCGGTCGATAACGGATTCGATACTTCTGGCGACTTAGGTTGACTGTCGTTACATGATTCGTTCTGGGAGATCTAGGAGGGTTTGTGGGGTTGGTCGCGATCGTGACATGGTTGATCACTGCGATGGCCGGGATCTATCTGCTGTATCTGTGGCTCTCCGGTGGGGGGCTGCGCCAGCAGAGGACAAAGGTCACTCGCTTCCCCGCCGTGCTGGTCTTCGCCCATCCAGTCCTGGCGGTCTCGGCGCTGGGCTGCTGGATCGTCTACGTGCTCACCTCCGAGCGGGCCCTGGCGTGGGTGTCGTTCGGGGTGCTGGCGACCTCCGCGCTGCTGGGCTTCGCCATGTTCACCCGCTGGCTGGGCGGGGGCCGGCACGCGCGCGGCACCGAACAGCGCTTCCCCGTGCTCGCCGTCGCGCTGCACGGCGTGGCCGGGGTGACCACGTTCGTCCTGGTGCTGCTCACCGCCGCGGTCGCGACCGGACTCTAGGCTCTGGGGCAGCGCAGGATCCGCAGGGAGCGCGAGGTCACCGTGACCACGGACTCCGGCGGCCGGAGCTCCTCCGAGAGCCGCCCGTTCCCCGGCCCGTCGTCGGCGGTGTCCAGCACGGTCCGCCACTCCGCTCCGTACTTCGCTCCGGGGACGGTGAAATCCATGTCCTCGTGATGACCGTTGATCAGCAGCAGGAACGAGTCGTCCAGGATCCGCTCGCCGCGCGGGCCCGGCTCGGTGATGGCGTCGCCGTTCAGGAAGACGGTCAGCGACTTGGCGTAGCCGGTGTGCCAGTCGGCGGCCGACATCTCCTCACCGGCCGGGGTGAGCCAGACGATGTCGCGGGTGCCGTTCTCGGCCCTGCGGCCGTGGAAGAACCTGCGCCGCTGGAAGACGGGGTGCCCGCGCCGTAGCTCCGACAGGCTCCTGACGAAGTCCAGCAGGTCCTTCTCGTCCGTGACCAGTGACCAGTCGACCCAGGAGATCTCGTTGTCCTGGCAGTAGGCGTTGTTGTTGCCGCCCTGGGTCCGGCCGAACTCGTCGCCCGCCAGCATCATCGGCACGCCCTGGGAGACGAACAGGGTGGCCAGGTAGTTGCGGCGCTGGCGGCGGCGCAGGCGGGTGATCTCCGGATCCTCCGTGGGCCCCTCGGTTCCGCAGTTCCACGACCGGTTGTCGTCGGTGCCGTCGCGGTTGTTCTCCTCGTTGGCCTCGTTGTGCTTGCGGTTGTAGGAGACCAGATCGGTCAGCGTGAATCCGTCGTGGCAGGTGACGAAGTTGATGGAGGCCACCGGGCGGCGGCCGGAGGTGGCGTAGAGATCGGCGGACCCGGTCAGCCGGGAGGCGAACTCGGGCATCGCGGACCCGCTCCCGCGCCAGAAGTCGCGCACGCTGTCGCGGTACTTGCCGTTCCACTCCGTCCACAGGGGCGGGAAGTTGCCGACCTGGTAGCCGCCGGGACCGACGTCCCACGGCTCGGCGATCAGCTTCACCTGGGAGATCACCGGGTCCTGCTGGATCAGGTCGAAGAAGGCGCTCAGCCGGTCCACGTCGTGCAGCTCGCGGGCGAGGGCGGCGGCCAGGTCGAACCGGAAGCCGTCCACGTGCATCTCCAGGACCCAGTAGCGCAGCGAGTCCATGATGAGCTGCAGCGCGTGCGGGGAGCGGACGTTGAGGGAGTTGCCGCAGCCGGTGTAGTCGAGGTAGTAGCGCCGGTCTCCGTCGTGCAGCCGGTAGTAGGCCGTGTTGTCGATGCCCCGGAAGCCCATCGTGGGTCCCATGTGGTCACCCTCGGCCGTGTGGTTGTAGACCACGTCGAGGATGACCTCGATCCCGGCCTCGTGCAGCGTCCGCACCATCGCCTTGAACTCCAGCACCTGCTCGCCGCGCTGCCCCGAGCTGGAGTAGGCGTTGTGCGGGGCCAGGTAGGCGATCGTGTTGTAGCCCCAGTAGTTCGTCAGCCCCCGGGCGACCATCGCGTGCTCGGGCACGAACTGGTGCACCGGCATCAGCTCGACCGCGGTGACGCCCATGCTCAGCAGGTGTTCGATGACCGCCGGATGGCCCAGCGCCGCGTAGCTGCCCCGCTGCTCCTTGGGCACCGCCGGATGGCGCATGGTGAGCCCGCGCACGTGTGCCTCGTAGATGACGGTCTGGTGGTACGGCGTGCGGGGGAGCCGGTCGTCTCCCCAGTCGAAGAACGGGTTGACCACCACGTTCTTCGGCATGAAGGGGGCACTGTCCTCGTCGTTGCGGCCGGCCGGATCGGCGAACGGATAGGAGAACAGGGACGCGTTCCAGGCCACGCCGCCCTCGACGGCCTTGGCATAGGGGTCCAGGAGCAGTTTGGAGGGATTGCACCTGTGCCCGCGGGAGGGTTCGTAGGGACCGTGGACGCGGTAGCCGTACCGTTGCCCCGGCGTGATCCCCGGGAAGTGACCGTGCCAGACGAACCCGTCCACCTCGGGCAGGTCGACCCGTTCCTCGCGGCCGTCGTCTCCGAAAAGGCATAGCTCGACCCGCTCGGCCACCTCGGAGAACACCGAAAAGTTGGTGCCCACGCCATCCCAGGTGCCACCGAGTGGATACGACTCTCCAGGCCAGATTTCGCGCATATGGCCCTATTCTCCTCCGATTGGGCCCTCGTGTGCAGGGCGATGCCGTCCTTTGACCGCGCATGCTCCGCCGGGGGCGTGCGCGGTCAAAGGGGGCGATCAGCTCAGCAGTTCGGCGTTGAGGCTGATCGTCGTGCCCGCCAGGGCCTTGCTCACCGGGCAGTTCGCCTTGGCCGTCTCGGCGGCCTTCTGGAACTCCTCTGCGGACAGGCCCGCGACCTGGGCGCGGACCGACAGGACGATCCCGGTGATGCCCTCACCCGGCTGGAAGGTCACCTCCGCCCTGGTCTCCACCGTCTGCGGCGGGGTGCCCGCCTGCGCCAGCCCGTGGGACAGGGCCATCGAGAAACAGGAGGAGTGCGCGGCCGCGATGAGCTCCTCCGGCGAGGTCTTGCCGTTCGCCTGCTCGGCCCGGGAGGGCCAGGAGATGTCGAACGTGCCCACTCCGGAGGAGTCGAGCGAGACGGTGCCCGAACCGTCGAGCAGCGCGCCCTTCCACTGGGTTGTCGCGGTACGTGTCGTCGCCATGGCGATGTCCTTTCAATCACGAAACATTGGCCACCGACGACCCTACTCGCCGAGGTCACGGTGATCGTGACCAAAGCGCTCGTCGCCGCCCGGCCGCTCTCGCCCGCGCCGCGTCCCTCGCCCGGCGGCAGGACGGTGCGTGACTTTCCGTTTCCTTCTGTGTGAGATCTGTAATCGAACCCTTGGCGCTGGACATAGGAACGGTGACGGCATGTTGGGAAGGGGCGGCCGTGTCGGAGGACGACGAGGAGAAGTGGTTCGACTGGATGTTCCGCACCTTCTACGGCCCCGTGTGGGCGTACGCGGCACGCCGTGTGGACCGCGCGGTGGCCGATGACATCGCTTCCTGCACCTTCCATACGGCCTGGCGGAAGAGGCATCGGCTCCCCCGGGGGGACGACCGCGCCGTCGTCGCCTGGCTGTACCGCGTGGCCTGGGGACATGTGCGGAACGTGACCCGCGGTGAGCGCCGTAGGCAGCGGCTGGCCGGGCTGCTGAGGCAACTGCCGCCCGACCTGCCGGGGGGTGGCCCCCGCGACGAGGAGGAGATCCGGACCGCGATGGAAACAGCCATGGCGCGGCTGCGCCCCAAGGACGGCGAGATCCTCCGCCTGCACTACTGGGAGGACCTCGCGATCGAGGAGATCGGCGAGATCCTCGGCCTGACCCCCAACGCGGTCCGCGTACGGCTGTGCCGGGCCCGCCTGCGGCTGGGGGAGTTCCTGCGCGGGATGCGCCTGGAGCCGGGGGAGGGAGAGAGGTGACCCCGGAAGGCCACGACGAGATCCGCGAGCTGATGGTCCGGCACAATCCGATCCCCCCGCACGAGGTGACAGGGAGCCTCGGCCCCGGCGACGGGGAGGAACTCCTCGGGCGGATCCTGCGCGAGGGCGCCTCCCGGAAGGCGCGGGGCAGGGGGCTGCGGGCAAGGGGGCCTGCCCTCGCCGTCACCGCTCTCGGGGTCGCCGTGGCGATGGTGATCCCCTTCCGGATACCGCCGGAGTCCCGGCAGGCCCCGGCGTCCACCGGCGCCTCGCCGGAGCCCCGCGTCCCCGGCCGGGTCGGCCCGGAGATCCCGGAGGACCTGGCGAGGATCACGCACATCTCGGCCACCGAACCCCTGAGGGAGTCGTCGCCACACCCGATGGCGTCCTTCCCGCCGGCCTCGGCCCGGCTGCTGGAACTGGCCGCGCTCGCGGAGGCCCGGCCGCGCCCCGAGGCCGGGCCGTGGAGCTATGTCAGGACCGAGGAGTGGCTGCTCGCCACCACCGTGGGGCCGGACAGCACGACTTCGAAGATCACGCCGTGGGTGGTCAGGCGGTGGGCGCCGGTGAGCGGGAAGGGGACCTACCGCGCGGTGAGGACGCCGGGCAGGCCGTTCGGGGGTGGCGGCTGGGCGGGGATCTCGCCCCGTGCCCTGCCCTCGGTCCCCGGACCGGCCCAGGACATCGGCTGGGCGACGGATCTGGGACCGAGGGCGGCCGCGCTGTCGAGGTCCTGGCCGCGGCTACGCGGGCAGCTCCTCGAGGCCGAGCCGCAGACCACGATGACGCGGACGCGCCGTCTCGTCCGGGCGATGGAGAACCTGTACTCCTACGACGTGGTCGAGCCGGCGCTGGCGGCGGCGCTGTGGCGGGTCTTCGCGGGTCAGGACGATCTGAGATCGCTCGGGCGGATCAGGGACCGGGCGGGAAGGCCGGGGCAGGCGTTCGGATTCGAGGACGGGCCGCTGCTGGGGGTGTTCGTCGTCAGCTCGGCGACCGGAGGCCTGCTCGCGACCGAGCTCATCAGGGTCACGGCAACGGGCGGTTCCGGGGGTCCCGCTCCAGCGGTGGAGGAGTATCGGACCTACGCCGGGAGCACCTGGGTGAGAGGCGACGGGGAGACGTCGTGACCGGCGGACCGTGACCGAGGACGCGGGGGGCGGCCGACCGCTCCCGCGTCCGGTGCCCGGCGGATGCTAGAGATCGCCGCATTCACGCAGGCTGGGATGGGCGTTCACCCAGCGCCGCTCGCCGATGTAGCTCGTGTTGCCGTAGCCCTCCCCCGGGGAGAAACAGGTTCCGTTTTCGGCCGGGGTTTTTTTGACGAAGAAAGCGAAAGGGCGGTCATTTTTAATGGACATGATGGTAATTGCCCCATTTAGCTTTCTCGTCCCCGTCACCTTGATGGCCTGGCGGGATCCCTCGAAGGCCCTGCGGTCGTAGAGGCACACCGCGTTGTCGGGGATGCCGTCCTCGTCGCAGTCACGCTCCGTTCCCCGGCGGGCGGCGCCGCAGGAGGGTGGCCGGAAGGTGATCACCTCCGCGCCGCCGTCGTAGACGACCACGTTCGGTGGGACGAACCGGCCGTCCGGAGCCTCTTCGAGCTGCGCCGCGACGGCTCGGGCGGTGTCGATCTCGCACAGGGACGACGCCTCCGGGCCGGAGGCATGGGCCGGGACCGGACCGGGCAGCGCGGCAAGTGTGCCCGAGAGAAGGACGGCGCAGGCCGCACCCGGTTCCTTGAGGCTGATTCTCATGATTAGTCCTTTTCAGGGTGATCGGTGGCGGCGGCGAGATCCGATCGGCTGTCGAGGGCCGAGGGTAGACCGGTGAATGAGGGCGCAACGGCGAAGGAGCGCATTCTTTCCACACCGAATATCCGTACGTCATCCTGTAATGAACAGCCCTTCAGTGGACGTTTACCACCGGAAACACTTCCCGGCAGAACGGAGCGCTCCGGATGAGGACTCCCCCTTCGAACCAGTCGGGCCACGTGGGCCATCGCGAGCCGCTGCCGCGGGACGGCACCCGTGACTGCGGGGTGCTGGAGCGGGTGATGCACCGGCACTGGTCCGGGAGGCCGCGGCGGGAGCTGGTGGACGTGGTGGACGAGCTGGCCGGACTCCCGGTCCATCTCGCGACCCGGCTGGCCGAGGACCTCGACGGGATCTGGCTGGGTCCGGACATATTCGCCGAGCCGCCGGAGCCGGATGACTCCTGCGACGCCCGGGTGGCGGCGGAGTCCGCCGGGGTCTACCTGGGACGGACGGTCATCATCATCGGGGGAGCGCACTCGTCGGGCGCGCTGGTCCATCACATGATCGGACACGCGCTGTGCGATCTGGACGAGATGGACGAGACCCCGGAGTGGCGGTGGATCATGAGGTTCTGCCGTCCCCTGCTCGCCCTGGACCGCTACCGGGACTGCCCGTCCGAGTGGTGGGCCGAGACCTACGCGCTCTGCGCGAGCCGCAGGTTCGACCGTCTCACCCGGTTGCTGGCCGACGACGGCCAGGCCGCCGCGGCCGTGGCGGCCTACCACCAGAGGCGTCAGGGGTGGGTCAGATGACGGCCCGCTCGACGAGGGCGTCCAGATCCAGGCGCGGGGGGAGGGTGCCGAAGGCGCGCCCCGCCTCACCCGCCAGCCGGGAGGCGCAGAAGGCGTCGGCGACGGCCGGCGGCGCCAGCCGTACGAGCAGGGAGGCCTGCAGGACCAGGGCCATGTCCTCGGCGATGCGACGGGCGCGGGCCTCGACGTCCGTCAAGTCGCCGAGGGACTTGCGCAGGCGGTCGGCGGCGTCGTCGAGGTTCCGGTCGGCTCCGGCGGCGAGCGAGACCTCGGCGAAGAAGGCCTCCAGCGCCTCCGGCTCGCGCCCCAGGGCACGTAGCACGTCCAGTGCCGCCACGCTCCCCGAGCCCTCCCAGATGCCGTTGAGCGGCGACTCGCGGAACAGCCGGGGCATCTGTGACTCCTCGACGTAGCCGTTGCCCCCCAGGCACTCCAGAGCCTCGGCCGCGTGGACCGGGCCGCGCTTGCACACCCAGTATTTGCCCACGGCCAGCGCGGTACGGCGCAGCGCGCTCTCGGCCCGGTCCCCGGCTATGGTGCGGTCGGTGGCTCCGGCGAGCCGGGTCATCAGCGTGGTCGCGGCCTCCGACTCCAGGGCGAGGTCGGCCAGCACGTTGCGCATCAGTGGCTGGTCGATCAGCTTCCTGCCGAACGCGCTCCGGTGCGTGGCGTGGTGGACGGCCTGCGTCACGCCGTACCGCATGCCGGCCGCCGAGCCGATCACGCAGTCCAGCCGGGTCATGTTGACCATCTCCAGGATGGTCCGCAGCCCCCGGCCCTCCTCGCCCACCAGCCAGGCGACCGCGCCGTGGTACTCCACCTCGGCGCTGGCGTTGGACCTGTTGCCCAGCTTGTCCTTCAGCCGCATCAGCCGCATGGCGTTGCGGGTGCCGTCGGGCAGGACCCGGGGGAGCAGGAAGCACGACAGGCCGCCGGGGGCCTGGGCCAGGACCAGGAAGACATCGCACATCGGGGCGGAGTTGAACCACTTGTGCCCGGTCAGGGCGTAGCTGCCGTCACTCAGGGGTTCCGCGCGGGTGGTGGTGGCGCGGACGTCGGAGCCGCCCTGCTTCTCGGTCATCCCCATCCCGGCGAGCACCCCGCGCTTGCCCAGCGGCGGACGCAGCCCGAAGTCGTAGCTGCGGGAGGCCAGTGCGGGCTCCCACTCGGCGGCGAGCACGGAGCTGTGGCGCAGCGCGGCGACCGAGGCGTAGGTCATGGAGATCGGACAGCCGTGACCCGCCTCGACCTGACTCCAGACGTAGAACTTGGCCGCGCGGGCCACATGCGCGCCCGGCCGGGCGCTGGCCCACGGGGTGGCGTGCAGGCCGTTCTCCACCGCCACGGTCATCAGCTCGTGCCAGGCGGGGTGGAACTCGACCTCGTCGATCCGCCGGCCGTACCGGTCGTGGGTGCGCAGGACCGGGGGATGCTCGTTGGCCAGCCGTCCCCATTCCAGCGCCTGCGCGGAACCGGCGAGCCGGCCGAGCCGGTGCAGCTCACCGGTGGCCCAGCCGGCGTTCTCGCGCGCCATCCCGGCCAGGAGCGCGTCGTCGGCGGACACGTCGTGACCGGTGAGCGGGGGAGCCTGGTTGAAGACATCATGGGTCACGGCGGCCTCCGATGAACTCGCCCGGCCCCGTCGCCGGGTGCTGTTCCCATCTCAGCACCTCTCCATGATCACCGCGAGTCCGGGTGGGCCCCGGGCGATCCGCGTCCGCCGGACGGGGCGGGCGGGAGACCCGCCCGTCCCACCCGTCCCGGATGTTCAGTTGCCGCCGACGAGATCGCGGACGTAGTCGTCGTCCTCGTCGCTCTCGGCGAGCACGCGGGCGACGCCCCGCCCTGCGCGCTCGTCGCCCCGCGCGGCCAGCCCCCGTGTGGCCTCGGCCACCGTGGTCAGGTCCTCGTCGTCGAGCCGCGCGGCCAGCGCGTCGCGGATCTGCTCGGTGTCCTCCCGCAGTCCCGCCAGGCCCATGGTCGCCCAGTCGCGGACCTCCTCGTCGGGGTCCTCCGTCATCGAGATGAGCAGCGCGAGCCCCTCGGCGTGACCCGGGGGCAGGACGGCGGCCAGCGCGGCAGGGTCGGCCTGGGTGCGGACCCAGCCGTCAGCGGTGATGATCTCCAGCACCTCGGGCAGGGACCGCGGGTCGCCGTGATGGCCGAACGCGCCGAGCAGCGAGCGCAGCACCCGCTCGTCACCCTCGGTGGCGCTCATCCGCCGCAGGATCGGCAGTGTCCGGTCGAGGAAGGGCTTCTCGTCCTCGACGAAGCCGAACTCCGCGAGCACGTCGACGGCGAACTCCCGCTTGCGCGGGTCCTCACTGACGCAGAGCCGCGCCGCGGACTCGAAGGTCTCCTCGTTTCCCCGCCGGCTCAGCGAGCTGGCCACGGTCCACCAGGTCTCGGCCTCCTCGTCGACGTCCCGGTACGGCAGCGCCCGCTCGACCAGCTCGTCGAAGGGCAGCCCCGGCGAGGAGGCGTCCTCCAGCAGGGTCGCGATGGCCGCGTGGCCTCGCTGGCACTGCAGCTCGGCCGTGCGTGTGCCGTCCGGCCCCACGGCCGCGACGGTCACCAGGTCGGTGCCGTCCGCGGCGCGGCTGCGGCCCACGACGAACTGGGAGTCCTCGGGGACCTGCTCGGTGAGCTGGTCCAGCAGCGCGCTCTCCAGCTGCGTGCCCAGCCAGTCGTAGGCGATGGCCAGCGGCGTGTCGCCCTCGTCGTCCGACCGGGTGGCGTCGGCTCCGGCCTCCAGCAGCGCGCGTACGGCGCCCAGCGCCCCGCGCCGGGTGGCCAGGGTGAGCGCGGTCTCGCCGCTCTCGTTGGTCTCCTCGGCATCGGCCCCGGCGTCCAGGAGCACCTTGAGCGCGTCGGCCTGCCCGTTGGCGGCGGCCCAGAGCAGGGCGGTCCACCCACCGCTCTCCCGTCTCGAGGGCTCGGCCCCGGCGGCCAGCAGCGCCTCCACGACCTCGGCGTGGTTCCAGGCCGCGGCCCCGGACAGGGGCAGGCCCTCGTCCTCCCCGCCGCTGCTCCGGTTGGGGTCGGCCCCCGCCGCGAGCAGCGCCCGCACGATCGCCACCCGGCCGTCCGTCGAGGCCCGGTACAGGGCCGTCGTCTCCCCGGCGCCGTCCGGGTCGGCGCTCGTCCCGCTCTGGAGCAGGTGATCGACCCGCTCGGCGTCGTTCCCGGCCACCGCGTCCAGAAGTTCTTCATACATGTCTCCGGATCATAGGCGGCCCCGGCGACCGGAGGCCGCCCCCGGCGTGAGGTCCGCAGGTTCCTCCCTTCGAAGGATCCACTGCGGAGATCACTCGCGATATGTTGTGAGTCATGAGCGAACCCGACGCAATACGGGCGTCCGACGCCGAGCGGGAGGCTGCGGTCGAGCAGTTGCGCGTCGCCTCCGTCGAGGGACGCCTGACCCTCGGCGAACTGACCGAACGTACGGAGGCGGCCTACACCGCCGTCACCCAGGCCGAACTGGCCGTCATCACCTCGGACCTGCCGCCGGTCGGGCAGACTCACACGCCCGCCCACGCGCCGGCTCCGGTCGCGGTGCCGCAGAGCGCCGCGCGACGCTGGTTCGTGGCCGTGATGGGCGACTCCAAGCGCCGGGGCAAGTGGCGGATCGACCAGGGGCTCGGGGCGGTCGCCGTCATGGGTGATGTCGTGCTCGACCTGCGGGAGGCCGAGGTCCGCACCGGTGTGGTGGACATCGTGGCCACCGCGGTCATGGGCGACGTGAAGATCATCGTTCCGGACGGCGTGGACGTCGACCTCGAAGGCATCGCGATCATGGGGGACAAGCGGGTCCAGGTCCTGGAGGCCCCTCCCGGCATGAACGTGCCCCTCATCCGGGTCAAGGCCTACGTGCTCATGGGCGACGTCAAGGTGATCGGCGACTCCAAGGCCAGACCCGTCAAGAAGGCATGGGCAGCCTGGCGCGACCAGTGGCGTGAGCTGCGCGGTGAGCTCAGGGACGAGCCGAGGCCTCCCCTGCCGCCGTCCCCCTGAGAGATCCCGGACGCGTGCAACGTCTCGGGGGAGCCGGAGCGTAGTGATCGGTGACGGACACCGAACAGTGAGGACTCCGAATGCGAGACCGGGTCGACTTCGAGCGCTACGTGGAGCAGCGCTCGGCCCGTCTGCTGCAGACCGCCTACCTGCTGTGCCGAGACTGGGGCACAGCGGAGGATCTCCTGCAGACGGCGTTGGCCAAGGCGTGGTTCGCCTGGCGGCGGGTGGGCGACAACCCCGACCCCTACGTCTACCGCATCCTGGCCAACACCCACGCCTCCTGGTGGCGGCGTAGATGGCGGGGAGAGGTGCCGACCGGCGTCCTGCCCGACGTGGCGGGAGACGACCAGATGGGTGCGGTCGGGGCACGCGAGGCGGTCCGGCAGGCTCTGGCAGTCCTGCCCGACAGGCAGCGGGCCGTGATCGTCCTGCGGTACTTCGCGGACCTGCCCGACCCGCAGATCGCCGAGGTTCTCGGCTGCTCGGTGACGACCGTCCGCAGTCAGGCCAGCCGGGCGCTGGCCAAGCTGCGCGTCGATCCCGCGGCGGTCGCCGCGATCACCACGGGGAGCTGAGATGACGATCACCGAATCCGAGCTGCGCGAGATCCTGGAGCGGGAGGGCGCCGACGGTCTGCACAGGGGCGTGACCGTCGCCGACGTCGACCGGCGTGCCCGGAGGATCAGGCGCCGCCGCGCCCGGTTCCTGGGCGGGGTGGCCGCGGTGGGACTCGCCGTCGCGGCGGCGTTCACCCTGCCCACGGGCAGTGCCGGGACTGTCCCCGACGACGTCTGGACCGGAGTCATGGCCCAGCCGTCCCCCGCCGTACCGACTGTTTCACGGCCGGTGGGAGAGCCGGTCGTCGGCGGTGAGATCGCGAACCGCGCCTACACCGTGGGAGGGGTGCGCAAGGAGCTTCGGGTCAGGACCGGCAATGTTCCGACCATGGTGCAGATCTTCTGCTCCGGGCCACTACGGCGGGTGATCATCTGGATCGACGGGGGCGCCCCGCAGAAGCATCTCTGCGGGGACGGTCCTGACGGGGTCATCTTCATGGGGTGGTGGCAGGACAAGTCCGGTAAGACCGCCACGGAGCGTGTCGTGTCCGCGGCCGTGCTGCCGGGAGAGCTGGACACCAAAGAGAAAGGAGCCGAGGACCTGGCCTCCGGGATGGACGGCCTCTTCGACGGCTGGGAGCGACAGCTCGCCGAGGCGGACGAGTTCCCCGTCACGTGGTCGATCATGGTGCGGAAGCTGATCTACCAGCCCTGCCAGGACAACGTCCGCCAGGTGGATCCGGCCACCGGCCAGATGGTTGTGGTCCGGTGCGAGAAGAAGGACCGTAAGGCGGGGGGCTGACGCACGCCGTCAGGCGGTCGCGGAGGTCCTGTCCCGCCGTACGGCCTGCTCGTAGCGTTCGAGCAGCACGGCCGCGAGCTCGGGGGCGGCGCCGAGCACGCCGGCGACGGCCTCGGCGCCCGCGGCCAGGGCGTCGCGGCGGATCCGGTCGGCGAAGTGGCCCGGGGCCAGCAGGTAGGGGGCCACCACCACGCGCGGGGCCCCGGCAGAAAGGAGCCGCCGGATCGCCTGAGCGGGGGTGGGCTCGGCGGCCGAGGCGTAGGCGGCGGTCACCGACCACCAGCCACGCCGCCCGGCCCAGTCCGCGGCGATCCCCGAGACCGTCGCGTTGGCCCGCCGGTCGCTGGAGCCGGCCGAGACCAGCACCACGGCGGTGCGGGGGTCCCCGGCCCGCACCCCGGCCTCGGCCAGCCGCCGCTCCAGGGCGGTGACCAGCAGGGGGTGTGGGCCCAGGGTGGTCCCCAGGTGCACGCGCAGCAGCGGCCGGCGAGCCGCCAGCGCGGCCAGCGCGCCGGGAATGTCCACCCGGCTGTGGTAGGCCTCGGTGAGCAGCAGCGGTACGACCGCCGCCTCGGCCAGCTCCGCCAGCGCCCCGGTGAGCGTCGGAGCGGCGTGGTCGAGATAGGCGGCGCGCACCGGGAGCTCCGGGCGTGCCCGCCGGACCAGGTCGAGAAGGTCCTCCACGGTCGCGGCGGCGCGCGGGTCACGGGACCCGTGCGCCACCGCGACCAGCGGGATCGTGGCCGCGGTGGCACGCGCCCGCCACGTCACCGGCTGCCTCCGGCATGACCGCCCCGGGCTCCGGCCCGGGGCCTCAGCCGTGAAGAGGAGGTCATAGATGGAGCCCGCACTCCGTCTTGGCCATGCCGGCCCAGCGACCGCTGCGCGGGTCCTCGCCCGGGGCGACCTGCCGGGTGCAGGGGGCGCAGCCGATCGAGGGGTAGTCGTCGTAGTGCAACGGGTTGATCAGCACGCCGTTGTCGGCCATGTAGTTGTCGACCTCGTCCTGCGTCCACCGGGCGATCGGATTGATCTTGACCATCTGGCGCTTGGCGTCCCACTCCACGACCTGGACGTCGGAACGGGTGACGGCCTCGTCGCGCCGGATGCCGGAGACCCAGGCGAGGTACGGCTCCAGTGCCCGGTTGAGCGGCTCGACCTTGCGCAGGTAGCAGCAGAGGTCCGGGTTGCGCCCGAACAGGCGCGGACCGAGGTCGCGCTCCTGCTCGGCCACCGTCCGGGACGGCGTCACGTCGATCACGTTGACGTCGTAGACCTGCCGCACGGCGTCACGGGTGCCGACCGTCTCCGCGAAGTGGTAGCCGGTGTCGATGAACAGCACGTCGATCCCCGGTTTGACCCTGCTGACCAGGTCGATCAGCAGGGCGTCACTCATCGAGGAGGTCAGGCAGAGCCGGTCGCCGAAGGTGGCCGCCGCCCAACGGATGATCTCCAGGGCGGAGGCGTCCTCCAGGAACCGCGCGGCCGACTCCACGATGTCCTGCAGGTCGAACCCGTTGCGCTGCTGGCGCAGCCCGATCTCTATGTCCACCAGGCTCATGAGCGCACCCCGATTCCGAGAAACTTCAGCTTGAAGGCGCGGACGCACGAGCGGCAGTACCAGCCGCCGTCGCCCTCGTAGGGTTCGAGGTCCTCGTCACCGCAGTAGGGGCAGTGGAAGGGGACCGCCCGTTCGCTCATCGGCACCTCCTCTGCTCGCGGGCCGCCGGGCGGCTCACTTGAGATCCGCCTCGTCGGCGCGCTGGACCCAGGCCGAGAAGGTCTCGCCCTCGTTCTTCTGCTTCTCGAAGTTCCTGACGACGCGCTCCACGTAGTCGGGAAGCTCCTCGGCGGTGGCCTTCAGGCCGCGGACCTTGCGCCCGAAGCCCGGATTGACGCCGAGGGAGCCGCCCAGGTGGATCTGGAAGCCCTCGACCTGCTCGCCGCTGTCGTTGACGACGAGCTGGCCCTTGAGGCCGATGTCGGCGACCTGGATGCGCGCGCAGGAGTTCGGGCAGCCGTTGACGTTGATGGTCAGCGGCTCCTTGAAGTCCGGAAGGCGCTGCTCCAGCTCGTCGATCAGGTTGGCCGCGGTGGCCTTGGTCTCGACGATCGCCAGCTTGCAGAACTCGATGCCGGTGCAGGCCATGGTCTGGCGGCGGAAGGTGGAGGGGTTGACCCGCAGGTCGTTGGCCTCCAGTTCGGCGACGATGCTGTCCACCTGGTCGGGCGCCACATCGAGGATGACCATCTTCTGCTCGACCGTGGTGTGTACCCGGTCCGAGCCGTGCCGCTCGGCGATGTCGGCGATGAGATGCAGCTTGTCGCCGTCGAGGCGGCCGACCTTGGGGGCGAAGCCGACGTAGAAGTTGCCGTCCTTCTGCTGGAAGACCCCCACGTGGTCCCTGCGCCCGCCGCGCGGCTGCTCGGGCGCGGGGCCGTCGGGCAGGGCGTAGCCGAGGTACTCCGTTTCGAGAATCTCCCTGAACTTTTCGGGCCCCCAGTCGTTGACCAGGAACTTGAGCCGGGCCCGGTGCCGCAGGCGGCGATAGCCGTAGTCACGGAAGATGCCGATCACGCCGCCGTAGGCCGGGGCGACCTGCTCGGGGGTGAGGAAGACGCCCAGCCGCTTGGCCAGCATCGGGTTGGTCGACAGGCCGCCGCCCACCCACAGGTCGAAGCCCTTCTCGCCCCGCTCGTTGACCACGCCCACGAACGCCACGTCGTTGATCTCGTGCACCGTGCAGTGCGCCGGGCAGCCGCTCACCGCGCCCTTGAACTTGCGCGGCAGGTTCGAGAACGCCGGGTCGCCGATGTAGGTGTCGTAGATCTCGCGGATCAGCGCGCTGGAGTCGAGGATCTCCTCGGTGTCGATCCCGGCCAGCGGACAGCCCAGGATGACGCGCGGGGTGTCGCCACAGGCCTCGGTGGTGGACAGGCCCACCGCCTCCAGCCGCTTCCAGATGTCGGGGACGGCCTCGATCTCGATCCAGTGGAGCTGGATGTTCTGCCGGTCGGTGACGTCCGCGGTGCCCCGGCCGTAGAGGTTGGAGATGTCGGCGATGGTGCGCAGCTGCTCCAGGTTGAGCCGCCCGCCGTCGATCCGGACGCGGAGCATGAAGTAGCGGTCGTCGAGCTCCTCCGGCTCCAGGATCGCGGTCTTGCCGCCGTCGATCCCGGGCTTGCGCTGGGTGTAGAGCCCGTACCAGCGCATCCGGCCCCGCAGGTCGGCTGGGTCGATGGAGTCGAAGCCGCCCTTGGAGTAGACGTCGATGATCCGCTGACGGACGTTGAGCCCGTCATCGGCCTTCTTGTTCTCCTCGTTCTTGTTCAGTGGCTCGCGGTAGCCGAGGGCCCACTGACCTTCGCCGCGCGGGCGCTTGTGGTGGCGGTTGGCCGGCTTGGCCGGGGTCGTCATGAGCGCGTCCTTCGGATCGGTGGAGTGATTTCCGGACACGCGCAGGTGGAACCCGCCGGCTCGTCATCGAGGCCGGGGAGCCGCTCACTCGCAAGGAGAGGACGCCTGTCGCGCGCCCGAGCTGGGTGAAATCAGCGGAGGGCGACGGTCAACGGACGTCACAACAGATGGCACTGCGGACACGCAGGAGGTCGACGTGGCGTCGCACGACGAGCAATGGGTCCGCTGGCATGTCCCTGACGATACCTTGGTCGCCCGAGATGTCCAATATCCGGTCCACACTCTGGACTCTCTCCTGGTGCAACCTTGGCGCCCGGCCGCCGTCCCCCTGATGCCTCCGGCGCCGCTCGAATCAGGGATTTCTCAGGGGCACACCCGGTAGAACCAATCCAATCCCTCCTGACATGCTCAGAACATGCGAACTCTGTTGAATGTCATCTGGCTGGTGTTCGCGGGAATCTGGCTGGCCCTCGGCTATGCCATCGCGGGTGTCATCTGCTGCGTCCTGATCATCACGATCCCGTTCGGCATCGCGTCGTTCCGGATAGCGGCCTACGCGCTGTGGCCCTTCGGGCGGACCGTGGTGCGCGATCCCGACGCGGGCTGCCTGTCCACCCTGGGAAACGTGATCTGGTGCGTCGTGGCCGGGATCTGGCTGGCCATCGGGCACCTGCTGACCTCGATCCCGCTCTTTCTGTCGATCATCGGCATCCCCCTGGGGATCGCGAACATCAAGATGATCCCGGTGTCACTGCTGCCGTTGGGCGCCCGGATCGTCGACGCGGATGACCTTGGGGCGTTTTATCGCAGGTAGCGTGGGTGGTGGACACGAGATTCGATCGTTGCCGGACGGACTCGTGATCAAGCCCCTCTAGGAAATACCGTTGTGTGCCATGACGTCCACCGATGCTCCGGCCCACCGGCCCGGGCCCGACAAGCGCTCCCCGCGCGGGCCCAGGGCCAGGCTGCGTGCCGGGCTCTCCTGGGTGCGCGGGACGGGCACCTGGGCACTGGCCAGCGCCACCACGAACGCGGGCGTCACCTATCGTGTCACCGGCCTGGCCGGCGAGGCGGCCTTCTTCGCGCTGCTGTCGCTGCCCCCGTTCATGCTCGGCCTGATCGGCGTGATCGGCCAGCTCACCAGGGTCTTCGGTCCGGAGACGGTGCAGAACGTCAGAGCCTGGATCGACGTCCAGGCTCACCTGCTGTTCACCGACAACGCCGTCAACACCGTCGTCACGCCGCTCGTCGACGACGTGCTGAAACCCGAGAACCAGGTCTCGCTGATCTCCCTGGGTTTCCTGCTGGCGCTCTGGTCGGGCTCGCGGGCGCTGTTCGTCTACGTGGACCTGATCTCGGTCGCCTACGGGCTCGGCGAGGAACGCGGCATCATCCGCACCCGCCTGATGTCCTTCGGCCTCTATCTCGCCGGCCTGATGGTCGGGCTGCTCGTCATGCCGGTCCTCGTCCTCGGCCCTGTGGCGCTGCGCGGTGCCCTGCCCCCCGACTACGCCGGCCTGGTCAACAGCCTCTACTGGCCGGTGGTCATCATCGGCTCGGTGTTCTTCCTCAGCCTGCTCTACCACGTGAGCGTGCCGGTGCGGACGCGCTGGTGGCGCGAGCTGCCCGGGGCAGTGCTCGCGCTCATCATCTGGATCGCCTGCGCCGCGGTGCTGCGCGCGGTGCTCGCCGCCTGGTTCTCCCCGGTCTCCATCTACGGCTCGCTCGCCGCCCCGATCGCGGTGCTTCTGTGGCTCTACATCACCGCCCTGGCCGTGCTTATCGGCGCGACGCTCAACGCGGAGGTGGACCGGCTCTGGCCGGTGGACGGCGCCGGCCGCGTCAGCCGTGCCGGCTAGTCCGCTATCGTCTAAGGCGCGACTGGCGCATTGGGTGGGAGAGCCCACCGGGGAGCGTAATCGCGGAGGCCGTGCGCCTGGGTCTTCGCACGTTGTCAAAGATCACAGGGGAGTGAAGGCGCCATGAGTTCTCTATCGAGCGTCGATCCGCAGATCGCCGAGCTCATCAAGGCGGAGGAGCGCCGTCAGGCCGACACCGTCAAGCTGATCGCTTCGGAGAACTATGTCTCCAAGGCCGTCCTCGAGGCCACCGGCACCGTTCTCACCAACAAATACTCCGAGGGCTATCCGGGCAGGCGTTACTACGAGGGCCAGCAGGTCATCGACCAGATCGAGACCCTCGCCATCGAGCGGGCCAAGTCCCTGTTCGGCGTGAACCACGCCAACGTCCAGCCCTACTCGGGCTCGCCCGCCAACCTGGCCATCTACCTGGCCTTCCTGCAGCCGGGCGACACCGTGATGGGGATGGGCCTGCCGTTCGGCGGCCACCTCACCCACGGCTGGTCGGTCTCGGTCACCGGCAAGTGGTTCAACCCGGTCCGCTACGGCGTGCGCCAGGACACCGGCCGCGTCGACATGGACGAGGTCCGCGAGATCGCCCTCCGCGAACGGCCCAAGCTGATCTTCTGTGGCGGTACCGCGATCCCTCGCACGATCGACTTCCCGGCCTTCGCCGAGATCGCCCGTGAGGTCGGCGCGGTGCTCGCCGCCGACATCGCGCACATCGCCGGCCTGGTGGCCGGGGGCGCCCACCCGTCGCCGGTCGGCCACGCGGACGTCATCTCCACCACCACCCACAAGACCCTGCGCGGTCCCCGTGGCGCGATGCTCATGGCCACCTCCGACGAGCACGCCACCGCGCTCAACAAGGCCGTCTTCCCGGGTCTGCAGGGCGGTCCGCACAACCACACCACCGCGGCCATCGCGGTGGCGCTGAAGGAGGCGGAGACCGACGACTTCAAGGACTACGCCCGCCAGGTCGTCCTGAACGCCCAGGCGCTGGCCGAGGAGCTCAAGGGCCGCGGCTTCGACCTGGTCTCCGGTGGCACCGACAACCACCTCATCCTGTTCGACCTGAGCCCGAAGGGCATCGGTGGCAAGCCCGCCGCCCAGGCGCTGGACAAGGCCGGCCTGGAGACCAACTACAACACCGTGCCCTTCGACACGCGCAAGCCGTTCGACCCGTCGGGCATCCGCATCGGCACCGCCGGCGTGACCAGCCGGGGCATGGGCGTGACCGAGATGCGCCAGATCGGCGCCTGGATCGACCAGGTCGTCACCGCCCTGGCCAAGGACGAGGACGAGGCCAAGCACGTCATCACCCGGGTCCACGGTGAGGTCAGGGAGCTGACCTCGCACTTCCCGGCTCCGGGTCTGTGACCTGACCCGGTACGGCCCCGGGCGGCGGTTTCAAGGGGCCGTCGCGACACAGGTGGTCAATCGGCTGTTGCCAGGAGCTTGGCGAGGCGCTCGGCCGGGGTATCCCGGCCGAGCGTTCTGCGTGGGCGGCCGTTGAGTCCGGCGGCAACCACGGCGAGATGTCTGCGAATGTGGCCCGCGCGCCGTTAATGGGCTTGCGCGGAAAAGGGGGGTCTGCGTTACCCTTCTGCCATCTTGCCGTGCCGTAAGGCACGTGGCCACGAGCTCTGGAGGTGAGGACTATGCGGGTTGTTCTGTTGAGCCTGCCATCCATCAACCTCCGGGTGCCCGCCTAACCCGTTTCACGCAGGGGCTCCCGGCCTTCGCAAAGGGTGTACCCACGTTGTCTTCGCCAGTGATCCCTGGTTCTTCCGTTCTCTCCTCGCTCGGCTGGAACGACTCCCTCGCCGCCGAGCTCCCCGCCGGTCTGACCCCCGCCAGGGTGGCCCGTGTCGACCGCGGCGCCGCCGAGGTGCTGTCCGCCGACGGTCACTCACAGGTCCACTACGGCGCCCACCTCCGGCGGGCCGCCGCCGCCGATCCCGTCGCCCTGCCCTGCGTGGGGGATTGGGCCGCGCTCCGGAGGCTGCCCGAGGGCCGCTTCGAACTGGAGGCGGTCCTGCCCCGCCGCACCGCGTTCGTGCGCGGCGGCGTCGGCAGGGTCTCCCGGGGCGGCCTGTCCGGCGACTCCCAGGGGCAGGTGCTCGCGGCAAACGTCGATGTTGTGTTCGTCGCCGAACCCGCCCTGCACGCCACCGACACCGCCGACCTGGGCCGGATCGAGCGGCTGCTCGCGCTGGCCTGGGAGAGCGGAGGTCTGCCGGTGGTGCTCGTCACCAAGTCCGACCTCATCGGTGACGGCCTCGACTTCCTGATGGGGGAGGTCGCCACGGCGGCGCCCGGGGTGGACGTGCACGCGGTCTGCTCCGTCACCGGCGAGGGGGTCGAGATCGTGCGCGGCTATCTGGAGGGGACGCGCACCGCCGTGGTGCTCGGTGCTTCGGGCGCGGGCAAGTCCACGCTGGTCAACGCCCTCGCGGGGGAAGCGGTGATGGAGACCCAGCAGGTCAGGGCCGGCGACGGCCGGGGACGTCACACCACGGTGCACCGTGAGCTGATCCGGCTCAGGGGCGGTGGCCTCGTCATCGACACTCCCGGCATCCGCCGCATCGGCCTGTACGACATGGGCAAGGGCGTGGACCAGGTCTTCTCCGACATCGAGGACCTCGCCGAGCAGTGCCGGTTCGCCGACTGCGGGCATCGCGGCGAGCCCGGCTGCGCTGTGATCGCCGCGATCGAGGACGGCACGCTGCCCGAGCGGCGGCTGGACAGCTGGAACAGGCTCCAGCGTGAGGCCGCCTGGATGGCCTCCAGAAGCGATGCGCGGCTCCGCAGGGAACTGCGGAACAGATGGAAGAGCATCCAGCAGGAAATGCGGAGATCCGGTCGTACCCACCGTCCGTGACCCCCGGGGTGTGACCTCCGGTTGATCGGTGAGGAGATGCCTCCGGCCCGGTTCCGTCCGCGAGCGGGCCGCCGGGCCGGAGCTTCCGTCGCAAGGCGGACCGTCTGCGGGTGGTCGATGATGGTTTACAGTGATAGAGGCTCTGTAAGCAGTCGTCCGGGGAGCCGGCCGCGGGTGCGGGTGGCGCTCGGTGGTGGTCTTCCCGCCGGGGGATTTTCAGGGGTGCTCAGCCTGCGGAACACCCCTGACCGCACACAGCAACGTGTGATCTCGCAGGGGAAGCAGCGAGATCACACGCGGGGGAAGCCGGGTGGAGGTACTGCTCAGGCGACGGCGCTGATGCCGGCGCTGGCGGCGCGGCGCATGCGACGGCGACGCTCGGAGGCGCGCTCGTCCTCGTTCAGACCGCCCCAGGTGCCGTACTTCTCCGGACGGGACAGCGCATAGTCAAGGCATTCGGCGCGTACGGGGCACTGGGCGCAGATGGCCTTGGCCTTACGCTCGCGAATGTCACGCTCAGGCTGACGCTCGCCGTCGGGACCGAAGAAGAGCACGAGGTCCTCGCCCCGGCACGCGGCGTCATCCTGCCATCCCCAGCTGGGCCGAGGACGGGCGGTCTGCCGACGTACCTGAGACATGAGAAAACCACCTTTTAGTGAGGGTATTTCGGTTTAGTGCCGCATTGGACGTTTATGGCGTCCCTGATTCCAACGCCCGGATTAGCCGTGATGTTCCCTCAGGTCAGGTGAGGGCGGACGTGGCGTACCGCACAGGTGTGAGCCTGTCCAGCGCAACCAGCCGATAGGTAGTGATCGTGTCGGCGCAAGCCGTACCGCATGGCGTTGTTAGCGTCATGGGCTCAACCACTACCCGAAAACGAGCGTCACTACCGCGCACGAACGCCTCGGTGGTGTCGCCGTCCGACCTGGAGGATTCCACGGCCACTCCGCCGACCGAGAGTTCGCCCGTGTGGGAGCGGACGAAATGCTCGACGGCTTGCAATGGCTCAGGGATGCCTGCGCGTCCCCGGAAACGGTCGAGGATGACCTCGCCGGACCGGTACGCGTCGGCTGCCGCGATCGCAGCAGCCTGAGACATGCTGCCGTAGTAAAGCCCGTGTGGCAAGCACACGAGGTTGGCGGCGTATCGATCGCCGCCGACATGTGATGTTTCCCATACTCTGTCTGGCAATATTTCCGCCAGAGTACGAGCGAGTGGTAGTCCAATGCGGGCGCAGCACGCGTTGCGCTTGGCATGCGTGCAGACCAGAAAAACCGGCTCACTCACAAGTATGCAGGACTCCGGGACCACTCCGGCCACCAAAGCATCCATGTCAAGATCGTCCGGACCTGCGATGACGCCCTCGGCGAGCCACGGTTCGGCGGCCGTGGAGTCGGCGACCATGACGTGAATGCCGGTCCCCTGGCGGTTCCGCCGCCCGGGGCGACGGATGAGCTGGGGCCGGATGCCGAGGCTCATGGCCCGTTTGATAAGAATGTGCACGTCCTCGGGAAGGTGGCAGTCCTCCAGATGGGAGGCCCAGGGGCCGGAATGCTCAATGAGCAGCCAGAATCGGGCTCCCACCGTCGCGCTGGCGAGAACCGGCAGAGTGCCCGTGTGGCATCCCCGGGGGTGCATACACCCCTTGTCGGCCTTGTCCGGAACACTCCTCCCGGTCACATCCACCCCTCCCGTCGAAACTTAGGTAAGACTAACCTAACAATTCCGAGGGTGTGACGCCGGGGGTGCCTGAGGCGTGCGGTGCGGGTAGAGCCTTTATGGCCTCCGGAGGGTCCACGTCAAGAGATTGATATCAACCGGTGTCAATGCTCCGTTGTCAATAGCCGGGCGGAGATGGATCGCGTCAATATTCCAGAGCGGCCCGGGCCGCGGGCAGGGCGGCCGCCCTGTCCGCGGGGACCAGGCCGATGCGGGTCCGGCGGTCGAGCAGGTCGCCGACGTTCAGCGCGCCCTCGTGCCTGACCGCCCAGACGAGCTCGGCCCCGGTGATCCCGGTCGGCAGCGGCTCGGCCAGCGCGGGATCCTCCGCCATGAGCGCCCGCAGAGACTCCGCTTCGCTTCCGTAGCGTTCCGCCAGACGCCCCGGTGCCCTGACGTCCCCGGGGGTGAACCCGGCCAGGGGCAGTCGCGCCGTACGGCTCTCGCCGGCGTCGAGATCCCGCAGCCGCACCGCCCGGTCGACCGCGTCCTGGGCCATCCGCCGGTAGGTGGTCAGCTTGCCGCCCACGATCGTGACGACCCCGCCTGCGGAGGTCAGCAGCGCGTGCTTCCTGGACAGGTCGGAGGTGCGTCCCTCGGCGGCCAGCAGCGGCCGCAGCCCGGCGTAGGTCCCGGCCACCTCCTCCCGTCCGACCGTCACCTCCAGCACCGAGTTGAGGACGCCGAGCAGGAACGTCACGTCCTCCTCCGGGGCCTGCGGCACGTCGGGAAGCGGCCCCTCCACCGGCTCGTCGGTGAGCCCTACGTAGATCCGGCCGTCGGCCTGGGGGAGGACCAGCGCGAACCGGTTGCTCTCGCCCGGGACCGGTACGTGCAGCCCGGCCCGCAGGCCGGGCAGGGTCTCCGGCCGGAGTACCAGGTGGGTGCCGCGTGACGGCCGCATCCGGATGTCCGGGTTGAGCTGGGCGGCCCAGACGCCGGCGGCGTTGATCACGGCTCTGGCCCGGATCGTGAAGGTGTCTCCGGTGAGCTCGTCGCGGACCTGGGCCCCGTCTCCGGCCAGTTCCAGCGCCCGGCAGCGGGTCAGGATCCTGGCGCCGTGCGCCGCCGCCGTCCTGGCCAGCGCCACCACCAGCCGGGCGTCGTCGACCAGCCGCCCGTCCCAGGAGAGCAGCGCGCCGCGCAGGCCGTCCCGGTTCAGCGGCGCGGCGAGGGCCAGCGCCCGTTCCGCGGAGATCCGTGACGGGCCGGGGAGCAGTCGGCGGGGCGTGCGTGCCGCCATCCGCAGCCCGTCGCCGAGCCGGTAGCCGGTCATCGCCGTCGCGGCCTGGCCGCCGGAGACCGCGGGGGTCAGCGGCAGCAGGTACGGCGCGGCCCTGACCAGGTGCGGGGCGGTGTGGCGGAGCAGGACGCCGCGCTCCACCGCGCTCTCGCGCGCCACTCCCACCTGACCCCTGGCCAGGTAGCGGAGCCCCCCGTGGATCATCTTGGAGCTCCACCTGGAGGTGCCGAAGGCCAGGTCGTGGGCGTCGATCGCGGCCACGGACAGGCCCCGGGAGGCGGCGTCGAGCGCCGCTCCGGTGCCGGTGGCGCCGAGTCCGACCACCAGCACGTCCACCACGAGGTCGCGGACCTCGGCGAGTTCACGGAGACGGCGGGCGGCGTTGAGGGAGGAAGTCAAGGGCGCAGGTACCTCTCCAGGAGAGCGGTGAGTTCGGCGTCCAGCCCGTCCTGGGTGAGGGGGGCGAGCATGGTCGGACCGGACAGCAGGAACGACTGGGCGGTCAGCAGCACGGCCCTGGCCAGGGTCTCCGGGTCGCCGGGCCGTATGGTGCCCCGCTGCTGGCCTCGCGCGATCGCCGACTCGATGAGCGCGAGCATGGCCTCGTGGCTGGCGCCCCGGCGCTGGAGCAGGTACGGCAGGAGCAGCTCGGGGTCCACTTCGACGATCTTGCGCCAGAGCGGATGGTCGCGCAGTGCCCGCACCACCGCGACCGCCGCGGTGACCGGGTCCTCGGTGGCGAACCGGCCCGCGACGAGTACCCACTCGCGGGTCATCAGGTCGGCGACCAGACCGCGCACGTCGGGCCAGCGGCGGTAGATCGTCATCCGGGACACCCCGGCCCGCCTTGCCACGTCGGTGAGCGTGGTCCGCCGCACCCCGACCGCGAGCACCATCTCGCGGGCGGCGTCGAGGACCGGGTCGCCGTTACTCATAGTCGTATTGTGACGAATAGACGTCATATGTAACAGTGTAGAGGTGGAAATTCCGACGATCGCCGCCGAACCCATGCTCTGGTCCGGCTGGGGCGACCCCGCCAGAGCCTCCGAGCTGCCCGAGCCGGTCCGCCGGCTGCTCCGGGACATGCTGGGCGTGCACGCGCCGGAGGTCCCGGCCGCGAGTCTCGGCGAGGTGCGGCTTCCCCCCGTGACGCTCTCCCCGCCCGTCCTCGCCGAGCTGCGTGACATCGTGGGCGCCGGCCACGTCCGCTCCGACGACGACGCCCGCATCCGGCACACCCGGGGCAAGTCCACCCCCGACCTGATGCGCATGCGCGCGGGAGACGGCTCCGACGCCCCCGACGCCGTGGTGCTGCCCGGCTCGCACGCCGAGGTGCTGGAACTGCTGCGAGCCTGCGCCGCGCACCGGGTCGCGGTGGTCCCGTTCGGCGGAGGCACCTCGGTGGTCGGCGGCCTGGTGGCCGCCCGGCAGGGTTTCGCGGGGGCCGTCGCCCTCGACCTGGCCCGGCTGAACCGGCTGATCTCGGTGGACACCGAGTCGATGGTGGCCGAGATGGAGCCGGGGCTGCGCGCGCCCCAGGCCGAGCAGCTCCTCGCCGGGCACGGGCTCACCCTGGGCCACTTCCCCCAGTCGTTCGAGTACGCCACACTGGGCGGCTTCGCCGCGGCCCGCTCCAGCGGCCAGGCCTCGGCGGGCTATGGCCGGTTCGACGACATGGTCGTCGGATTGACCGTGGCCACCCCACGCGGCACCCTCGATCTCGGCCGCGCCCCCAAGTCCGCCGCGGGACCCGACCTGCGCCAGGTGATCCTCGGCTCGGAAGGTGCCTTCGGGGTGATCACCTCCCTGAGACTCCGCGTGCGGCGGGCGCCCGCCGAGCGGATCTATGAGGGATGGCGGTTCGCGTCGTTCGCGGCGGGATCGGCCGCACTGCGGCGGCTCGCCCAGGACGGTCCCGTGCCCACCGTGCTGCGCCTGTCCGACGAGACCGAGACGATGGTCGGCCTGACCAGGCCGGAGGAGCTCGGCGGCCTGGCGGCCGACGCGGGCTGCCTGGTCATCGCGGGCTACGAGGGTCCCTCCTCGGAGGTGCCGCTCCAGCGGGAACGCGCCGCGGAGGTGCTGTCCGGGCTCGGAGGCGTCTCCCTCGGCCCCGGCCCCGGCGAGTCCTGGGCGCACGGCCGCTACGCGGCGCCCTACCTGCGCGACTCCCTGCTCGCGGCGGGGGCCACCGTGGAGACGCTGGAGACGGCCGGGTTCTGGTCCAACCTCCCGCGGCTCTACGACGCCGTACGGCTCTCGCTGCACGCCTCGCTCGGCTCGCCGCTGGTCATGTGCCACGTCTCCCACGTGTACGGCACAGGCGCCTCGCTCTACTTCACGGTCGTCACGGCCCAGACCGAGGATCCCCTCGCGCAGTGGGAGGCGGCCAAGCGGTCGGTCAACGAGGCGATCGTCACGGCCGGGGGCACGATCTCCCACCATCACGGCGTCGGCCGCGACCACCGGGAGGCCTACGCCGCCGAGATCGGCGACCTGGGGGTCGAGATCCTGCGCGGGGTCAAGGACCGGCTCGACCCCGAGGGCATCCTCAACCCCGGCGTGCTGATCGCCTAGATTCTCTCCGCCGTCTTTCCGGGACCGGCCGTACGGACGCCCGTTTGAAATCTACAATGTAAAGTCAGCGGCCTCGGCAGGTTGCCGGGCCGCTTTTCCTGAGATGGGTGCGGTTCCGTAAGATCACCGCCAAAATATGGTCATGGATGATGTCGGGCAGGCCGCGGAACGCGGGCGTGAGGTCTCCTCCCGGGTCTCCGAGGAGGGCGCGGGCTGGTCCTGTGTCCAGGTCGGCTCCTTCAAGGATCTGCGGCCCAACGAGGAGACCTTCACCTGGTTCAGCCCGCGCACCCTCTGGAGGTCGAGGAACGAGGTCCTCGCGGGACTGTTCGGCGACCCCTCGGGCCAGGTCAGGGCCCGCTGGGTGGCCTACCAGCGGGACCGGGGCGTCGATCCCTCCTTCCGGATCCCGCTGGACGTCGGGCCGGAGTTCTCCTTCCTCGTCCTGGGGGACACCGGGGAGGGCGACGCCTCGCAGTACGCCGTGGTTCCCGGTCTGCTCAGACTCGGCGCGGACACCGCTTTCGCCGTCATCGCCAGCGACGTGATCTACCCCACCGGATCCGGGAACGAGTACGACGACAAGTTCTTCCGTCCCTACCAGGACTACCGGGCGCCGATCTACGCGGTCCCCGGCAACCACGACTGGTACGACGGGCTCGGCGGCTTCATGCGCGTCTTCTGCGACGCCCCCGCGCTCGAGGCCGAGCGCGAGGGGTTCGAACTCTCGCCCGCGGGGCTGCGCGGGCTGCTCTGGCGCAAGCCGGAGAAGATCGACGAAACCCGGCTGGCCAGGGCGCGTGAGCGCCGGGCGCTGCCCGGGCAGCAGGCCGTGCAGCCCGCGCCGTACTGGGCGATGGAGGCACCCGGGCTGCTCATCGTGGGTGTCGACACCGGTATCGACGGCACGCTCGACCGGGAGCAGGCCGGGTGGCTGCGCGAGGTCTCGCGTGATCCCCGGCCCAAGGTGCTGATCACCGGCAAGCCCGTCTACACCCGGAACGACTACAAGCCTTCCGCGCTCGAAGGCGGCGGCACGATCGACGACGTCGTCACCGATCCCGCGCACAACTACGTCGCGGCGATAGGCGGCGACGTGCACAACTACCAGCGCTTCCCGATCAAGGTCGGTGACCGGACGATCCAGTACATCGTGGCGGGCGGCTCCGGGGCCTTCATGCACGCTACCCACACCACCCCCAGGGTCACGGTCGGCGGCCTGCACGAGGACGACTACCGGTGCTACCCGCTCCGCGGTGACTCGCTGTCGTTCTACAGCAAGCTCTACAGCGATCGGCTGCGCATGCGCTGGCTCTACCTCACGCCCGAGGAGGGCGTGGCGTTGATGTCGGAGCGGATCGGCAACGCCCCGCCCAGGGACATTCCGCCCGTCTCCATCACCCGGCGGATGCGGTGGGCGGCGCGGATCCTCGGCGGCTGGCCGATGCCCCTCCGGTTGCCCGTGGGCCGGATCTTCCACCGCTACCTGTCGGAGCTGTCCGACTGGGATACGCCGCCGTTCTTCAAGAGCTTCCTGCACATCTCCGTGACGCCGCGGACGTTGCGGATCCGCTGCTTCGCCGCCACCGGCTGCCTGCCGCAGGAGATCGAACCCCCGCTCGAAGACGAGGTCGTCATCCCGCTCGTCTGATCGAGAATGTCGGTTTCGCGTGGCAGTCTGTGACGTATGAACGTGGCAGTCGCGGCAGGTCCCGGCGGTGGGGGTGTGCTGCGCCCCGGCGGGCGCGCCGCGTGGGCCGTCGGCGATCTCGCGGGGGTCGTGCGCGAACTGGAGGCCGGTCGGCCGCGCTGGGTCTGGGCGGACACGCGGGAGGTCTATCCGGCGCTGCTCGCCGCGGGCGTGCGGCTGACGCGCTGCCACGATCTGGCGCTGACGGAGGGTCTGCTCCTGGGATACGAGGGCCGTCACGGTGAGCCCCGGTCGGCTCAGGCCGCCCACGCGCGGCTGCATGGTCTCCCGGTGCCGGAGGACCACCACGGGCCACAGGCGCGGCAGGCCATGCTGTTCGAGGAGGAGCCGCCCGCGCCTGACGTCGGCCTGGTCTCCGAGGTCCACGCCGGCCAGCTCCGGCGGATCGAGGCCACTGCGGATCCGGGGCGGTTCCGGCTGCTGGTCGCCGCCGAGTCCGCCGGGGCGCTCATCGCCGAGGAGATGCGCCAGGAGGGCATGCCCTGGCGGGAGGATGTGCATGACAGGCTGTTGACCGGACTGCTCGGCCCGCGCCCGGTGCACGGCATGCGGCCGGCCAAGCTTCAGGCCTTGGCGGACCAGGTGGCGGCGGCTTTCGGCACGCCGTTCAACCCTGACTCCCCGCAGCAGATCGCCAAGGCGTTCAAGTCGGTGGGCATGCCTGTCAGCTCCACCCGGGCTCATGAGATCAAGAAGATCGATCACCCGGGTGTCGCGCCCCTGCTGGCCTACAAGGAGATGGCCAGGATCTACAGCTTCCACGGCTGGGTCTGGGCCGACCAGTGGGTCCGTGATCACCGTTTCCGGCCTGAGTACGTGGTGGGCGGTGTGGTGTCGGGCCGGTGGGCCACCAGTGGTGGTGGCGCGTTGCAGATCCCCAAGGTGATGCGCAGGGTCGTGGTGGCCGATGAGGGCTGGACGCTGGTCGTCGCCGACGCGGCGCAGCTCGAACCCCGGGTGCTGGCGGCGATGGCCGGGGACGGCGGTCTGGCCAGGGCGGCGGGGCAGGTCGACCTTTACCAGGCGCTGGCCCAGGTGTTCGGCGGTGAGCGTGACCACGCCAAGATCGCTATGTTGTCGGCGATGTACGGCGGGACCAGTGGGGACGCGCCCAAGCTGCTGGCCGTGATGCGGCAGCGCTTCCCCCGGGCCTATCAGTTCGTGGAGGATGCCGCGCGGAGTGGGGAGGAGGGCCGGTTGGTCCGCTCCTGGCTCGGCCGTACCTGTCCGCCGCCTTCGGCCCGTTGGCGGGAGTTGGTCTCCGGTCCCGAGGGGAGCAGGGCGGCCCGTGAGCGGGGCCGGTTCACCCGTAACTTCGTGGTGCAGGCCACTGCGGCGGAGTGGGCGCTGGCGCTCATGGCCGTGTTGCGCGGGTTGCTGCCCGATCCGGCAAGGCTGGTGTTCTTCCAGCACGATGAGGTGATGGTGCACTGTCCTGCGGAGCTGGCCGACGAGGTCGTCGCCGCGGTTGGCCGGGCCGCCGAGGAGGCGACCCGGTTGCTGTTCGGCCCGACCCCGGTCCGTTTCCCGATGCAGGCCCTCGCGGTGCGGTGTTACGCCGACGCCAAGTGAGTGGTCGCCGGGGCTCAGCCCGCCGCGAAGGTGTCGAGGAAGGCCTGCCGGAGCGGGGCGTTCTTCTCCCATTCCAGGTCCTGCACCGTGAATGTGATCTGGTAGGCGGTCTGGCCGTCGAGCGCGACGTAGCGGGTCAGTCCGTGCATGGGTATGACGCTTCCGGGCCGGACGTAGGTGTACTCCCAGTCGGCGGCCTTCCATGTGCCGTACCGGACCGGTGCCACCCCGACCTCGATGTATTCGTCCAGCCCCTGCTTGCTTGCCCGGTTGAGCGCGGTCACCGGATCGGTGACCGGGGCCTGGGTGACGACGATGCTCTGCCCGCTGTTCCTCGGGCCGGAGAAGGTGACTGAGCCGGCCTTCTCCGTCTTCACCGTCCAGCCCCTGGCCACCGCGGCGGAGACGCCGCCCCCGCTCAGGGTCCTGAACCCCTCGGGGACCTTGCCGCGCGCCTGCGACGGCGACGCCGGGCCGGTGGGTGTGGAGGTCGCCGGAGACGGGTCCGGGCTCCCTGCCGGATCCGGGCCGCCGCCGAGGAGCAGGGCGAGCAGCCCGGCCAGTCCGGCCAGCACCACGGCTCCGCCGGCCAGTAGCAGGCGCGGCGCCGGACGGCCGTCGCGTATCCAGCCGCCGTCGTTCCCTGCCCGGCGGCGGGAGCTCCTGCGGCCTCCGAGCCGGCTGGGCGCCGTCACGGACCGGGCGTCTCGCGCGGTGTCGCGGACGGCCTGGCCGTCCGAGGCCGCCACGGGCCACAGCCCGGCCTCGGGAGACCCGTGCGACGGGATGCCCGCGGTCTCGCCGGTGGGACCGTTCCGCGGCTCGGGCGGCAGGGGGCGTCCGAGATCGGCTGATGGGCTGCGCAGCGCATCGTAGCCGCGCTGGTGCCCGCCGGACGTCCCGGTGGGGGACCCCGGCGTGTCGGCCGCCGGGTCGTACGGCACCCGCACGGGGCCGGAGGGGGTCTCGATGATCCGTGAGGGCATCGGCCCGGGTGGTGGGTCCAGCGGCGGCATGAGGTGAATCGGTGTGGGGTCGCCTGGGAACGGCGATGGCGAGCGCCGTGCGACGGGCTCGCGCTGGGGGGGAGCGGAGCCGTGACTGCGCAGTACCCGGTCCAGCAGGTCCGAGGCCTGGGCGGCGGTCATCCGGTCGGTGGGATCCTTGCGGAGCAGGCCGTCGATGACGGCGACCAGTGCTCCGGCCCGCTGTGGCCGGATGGGCTCCTGGGTGAGGATCGCGCCCAGTACGGCGACCGCGTCGGGGCCCTCGTAGGGCAGGCGGCCCTCGACCGCCGCGTACAGGGTGACACCGAAGGACCACAGGTCGGCGGCGTGCGTGATGGGCCGGCCGGACAGCCGTTCCGGCGGGATGTAGGCGGGGGAGCCCATCAGCGGGCCGGTCTGGGTGATCGCGACGTCGCCTTCCACCGCGGCGATGCCGAAGTCGGTGAGTACCACCCGGTCGGAGGTGAGTAGCACGTTGGCGGGTTTGACGTCGCGGTGCAGGATTCCGGCGGCGTGGGCGTGGCGGAGCGCGTCGAGTATCCGGACGCCGATTTCGGCGGTCTGCGCGACGGGCAACGGCCCGTTCTGCCGTACGGCCTGCTCCAGGGACCAGGCGCGGACCAGCTCCATCACGATCCAGGGGCGGCCGTCCTCCTCGACGACGTCGTGGACGGTGACGATTCCGGGGTGGCTGAGTCGCGCCGCCGAACGGGCTTCGCGCAGCATGCGCTGGTGTGCCACCTGCCTGCCGGCGTGGTCCAGTCCGTAGGGGAGGATCAGCTCCTTGATCGCGACGTCGCGGTCGAGCAGTACGTCGTGCGCGTGCCACACCATGCCCATGCCGCCACGGCCGACCGGTGCCATCAGGCGGTATCGCCGGCCCGCCAGTCTGCCCTGTGTCGCCGGCGTGGTCGCGCCGGCGTTCTCGTCCTCCGGTCCCATTGGGGCCTTGCCGAGCAAACGATCGGTCATCGTACCCCGTCCCCCCCACAACCAACCCTATTTGTAAGTTGGACACGATATCGGGATTACATTCGGTAATGGAAGTTGATGGGCGAGGGGGCGCATCGCGGTAAATACCGGGAGCGTCCCTCCGCGCGCCGCCGACCTGCCGTCCGAGAACCGATACCGGAACCGCGATACGCCGCCGCGTTCCAAGGTTTGATCATGAATTTCTGGGCCGTGGATCCACGGGAAACGACTACTCGTCCGCCCTGCCACCGGGGTCGGCCGACTCGGCAAGCGCGGCCAGGGCTGCGGTGAAGGCCGAGGCGGGTGGGCTCACCAGACCCGCGCCGACCTGGCCCGTGCCCGCGACCCGGCCCGCGATACCGGTGTTCACGGTGGGCAGCAGGCCCGTCCTGGCTACCAGCGTGACGTCGATGCCGATCGGTGTGCCCCGGAAGTCGAGGCCGGGAATCTGGTAGGCGGGGTGCTCGGCAAGGGTGATCTCGTACATGGACCGGGTCGCCACCATGGCGTCGGACACGTCGCCGCCGACGAACCTGACGATCGCCGGGGCCGCGGCCATCGCGAAACCGCCCAGGCCCGCCGTCTCGGTGATGGTGGAGTCGCCGATGTCGGGGTTGGCGTCCGCGGGGCCGTACGCGCCGAGATAGAGACCGTCAGGCACGCCCGCCGGGCCGGTGAACCAGCGGTCACCCAGCCCGGAGACCTGGACGCCGAAGTCCGTGCCGTTGCGGGCCATCGCGACGACCATGGTGGAGCCGGGCACGTCCCTGGCCGCGTCCGTGCTCACCTTGCACGCCGCCATGCCCGCGTTGAGGAAGAAGTGGTCGTTGCCGTTGACGAAGCGCAGCACCTCGGCCGCGTGGCCGGGGGCGGCGTCCACGATCCCCGGCGCCAGCTCCCGCACCAGCAGCGAGGTGGCGGCCCGGTTGCGGTTGTGCAGCTCGTCGCCCATCTGCAGGGCCTGCGCGACCAGTGCTCTGAGGTCCAGCGGGCCGGTCCGCTCCAGGGTGGCCCGCAGGACGGGGCCGAGCACCTGGCCCATCCAGCCCAGCCGCGCCAGCACCTCCGGGCCGTAGGCGCCGTAGCGCAGCACCTTGCCCAGGCCCTCGTTGAGCGAGCAGTAGGCGGTGCCGCCGTGCTCGGCGTCACGGACCTCGAACATCCACATCGACGGGCTGACCACACCCGCCATCGGACCCACCGTCCGGTGATGGTGACAGGGCTCCAGCCGGGCCTGCCCGGCGGCCAGCCGCTCACCGGCCTCCTCGGCGTCGGCGGCCAGTCCCTCCAGCAGCATCGCCCCGACGAGCGCGCCGCGCATCGGGCCTGACGCCCGCTCCCAGTCGATCGGGGGCCCCGCGTGCAGGAACGTGCCCCGGGGCAGGTCCAGCACCTCGTGTGCGGGCCGTACGCCGACGAGCTGGGGCCGTGCGGACACCAGGCGGCCCACGGCGGTCTCGTTGGCGCGGACCCTGCGCGGGTCGGCGAGCACCCGGGCCAGGTCGCCGGCGGTGCCGGGCATCGGCGGGCGCCAGTCCACCCCCACCCTGGGCACCGCCTGCGCGTCCAGGGCCTCGCCGAGCATCTCGGCTCCGACCGTGATCACCTGGGGCTCTCCGGAGAGCATGGGCAGCGTCATCGGCACCTCCTGAGCGAGGAACGGCGGCTTCCGGCCGGGCGGTTTCCGGACCGCGCGCGGCGGGTCAACGGGCGCTCGCCGGCAGACCGGCCGCGTACTCGGCGGCCTGGGCGTTGGAGGTGAACACCGCGGCTCCCGCCGCGCGCAACGCCTCCGCCTGGACGTCCAGCCCCTGGGGATCGCCCTCGGAGCCGACCAGCGCGACGACCACCGGCACGCCCCGGCCGACCGCCGCGGTGATTCCGGGGGCGAGCCGTGCCGAGGGGTCGGGGTCGGCGCCGTGCCCGAGAACCACGTCGAGCAGGACGACGTCGCCCGGCGGCACCTTGGCCAGGGCCTCCAGGCGGAGCGCGGGGTCGATCATCGGATGGGCCCGGCCACGCGTGTAGGCGTCGTCGCCGAAGTCGGTGAACTCCCCGGTGCCGGCGGTCAGCCGGGCCTCCACGCACAGTGTCCCGCCCGAGTAGACGCCCCGCAGTGTCCCCGCACGCTCGCGGGCCCCGGGCGCCGGCCATGCCCGCCACGCGGGCACCGGCACCCCGAGCGCGCGCAGGGCGGTCTCGGCCGCCGTGGTCAGGTTGCCGGAGCCGGAGCCGAGCAGCGCGGTCACCACCGGGGTTCCGAGCTTGGCGACGACCTCCTGTACGGCGTGCGCGGCCTCGGGAGCGGGGGGCTTGGAGATCAGAGCGATCAGTTCGGTCGCCGGATCGGCGTCGAGCGCCTCAAGGGCGCGGAGCGTGGACAGCCCGCCCACGTCCGCCGACAGGTCCCTGCCACCCACTCCCAGCACGTGGCTGACCCCCACGCCCGCCTGGTCCAGCAGGCAGGTCACCTGCTGGGCGCCGGTCCCCGAGGCGGCCACCACCCCGACCGGACCCGGCCGGAGCACGTTCGCGAAGCCGAGACCGGCCCCGCCGATCACCGCGGTGCCGCAGTCGGGCCCCATCACCAGCACGTCCAGCTCACCGGCGCGTCTTTTGAGCAGCACCTCCTGCTCGACCGGCACGTTGTCGCTGAAGATCATCACAGAGAGGCCGGCCTCGATCGCGTCCATCGCCTCGGCGAACGCGTGCGGACCCGGTACCGAGACCAGGGCCAGCGTGGAGGCGTGGTCGCGTGCGGCGGCGTGGACGGTGCGCGGCGGCTGCTCGGTGGCTGTCACGCCCGCCGTCCTGCCGGCGAGACCGGCCAGGAGCCGGTCCAGCTCGGCGG
This sequence comes from Streptosporangium sp. NPDC087985, assembly GCF_044741965.1. NCBI lineage: Bacteria > Bacillati > Actinomycetota > Actinomycetes > Streptosporangiales > Streptosporangiaceae > Streptosporangium > Streptosporangium sp. NPDC087985. The sequence goes on from NZ_JBIUTQ010000003.1 coordinate 172,565, forward strand.
CGGCCGTCTCCAGCGCGCCCGGGTCGCCGCTCCGCAGGGCGATCAGCAGGTCGGCCGGGGCCGCCGCGGGAAGGTCGAAGCCCAGCTCGGTGGCTATCCCGCGGTTGAGTTCCGTGGCCATCGCCACCACCGCGACCTCCACCCCGGGGAGATCGGTGACCGCTTGGCTGACCCTCATCAGGCTCACCGAGTCGTGGTACACCCCGCTGCGTATCCGGACCAGATCAGTGCTCACTCGCCCTGTCCTTCAGGTTGACGACGGAGGTGAGGCCGATGCGCAACCCCCAGGCCAGGTCCGCTCCCGAGGTGTGGCCGAGCTGGAGCAGCCGGTGCAGCGCCGGCTCCAGCGCCTGCCGTCCCGCCAGGGCCCGCAGTACGGCCAGCACCTCGCCGCTGGCCTCGCCCCGGGCCGCGCAGTGCAGCAGGGTCGCGGAGATGGGGGTGGTCCTGCCGCGGGCGTCGAAGGTGACCGCGGCGGCCAGCCAGTCGGCCAGCCAGACGGCGCGCGGTGCCCCCGCCGCCGTGCCCAGGTGTCGCAGCGCCACCAGCAGCCCCGCGAGCATGTCGTCACCGCTGGGAGTGAGTCCCGGGCCCAGCCCGACGAGCTGCTCGGCGGCCATGACGCCCCGCAGCAGGGACGCCTGCGCGCAGCCCTCGGCCAGCAGGTCGGCGGCGTCGTTGCCCGCCAGCCCCGGACGTCGCGTCGAGCGGTCGCACAGCCCGGTCATCCTGGGCAGCGAGGCCGCCAGCCGTACGGGATCCACCGGACCGAGCACCGGGGCAGGGTTCCACCAGCGGCCCGCCCGCAGGCTGAGCCGTCCGATCTCGATCGAGCCGTCGCCGACATGGGCCTCGTCTCCGACGGTGACCTGCGGCATCGGGCCGGTGACCACCATCGAGTTGGGCAGTCTGACGGCACTGCCCGTCACCACCGCGATCACGTGCGGTTCCAGCTCGGTACGGACCTCCAGGTAGATCCCGGAGGAGAAGGCCGCCAGCACCCGCGCGGGGCGGCGGGGCGACTCCAGCACCGGGCGCAGAGCCGTGCTGGCCGCGCCGGTCGTGTCTGTCCGCGGGTGGGCCCGCCGGGCCTTGGAACGTGTTACAACGGTCACCGGGCCTCCCTCGGCGGTCCGGTGCCGGTGCCGGGCCTGTCGGTCCGCTCGCTGTGCTCGATCACGGATTCCCCCATCCATTGAGCCGACGGTAGAACGGCCTCTGATCACTACCGTACGGAGAAAGGTGCCAACAGTCGGCCCAAAGGTTGGCTCTTCCTGACAGACGGCTCCATCGGTCACAATCGCTGCATGGAACCTCCCGTGCGCCTGGCAAGTACCGGCACGATCATTCATGGCGTCGCCGTCGGCGAGGTCCTCGGCGTCTCGACGTTGGCCGGGGCACGGTTGCTCGCGGGGGAGCGGGGCCTGGGGCGGATCGTGCAACGGCTCAACGTCATGGAGGTTCCGGACGTCCTCGCCTGGGTGAAGCCGCACGAGTTGCTGCTCACCACCGGCTACCCGCTGCGCAACACCCCCCAGTCGCTCGACCGCCTGGTGGTGGACCTGGACGAGCGTGGCCTGGCCGCACTGGCCATCAAGCTCGGCCGTTATGTGGACCGGCTGCCCGAGGAGATGGTGGAGCAGGCCGACCGGCTGGGTTTCCCGCTGATCCAGCTCCCCGAGGACGTCGGTTTCGACGACATCCTCAACCAGGTGCTCACCGACATCCTCAACCGGCAGGCCGCCGTGCTGGCCCGGGCCGAGGAGGCGCACCGGGCGCTGGTCCAGGTCGTGCTGGCCGGAGGCGGGCTGCACGAGGTGGCGGCCGAGGTGGCCGGGCTGCTCGACGTGGCCGTGGCGGTGCTGGACGGGGCAGGCCGTGTGCTGGCCTCGGCCGGGCCCGCCGAGCACCTGGCGGCGCTGCGGGGGGCTCCCGAGGGGAGCCACACCTCGGTGCCCGTCGTCGCGGGCGGCCACCACCACGGCCGGATCGTCGCCCGCGGCCCCGTCGGGTCGGTCGCCGACAGCGACATCGGAATACTGGAACGTGCCGCTACCGTCGCCGCGCTCGTGGTGACCCGGCAGGAGGCGGTCAACGCGGTCGAGAGCAAATACCGTGCGGACTTCCTTCGGGACGTGCTCACCGGCCGGGCCGGCGGCTCGGAACGCGTCGCCTCGCGGGCCAGGGCCTTCGGCTGGGATCTGGAACGCCCGGTCACCGTGCTGGTGGCCGAACTCGACCCGGAGCGGGACGAGCGCATCGCTCAGGACCGGCTGGTCACCTGCTGGACCGCCGCGATGCGCCGCCACGATCCGCGCGGCGCGGTGGCCGGCTTCTCCCACGAGGTCGTCACCATCGTGGACGCGGCCGTCGACACCACCCGCCTGGCCAAGGACGCCGCCGCGGCCTTCGCCGAATGCCTGCCCGCCACCTTCTCCACCGGTACCAGCCGGACCGCCGTCGGGGCCGAGAACCTCCCCGAGGCGTACGGCCAGGCGGTGAAGGCGGCCCGGGTCGGCCGTCAGCTCCACGGCCCCGCCGCCGTCGCCCACTTCGACCAGCTCGGCGTCTACCGCCTGCTGTCCCTGGTCAACGACACCGCCGAGCTGCATGCCTTCGTCCGCGAGGCCCTCGGTCCGCTGGCCTCCGACAACGACGCCGAGAACGCCGACCTCCGCCGGACCCTGCAGGTGCTGCTGGACACCAACCTCAACGTCGCGGAGACGGCCCGCCGGCTGCACTTCCACTACAACACGCTCCGCTACCGCATCGGCAAGCTGGAACGGATGCTCGGCAATTTCACCGAGGACGCCCACCTGCGCCTGAACCTCACCCTCGCGCTCCACGTCCTGCGGATGCGCGGCATCTGAACCTGCGGCCTCTAAACTCTGGGACGTGAACGAGACCTTTGAGCTGGAGACCGACTACATCCCGCTGTGCGACCTGCTGAAGTACTGCGCCGTCACCGACACCGGCGGACAGGCCAAGCACTTCATCGCCGAGGGGAACGTCATGGTGGACGGCGAGGTCGAACTCCGCAAGACCTGCAAGATCCGGGCTGGTCAGGTCGTCACCGGCGACGGCTTCGAGATCCACGTCGTCGGCACCCGGAGCTGACCTGGCCGGCACGGAACGTGTTCCGCGTGGTGCTCACCTGACCGGTGAGGGCGCTGTGCGTAAGGCGACCACTGGTCAGCGGATCAGCTTTGGCAGATCATGACAGTGTAAGAAGACGGTCGCGGGCCTAACGTGCCCGCAACGACAGCAAGCGGATTCGCCGGAGGGATGCCTGCGGGGCGGCCACCGACCGACGGCCCGGTGAAAGGTGGGGCTTGATGGTTGCAGGTTGGACCAGACACGGCGACGGCAGGACTCTGGCGCCCGGGGAGGTGGTCAGGCCGGACGAACGGCTGTCCTGGCCGCGCATGGTCGGCTTCGGGGCTCAGCACGTCATCGCGATGTTCGGCGCGACGTTCGTCTTCCCGTTGGTCATGGGCCTGAATCCCAACGTCGCCATCATGTTCTCCGGCGTCGCGACGATCATGTTCCTGCTCATCGTGAAGGGGAAGGTCCCCAGCTACCTCGGGACGAGCGCCTCGTTCGTGGGTGGCGTGCTGGCCATCCGGGCGATCTTCGGCGGTGACACGCCCGCCGCCGACGCGATCGTCACCGGGGCGATCCTCGTCGTCGGCCTGGTGCTCGCCCTGGTGGGCGTGGCGATCCACTACCTCGGGGTGCAGGTCATCAACCGGGTGTTCCCGCCCGTCGTCACCGGCGCGGTCGTCATGCTGATCGGATTCGGCCTGGCCTACGTGGTGGCGGATGTCTACTGGCCGCAGGACCAGTGGATCGCTCTGATCACGATGCTCGTCACCTTCGTGATCATCGTGGTCTTCAGGGGGTTCATCGGCCGGATCGGCATCCTCCTCGGGCTGGTCGTCGGCTTCGCCCTCTCCTGGGTGGCCGACAAGGTCTTCGGGAACATCACCGCCTACAACGCCGCGACCGGTGTGGTCGATACGCATCCGCGGGTGAGCTTCGCGAAGGTGGCGGAGGCCGACTGGATCGGCCTGCCCGACATGCACCTGCCTGACATCAGGTTCTCCGCCGTCCTGCTGGTGCTCCCGGCGCTGATCGCGCTGATCGCGGAGAACGTCGGCCACGTCAAGGCGGTCGGTGAGATGACCGGCACCGACGTGGACCCCTACATGGGCCGGGCGATCATCGGCGACGGCGCCGCCACCGCGGTCGCCAGCGCCTTCGGCGGCTCCCCGACCACCACCTACGCCGAGAACATCGGCGTCATGGCCGCCACGAGGGTCTACTCCACGGCCGCCTACTACATCGCGGCCGTCATCGCGATCCTCTTCGGCCTGTGCCCCAAGTTCGGCCAGCTGGTCGCGGCAACTCCCCCCGGCGTGCTCGGCGGCATCACGGTGATCCTCTACGGCATGATCGGCCTGCTCGGCGCGAAGATCTGGATCGAGAACCGGGTCGACTTCTCCAACCCGGTCAACATGGTCCCGATCGGGGCGGGCATCATCCTGGCCATCGGCCCGGTCAAGCACATGGTCGGCCCGGACTTCGCCCTGGAGGGCATCGCGCTCGGCACCATCGTGGTGGTGGGCGGCTACCACCTTCTGAGGGCGATATCCGGCCGGAACGGCACCGTACCCCTCGAACCCGTACCCGCAGGGACCGGACAGAGCCCCGGCCGTGGAGCCGGGCAGGAGGGCGAGGCGTCCGGGTGAAGCCGTCTCCTTTCGACTACCACGCACCCCGGTCCCTCGGCGAGGCGCTCGACGTCCTCGCCGAGGCCGGGGAGCACGGCAAGGTGCTCGCGGGCGGCCAGAGCCTGATCCCGATGCTCAACATGCGGCTGGCCGCCCCCGCCCACCTCGTCGACATCAACCGCCTCACCGAGCTGGCCACCCTCGACGTGGAGCCCGGCGGCGTACGGGTCGGCGCGCTGGCCAGGCACGCCCAGGTGGAGCGTTCCGGACGGGTCGCCACCGTCCAGCCGCTGCTCCGCCAGGCGCTCCGGCTGGTCGCCCACCCGGTGATCCGCAACCGGGGCACGGTGGTCGGCAGCCTGGTGCACGCCGACCCCGCCGCCGAGCTGCCGGCCGTACTCGTCCTCCTCGGCGGCTCGGTACGGCTGGCCCGGTGCGGCGCCCTCCGGGACGTCCCCGCCGCCGGTTTCCTCACCGGTCCCCTGGAGTCCGCCGTCGAGCCGGGCGAGCTGGCCGTCTCCGCGTTCTTCCCCCTGCTCGCGCCGCGCTCGGGCACCGCGTTCCGCGAGGTGGCCAGGCGGCACGGCGACTACGCCCTGGCCGGGATCGCGGCGCTGGTCGAACTGGACGACGACCTCCGGATCACCGCAGCCAGGGTGACGTGCGTGAGCGTGGGCCCCGTCCCGGTGCTCGTCGACGTCACCGAGGCCTGTGGCCACCGCCCGCCCGCCTCGGCCGACTGGGTCTCGGCGGCGCGGGCCGTACAGGACCGGATCGAGCCGGAGGCCGACATCCACGCGAGCGGCGACTACCGGCGCCATCTCGCCGGGGTCCTCGCCCAGCAGGCCCTGCGGGACGCGGCGCGGGCGGCTCTCGATGCGTGAGCCGAGCCGGCCGGGCGCCCCGCCGATCCGCCGTGGCGGGGGGACGGCGGCCGGCCGGGAGCGGCCAGACGGGCCGGAGGACGAGGCCGTGGACGCGGCGGACGAGGAATGGTGAGCCGGTGACCGACATCGCTATCACACTGACCGTGAACGGCGTGGTCCGGCAGGTCGAGGTGCCCGGGCGGCGGTTGCTGTCGGACTGCCTGCGGCACGATCTCGGCCTGACCGGCACGCACGTCGGCTGCGAGCACGGGGTGTGCGGGTGCTGCACGGTGCTGCTGGACGGCGAACCGGTCCGGTCCTGCCTGACGTTCGCGGTCACCGTGGACGGGCACGACATCACCACGGTGGAGGGGCTCGCCGCCCCCGGCGGAGCGATGTCGCCGGTGCAGCGGGCCTTCGCCGAGTGCCACGGCCTGCAGTGCGGCTTCTGCACGCCGGGTTTCCTGTGCACCGTCACCGCCCTGCTGCGTGACAACCCGTCGCCGACCGGCGAGGAGGTGCTGGAGGGCATCTCCGGCAACCTGTGCCGGTGCACGGGGTACCAGAACATCGTCAGGTCCGTTCACCGCGCGGCCGAGATCATCGCGGAGGAGACGTGAGACACGGCACGGCAGGTCGGCACCTCCCGGCGAGGAACCGGGCGGGGGCGACATGACGACCAAGCTGTTCGGGGAACCGGTGCCGAGGCGGGAGGACCCCCGGCTGCTCACCGGCCAGGGACGTTACCTGGACGATCTCGGGGCGCACGCGCTGGAGGCGGCGTTCGTCCGGTCCCCGCACGCGCACGCCCGGATCCGCGACATCGACGTGTCGGCCGCGCTCGACGTGGACGGGCTGGTGGCGATCTACACCTGGGACGACCTGCCCGCCCTGCTCGCCCAGCCGCTGCCGCTGCTCATCCCGCACCCGGCGCTGACCCACGGCCGCACCGCCTACCCGCTCGCCCGCGACCTGGTCCGGCATGTCGGCGAGCCCGTCGTGATGGTCGTCGCCCGTGACCGCTACCTCGCCGAGGACGTCTGCGCGCTCATCCGGGTGGACTACGAGATCCTCAAACCGGTGGTCGGGGTGGAGGAGGCGGTGCAGTCCGCCCAGCTCGTCCACGCCGACGTGCCGGGCAACGTCGGCGCGCACCTGGTGCAGGAGGTGCCCTCGGCGGCCGGGCTCGGCGCCCGGGAGGCGATCGAGGCGGCGCCCCACACGCTGGCCTTCCGGCTCGACATCGAACGCAGCGCGTCCATGCCGCTGGAGGGGCGGGGCGTGTACGCCCGCTGGGACGCCGACGACGAGTCCCTGCGCGTGTACACCAGCACCCAGACCTCCACCAGCGTCCGGATGGCCATCGCGGCCAAGCTCGGCCTGCCGCTGCCCAAGGTCGAGGTGATCGCCCCCGACGTGGGTGGCGGATTCGGGGTCAAGATCGTGCACCCGTGGCCGGAGGAGGTACTGGTCCCCTGGGCGGCCATTCTGCTCGGCCGCGAGGTCAAGTGGACCGAGGACCGGCGCGAGCACTTCGTCTCCTCGGCGCACGAGCGGGCCCAGGTGCAGTCCGTCCGGGTCGGCTTCGACGACGACGGCAGGGTGCTCGGTCTGGAGGTGAACATCCTGCACGACCACGGCGCCTACACGCCGTACGGGATCATCGTGCCGATCATCACCTCCACCCAGCTCCTCGGGCCCTACAAGATCGGCGCCTACCGGGTCGAGTTCTCCTCGATCTACACCAACACCGTGCAGGTCACGCCGTACCGGGGCGCCGGCCGCCCGCAGGCCGTCTTCTGCATGGAGCGGACGATGGACCACATCGCCGCCTACCTGGGAACCGACCGTACGGCGGTGCGGGAGGTCAACTTCATCCAGCCCGGCGAGTTCCCCTACGACCAGGGTCTGATCTTCCAGGACGGCCGTCCGCTGATCTACGACAGCGGCGACTATCCCGAGTCGCTGCGGATGCTCAAGGAGCTCATCGGCTGGGACTCCTTCCCCGCGCTGAAGGCACAGGCGGCGGCCGAGGGGCGCAGGCTCGGCATCGGCCTCGGCTGTTACGTCGAGGGCACCGGCGTCGGGCCGTACGAGGGTGGCCACGTCCAGGTCACCTCCGACGGCCGGGTACACGTCTCCACCGGGCTCACCTCCCAGGGGCAGGGTCACGAGACCGTGTTCGCCCAGATCGCCGCCACCGAGCTGGGCGTGCCGCTGGAGCGGGTCTCGGTGGTGACCGGCGACACCCGCAGGTTCGGCTACGCGGTCGGCACGTTCGCCTCGCGGGCCGCGGTGATGAGCGGGAACGCGATCGCGCTGGCATGTCGCAAGGTCAGGGAGAAGGCCCTGCGGATCGCCGCCGAGGCGCTGGAGGCCGACCCCGGTGACCTGGAGATCGCCGACGGCGAGGTGCGGGTGGTGGGCTCGCCCGGTGCCTCCATTCCGCTGGCGACCGTGGCGGTGCTGTCCAACCCCCTGCGCTACGCCTTCGACTCCGAGGCGGCCCGTGCGACCCAGTTCGCGGGGGCGTCGTCCTTCGACCGGCCGCCGGTGGAGGAGGGGGAGGAGCCGGGGCTGGAGGGACGCGACTACTACTCGCCGCTCCGGTCGACCTTCGCCTCCGGCATGCACGCGGCGATCGTCGAGACCGATCCGCTGACGGCCGAGATCCGCATCCTGCGCTATGCCGTCGTCCACGACTGCGGCAACCTGATCAATCCGATGATCGTCGAGGGGCAGATCCACGGCGGCGTCGCCCAGGGCGTCGGCGGCGCGCTCTACGAGCGGATGGTCTACGACGACCACGGCCAGCTGCTGAACGCCTCGTTCATGGACTTCCTGATGCCCTACGCCACCGAGGTGCCTTTCATCGAGACCGCCCACCTGCAGACGCCGTCGCCGCTCAACCCGCTGGGGATCAAGGGGGCCGGCGAGGCCGGGGTCATCCCGGTGTCGGCGGTGATCGCCTCGGCCATTGAGGACGCCGAGGGCATCGGGATCGACAGGATGCCGATCTCCCCGTCGGAGCTGTTCGACCTGCGCCGTTCAGCCGGCTGAACTCCGGGGCGGGGCGATGCGGGCCCGTGCGCACTGCGGCTGCTGACCGGAGTGCGGTCAGCAGCCGGAGCGGCCCCTCGACGTCAGGGGCGATGTTTGGTGGCCCAGCGGTACTGCTGGAGAACCTCTTTCTCGGTCACGGCCCGGTCGAGGAACATGAGGTCGTCAAGCCGGCAGTCGCACGGGTTCTGCTCCTGGGTGTTCTGGGGGAAACTGCCGCCGATCTTGATTCCTCTGGGATCCGTCGGCGAGGTGAGGTGCGGCCCCGGCGAGCCGGTGACCTCCCACGGATCATCCGCGAGCGTGTAGAACCCCTCGAGTGGCCGGCCGTTCTTGTACAGCGCCATGGTTCCCTTGTCGAAATCGAAGGTCGCGGTGAGGAACACCCATTGGTTGGGCGGCAGCACGCTCTGCCATTCCTCGTTCGCGGCGAACGTCTGGGACCTGCCGCCGTCGATGCGCCTGCCGAGCGCGACCACTCGCAGCTCTCCCGAAACGTTGATCACTTCGAGCAGGGCCCGGACATCGTGCCCCTGGGAGGTGCCGGTGAGAATGCCCGCCAGCCCGACCGCGTTGTAACGGTCGTCCGGGGCCGGGGTGTTGGAATTGAGGCCCGGGTTCGGGCCGGTCGTCTTGAACCACCCCATGATGGTGGCCTGTTTCGCCTGGTTGAAGGCGCCCAGGGTGCTCACGCCGGTCTCCGAGTGGATACCGGCCTTCCAGTCGTCGTTGCCGGAGAGGGTGGGGTTGATCTGCCGTGTCTGCAGTGAGGTCCTGCTCCCCGGATGCGCGCCGTCCTGTACGCGCATCGAGGCGCCACCGTTGACGAGATCGATGTCCGTCCCCGAAAGGCCCTGGTCCTGCTCCTTCGCGGCATTCCCGGCAACCGGATGTTCGAAGTCGTAGTAGGCGACCAGGTTCCGCCGCAGACCCGGAAACACGTCCGACCGGCCCGGGGGGGCCGCCGAGGTGGCGGCGGGGGCGGCCTGTGCGGCGGCGCGGGCCTGGGCCTCCGGGACCATCGAGAACGACCCGCACAGCGCTACGGCCACCAGAGCCGCCGGGAGCCCGCGTGGCCTGCGGCGTCCCAGCGCCGCGGCATCATGACTGACGTACACGTGACGATCTCTCACTGTCTTCTCCTGGTGCGTGGTCGGACACTGTGGGCGCTGCCGGGGCGGGGCGTCCGCCCCGGCAGCGCCCTGGTCACGCTCGTACGGTCAGTTGTTCACCCGGGTGCCGTTGACCTTGAGGTCGCGGAGCCGGCCGATGTTGTCGAATGAGCCGAAACCCACCCGGCCGGAGGTGAAGGTGGTGTCGACGGCGGTCATCAGCGGAGTCTTCGCACCATCGACGTAGACGGCGATCTCGCCTGAGTCGGTGCAGTGCTTCACCCGGACCCGATGCCATTGCTCATCGATGACGGCGGGCTTGGCGCCTCTCGAACGCACCTCGTCCCACTGGTCCTCGATCCGCAGCCGGTCGGCGTTGTTCACGGAGAAGATTCCGTTGTGCGGGTAGATCGTGTTGTCCGTCGACAGATGGGCGTAGTAGAACTGCGTGTCACTCTGGTATCCGAACACGATGATCACATCGCGATTGGTGATCTCGACGGGGGTGTCCAGCCGGACCTCGCCGTCGACCTGGACCGAGCCGAACTCCGGCCCTGCTGAGAGCACCGCGTACTCGAAGGGGCGGCGAGGGCCGGGACGGGACTGCCCGGCCTCGGCCAGGACGACCTCTTTCCCGGGGAACAGCCACTTCGCCGGGGTGACCGGAGCCCAGTGCTCCGCCCGCGTCGCATTGTTCACATGGGTATGGCCGGCGTCGCAGCCGGCGAACTGCCGCGTGCCGGTGACCTTCCAGATCTTTCCGTTGGCCTTGGACAGGATGTAGAGCTCGCCGGCGTTGTCGCGGCCGAACCGGAGGTCGACCCGGGCGTCGCCTGCCAGGCCCTTCATCGTGACCCGCTTGCCCGCCTGGTCGTAGACCATGAGTTCGTAGATGGGGGCCTGCTCGGCGCCGGTCCGCATCTCACGCTCGTTGGTGTAGAAGATCTGACCGGTGACGATGTCTCCGAAGAGGTATTTGCCGCGCAGTTCGGGCACCTTGTGGCCGCGGTAGACGGAGCCGCCGGATATCCCGCGCCCGACGTCGGAGGTGCAGTTCCAGCCCGGCGGAGGGTTGTGGTCGTAGGAGGCCACCGGGTAGGTGTAGCCGTTCTTCGCGTCATCGGCGGGCAACGGGTGGAGGCGGTTGCAGGGGTCCGAGGTGGTCTTGTCGAACACGAACGTCCCCTCCCGCTCGCTCCAGCCGAAGTTGGCGCCCGCCTTGACCTCGTAGACCGATTCGATGGCTTTCTCACCGATGTGTCCCAGGAACATGCGGTGCTGCCCTGCGGGATCCCAGCTGAAGCGGTGCGGGTCGCGCATCCCGTAGGCGTAGATCTCTCCGAGCGCCCCTGGCCTGCTCACGAACGGGTTGTCGGCCGGAATCCCGTATTTGCCGCCGGCGCTGTTCCCGGCCCGCGGGTCGATCCGGAAGATCTTGCCGTACGGTACCGCCAGGTTCTGGGGCTCGTCGTTCCCGACGCCCTTGCCGCCGTCGCCCACCGCGATGTAGAGCAGCCCGTAGTCTCTGTGGCCACGCTTGGCGGTCGGGTTGAAGTCGATCTGCTGGATCCCGTGGATCTGACCCGCGAACCCGAGCCGGAGGATCTCCCGGCGGCTTCCGTGGAAGGTGCTCGCCGCCGGATCGTCCGCTGTCCACTCGGTCACGATGCCGTGGTAGAGAGTGCCCGACTGGGGCTTCATGTCCGGGGTCTTCGTCGTGGCCGAGGCCAGCTCGGTGTGGACGGTGTAGAACGTGCCGTTCTTCTTGAACTCGGGGTGGAAGGTTACGAAGCCGAACCCCTGGCCGAGGCCGACACCGGAGAAGAACTGGGGTGCGAACGTGGCGCCGACGTCGAGGTAGACGTGTGGTGTGCCGTTCTCCAGCAGATACAGCCTGCCATTGAGGTCAGGCACAAATTTACGTCCAGATCCGTCCGGGATTTCGCCGATGTAGTTGATTCGGGCCCATCGCACCAGCCTCGGATCGGTCGGCGCCGGGGTCGGTTCCGATTTGGGGAATGTGGCGACCTCTTCGAGGGTCAGCCCCAGACCGGAGGCGATCGGATCCTCCGGGATCGGGTCGGTTATCGGTCCGTCGGCATGCGCGGCTACCTGTCGTACGGGCAAAGCGGCTGCTTGTGGCACTGGGAGAAGGCTTGTGAGTACGAGGACGATCGTCGGCAGAAACCATCTGGTCTTCAGCATCCCGCCCACCTAAAAGCTCGGGGAGAGCGCAGGGAAAGCGCTTCCCCGAACGTACGAGACGATTACGGCAACGTCAACAACTTGTTTCTCCAAGACCGAAAATCGGCTCCTGCGGAGGATGTAAAGACGGTTGCGTGCGGGGACGTGACAGGCCCCGCACGCAGCGGAGAAATACGCTCCGTAACGTTGATTCCCGCACTGCGCAATGTGGGGCGGTGGGGACGCGACGGCGCCCGCACTCGCGCCGGCCGGGGTGTCGAGCGTGCCGGTGATCGGCCTGACCGCCGAGGTGCTCGGCACCCCTTCTCCGGGCGGTCAGGCGCTGATCTTCCGTCTCCGGCCCCTCAGGCCGTCAGACGCTGACCTCGTCCGCCGTGGGCAGGTCGCGCATCATGCGCAGCGGGGAGAGCAGGAGCGGCACCACGGCCACCAGCGCCAGCGAGGCGCTGATCCACAGCGTGGTGCGGGCTCCGAAGATCTCACCCAGCGTCCCTCCGGCCAGGCCGCCGAGGGGAAGGACGCCCCACACGACGAAGCGCATGGTGGCGTTCATCCGGCCCAGCATGTTCTCGGGGGTGATGCTCTGGCGGAAACTGACCTGCCCGACGTTGTAGAGAACCACGCCGACGGTCTGCATGAACATGGCCACCGAGTACAGCCCCATTCTCCAGCCGGGTGCGGTGAGAGGCACCAGAAGCATGAACGGACTGGTCAGAAGGGGGGAAAGCCAGATGATCCTGGCCGAGCCGATCCGGCGGCTCACCGCGCCCACGGACGTCGCGCCGACGAGCGCGCCGAGGGATCCCACGGTGACCAGCAGGCCGATGACGCCCGGGGTGAGGCCCACCATCCGGACCAGGAAGACCATCTCGACGGCGGCCAGCATGCCGTTCGCGAGGTTGGCGACGGCAGTGGAGGCGGCGATCATCCGCAGGATGCGATGACCGGCCACGTAGCGCAGCCCCTCGCCGATTTCCTTGAGCAGTCCCCGCCGGGCCGTGGGGTCCGGCACGTTCTCGGTGACGTCGATCCGCCACAGCAACAGCGCGGAGCAGAGGAAGCTGACGGCGTCCACGAGCACCGCGAGCGGTGCGGTGATCAGCTGGATCAGGCCACCGCCCAGGCCCGGCCCGGCCACGCCCGCCGTCGACCGTACGATCTCCAGCTTGGCGTTGCCGTCCATCAGCCGGTCCTTGGCGATCAGGCTCGGCAGGTAGCTCTGATAGGCGATGTCGAAGAAGACCGTGGCCAGGCCCATGCCGAGTGCCACGGCGTACAGCTGGGGGAGGGTCAGCACGTCCAGCCACCAGGCGATCGGCACCGAGGCCAGCAGCACGCCCCTGACCAGGTCCGCGTTCACCAGAATCCGCCGTCTGCGCATCCGGTCGACCCACACCCCGGCGGGCAGTCCCACCAGAAGGAACGCCGCGGTCTGCGCGGCGAACAGCAGGCCGGTGTCCAACTCACTCGCCTGGAGCGTGATCACCGCGACCAGCGGGAGGGCGAGCGTGCTGATCTGCGTGCCGAACTGGCTGATCGTATCTGCGCCGAACAGGAGCGTGAAGTTCCGTTGTCGGAATAGGCTGGGGGATGTCATGAAAGGATTCTTTTAGAAGTTTTCCTGAAAAATCAACCTATTCTCTTTACAAATTGCGGTGCGGGTAGTCGGGGAACGAGATCGTTATGATTGGCCGGGGGCTCAGGTCACCACGGCGACCAGGCGCTTGCGGAACACCCAGTAGGACCAGATCTGATAGCCGAGCACGAATGGCAGCGCGACCAGGCCGATCCAGGTCAGCACGCCCAGCGTGTAGGGGCCGGAAGCGGCCTCGGCGACGGTGAGGCCGGGTAGGGGAGCCGGCCAGAGGGCGCCGAACAGGGCGGCGGAGCCCAGCGCGATGGACGAGGCGGTGGCGGTGAACGCCCAGCCGTCCCGGCCGCGCCAGGTCAGCGCGGTCCCGGCGGCCAGAGCCGCCATCGCGGTCAGCGCGCACGCCCACAGCCAGGGGGCCGCGGCCCAGTCGGCGACGGCCGTACCGGCGAGGGGGATGTTGGACAGCGCCACCACGGCGGCGGGTAGCGTCACCGCGGAAGTGATCATCGCTGTGCGGCGGGCACGGGTGCGCACCGGGCCGGACGTTTTGAGGGCGACGAAGACGGCGCCGTGCAGCACGCACAGCGAGAGGGAGAACACCCCGCCGACCAGCGCGGCCGGCGCGCTGTCGTGCAGCAGGGTGGCGAAGACGGCGCCCCACAGGAATGCCGGGAGCGCGCTGCCGACCAGGATGCCCAGGTCGCACCAGGCGCGGCCGGAGGGGTGGTGGACCTTGGCCCGCCACTCCAGGCCGATCCCGCGCGCGATCAGCCCGGCGAGGACCAGCGCGATCGGCAGGTAGAACCCGCTGAGCAGCCCGGCGTACCAGGCGGGGAACGCGGCGAACATCGCGCCGATCGCGGTGATCAGCCAGACCTCGTTGCCGTCCCAGACGGGGCCGATCGTGCCGAGGACCTGTCTGCGCTCGGCCTCGTTCCGTGACAGCACCGGGGCCAGCAGGCCCACGCCGAAGTCGAAGCCCTCCAGGACGAAGTATCCGGTCCAGAGGAACGCGATGACCGCGAACCAGAAGGTGGTGAGTTCCATCGTTTCCGCCTTCAGTACATCAGGGACGGCTGGAGTCGGGCGGCCGCGTCCTCGTCGTCACGGGAGGGCGGCGTGAGAGGCGCGGGGGAGACGGGCTCGGGTCCCGTCTTGACATGGCGGACGATCAGTACGGCTTCCGCCAGCGCGAGCGCGCCGTACAGGGCGGTGAAGACCGCCAGTGAGAGGGCCACCTCGGTGAGGCTGACGCCGGGCGACACGCTCGCGGCCGTGAGCAGCTCGCCCTGGACGGTCCACGGCTGGCGGCCGATCTCGCTGAGCAGCCAGCCGGAGATCATCGAGATGGTCGGCAGCGGCAGCGCCAGCAGGCATGCTCGGGCGAACCACGCGGGGACCTCGCGCGGCGGGCGGGGGTCACGGCGGCGCTTGCGGGTCAGCCAGAGGCCGAGGACCGACAGGCCCACCGTGGCCATACCGAAGAGGATCATCACGCGGAAGGACCAGAAGACCACGGGCAGGTTGGGACGGTAGTCGGCCGGGCCGAACTCCTTGGCGAACAGGGCCTGCAGATCCTCGGTGCCGTGGACGACCGAGTCCGGGTCGTTGGTGGCCAGGAAGCTGAGCAGCCCGGGCACCTCCACCCCCGGCACCGGGGAGAACGGCGCGCCCGCCGTGTCGTGCCTGAGTCCCTCGGCGGCGGCCAGCTTCATCGGCTGCTGCTCGTAGAGCAGTTTGGCGGACATGTCCCCGCTGCCCGCGACCACGACCCCGGCGATCGCCGTCATGACCAGTGCGGCCCGGATCGGCGTCCGCCACATGTCCGCCGAGTCCCGCCGTACCGGTGCGGCCGGGCCGGGGCCGGCGCGCCGTTCCCGCAGGACCTGGTAGCCGCAGACCGCCAGCACGAACCCGCCCGCGACCACGAAGGCCGCGCCCACCACGTGGGGCACCTGCGCGAGCGCGGCGGAGTTGGTGAGCACCGCCCACAGGTCCGTCATGCGCGCCTTGCCGTCGACCACCTCGTAGCCGACCGGATGCTTCATCCAGGCGTTGGCGGCGAGGATGAAGTAGGCCGACAGGTTGGAGCCGATGACCGCGGCCCAGATCGTGGCCAGGTGGACGCGTTTGGGTAGCTTGTCCCAGCCGAAGATCCACAGCCCCAGGAACGTCGACTCCAGGAAGAACGCCAGCAGTGCCTCCAGGGCCAGCGGGGCGCCGAAGACGTCACCGACGAAGACCGAGTACTCGCTCCAGTTCATGCCGAACTGGAACTCCTGCACGATGCCGGTCACCACGCCCATCGCGAAGTTGATCAGGAAGATCTTCCCGAAGAACCGGGTGAGCCTGAGGTAGTGCTCCCTGCCCGTACGGTGCCACGCGGTCTGCAGGCCGGCGACGAAGACGCCGAGGCCGATCGTCAGGGGTACGAACAGAAAGTGGTACACGGTGGTGATCCCGAACTGCCACCTCGCCAGGTCCAGTGCGTCCATCTTCCCCTCGCCACGCTTGAGCTCTACAGCTTGTAGTTCTACTAAAAGTAGTACTACAAGCCGTAGAGCAATTGGGGGGATCGGCGCCGTGAACCACTGCGATCTTTGTCACACGGTCCGGCGCGGGGCCGTCCGGCGTACCGCGCGGACTACCGGGTCGCGGCCTTCAGGTAGGCGTCCAGGTTGCCGAGTTCGAAGCCCCGGCGTTCGATCTTGTCGACCAGGATGCGGAAGTCCCGCGCCAGGTTCGGCCGGAAGTGCAGCAGCAGAATGTCGCCGGGGCGGAGCTTCTTGTCGGGCACCTGGTAGGCGATCTTCCCGCCGGGCTGCACGGTCGCGGTCCAGAGCAGGAGCGCGTCGATGCCGCAGGCCTTGGCGGCCCTGCGGGTCAGGGTGTTCTGGTTGCCGAACGGTGGCCGGAACAGCGTGGGCGGGCTGCCCATGTGCTTGCGGATCACCTGGGAGGCGCCGCAGATCTCGGTCTTCTGTCCTTCGTAGCCGAGCGTCGTCATGTTCGGATGGGTCAGCGTGTGGTTCTCAATCGTCGCCCCCGCCCTACGCAGGTCACGCATGTAGCCCCACTTGCCGGTGCCCAGGAACCTGCCGCCCTGGGCGGTCGGGTCGGTCGCACCCCTGGCCTCCACGGCGTCGCGGGTGACGAAGGCCGCGATGGGGATCCGCCGTTTCCTGACCTGGGCGACAAAGCCCGGATCCTGCTCCCAGCCGTCGTCGATGGTGAGGAAGACGACCTTCCTCTTGGTGGGGATGGAGCTGATCACCGGAGGTAGTCCGTCGGCGGGCCGGGGGATCCGGCCCACCTCGCCCAGCCGGGGCAGCGCCCCCGGGGGGCCCGGCGGCGGGGCGGGGGAGGCGCCGGTGGCCGGGGAGGAGGTACGGTCGGCGCCGGGCCGAGGACCCTCGCCGGAGGTGACGTCTGTGGCGCACCCGGTGCTCGCCACCACGGCCATGAACGCGGCCGTCGATCTGGTCGCCCATGATTTCCCCGATGCCATGGGCCACCATCCTGCCAGCAACCGGAGCTCCAACTGACCGGCCAGATGCCCGTCCACGGCGCGTGTCCACGGTGCCCGTACGGCCCGACCTCCACTTATGGCGGCTGCGAGCCGTTACGGCAGGCGAAGAAAGGCATGGGCGGCCCCGCTGGGGGGAGGCTGCCCGGTAGGGAAAGGGGGGCGCGCATGGAAGTGCTGAGCAGCCGCATCCTGGTGCGTCCCTCCGACCCCGAGCGCAGCCGCCGGTTCTACCGTGACACCCTGGGGCTGGCGATCTACCGGGAGTTCGGCCCTCCCGAGAACCCAGGTCTGGTCTTCTTTCTGGGGCAGGGATTCCTCGAGCTCTCCGGCCGGTCCGGCGGGGCGGCGGGACAGACGTCCGCGATCTGGCTCCAGGTCCGTGACCTGTCCGCCGAATACGGACGGCTGCGCGCCGCGGGGGTCGGAGTGCTCCGTCCTCCCCTGCTTGAGCCATGGGGGCTGATCGAGATGTGGATCGAGGATCCAGACGGGGTGCCCATCGTCCTCGTCGAGATCCCCGGCGACCACCCCCTCCGGCGCGACCGGCGCTGACCACCGCCGGGTGCCGGGTAGGGTCAGCACTACCGTATGTCCGGGTGGATACGGGAGTTCGTACTCACGGCAATTGCGAGATCCTGGGTCGGCCACTCACTGCATCTTTTATGCCGATTTATGGCGCTAATGGCTAATTAATCATGTCCAGTGTTCTGATCCCCTGAGGAGAACCGTGACTGATTCGCTCGCGATCGACGCCGCCGGCACAGCAGACGGGAGAGACCAGGAGCGGGGCAGTGACTTCGCCCGGCTTTCACGCCGGATCGCCGAGGCGGGGCTGCTGGAACGGCGCCACGGCTACTACGCCCTGCGGCTCGGTCTCGTCGCCGCCTGCTCCGCCGGTGGCTGGGCCGCCTTCTTCGCGGTGGGCGACTCCTGGTACCAGCTGCTGGTCGCGGTCTTCCTCGCACTGGTCTTCGCCCAGATCGCGCTGGTCGCCCACGACCTTGCCCACCGGCAGGTCTTCCGCTCCCGGCGCTCCAGCGAGATCGCCGGTCTGGTGGCCGGAAACCTCGGCATCGGCATGAGCTACGGCTGGTGGATGGACAAGCACACCCGCCACCACGCCAACCCCAACCACGAGGACCACGACCCCGACGTCTCCCCCGACGTCCTGATCTGGTCGGCCGAACAGGCCGTCGCAAGCCGGGGGCTGTCCAGGTTCCTGGGCCGGCGGCAGGCGTTCCTGTTCTTCCCGCTACTCACGCTGGAGGGCTTCAACCTGCACATCGCCAGCTTCCGGGCCCTGTCGCGCCCGTCGCTGAGGCGCCGCGGACTGGAGGCGACGCTGCTGGTCGTGCACGTGGTCGCCTACCTCGCCGCGCTGTTCACGGTGCTGTCGCCGGGCAAGGCCGTGGCGTTCCTCCTCCTGCACCAGGCGATCTTCGGCCTCTACCTGGGCTGCACGTTCGCGCCCAACCACAAGGGGATGCCGATGCTGCGGGGTGAGGACCGGCCCGACTTCCTCCGGCGCCAGGTACTGACCTCGCGCAACGTGCGCGGCGGTCGGATGGTGGACACGGTACTGGGCGGGCTCAACTACCAGATCGAGCACCATCTCTTCCCCAGCATGCCGATGCCGAACCTGCGCCGCGCCCAGCCGATCGTGCGGGCGTACTGCGAGGAACTGGGCGTCGACTACCTGGAGAGCGGGCTTCTCAGCTCCTACGCGCAGGCGCTGCGGCACATGCACGAGGTGGGGGCGCCGCTGCGGGCCCGCGCTTCCACGGCCGCCTAGAGGGACCGCCTCTGACAATCACACGCCACGCCGGCGGGCAGAAGTTGCTGTTACCGGGACGGCGGCCGATTGCCTAGGGTGCTTGTGTGAAGCTCGCAGGCAGCGCCGTGCTCGGCGTCGACAGGGATCGTGTGTGGTCCGCGCTTCAGAACCCGGCCGTGCTCGTGCGCACGATCCCGGGCTGCGAGCGCCTGGAGGAGACGGGGCCCGACACCTACCGGATGACGGTCACCGCCGGAGTGGCCTCGATCAAGGGGGTCTACCAGGGGGAGGTCGCCCTGTCCGAGCCCGACGCCCCGCAGCGCTTCGTGCTCAGGGCCCGGGGTCAGGGCGCGCCCGGCACCGTGGACGCCACCGTGCGGGTCCGCCTCAGCGAGGTGGAGAGCGGCACCCGGGTCGACTACGACGCCGAGGCCGTGGTCGGCGGCATGATCGGCGGCGTCGGCCAGCGGATGCTCAGCTCGGTCGCCAAGCGGACCGCGGCGGAGTTCTTCTCCGCCGTCGAGAGCCATCTCTGCTCCGGTACGGCCGCCGCCCCCGCCGGGATGCCCACGGCCGTGCCGTCCCCCGCCGGGGCCGCTCCGGCCGGGACGGTCGCCGCTGTGCCGCCTCCGGGCGTGACCGCCACCCCGGGCACCGGCCCGGCCGCGGTCCCGCAGGTCTTCGAGCGTCCCGCCGGACGACCCACGGCGAGCACGCCCGTGTGGCCGGTCCTCACCGCGTTCGGCATGGGCGCGGGCATCGCGCTCGGCAGTGCCGTGATCGGCTGGCTGCTCGGCCGTACCGGCCGGAAGAGCTGATCACGGGCCGGTGAAGAACCGGTGGTGGCCTGGTGGTCGTCGGGCTGCTGCCACCGGCGGGACGGGCGGCCTACCGGGAGCGTTCGCCCGACGACGGGACGGCCGTCCAGCTTGGCCCTCGCGCCTGGGGAGCGCCGGGCGTAACGTGGCCCGTATGCGCGAGGCACGTGCGGAGGACGCCCGAACCGAAGCCAGACGACTGATCCACGACCTACTGGGCGAGGAGCGCCCCGACTCCGCCGTCCTGCTCCGCGAGGCGGGGGCCACGCTCGGCGCCGACCGCGTCGCACGCTGCGCCGGACTGGCCCGCGGAGCCCCGCTG
The DNA here is from genome assembly GCF_044741965.1 of Streptosporangium sp. NPDC087985. Lineage (NCBI taxonomy): Bacteria > Bacillati > Actinomycetota > Actinomycetes > Streptosporangiales > Streptosporangiaceae > Streptosporangium > Streptosporangium sp. NPDC087985. Next base: position 192,578 of record NZ_JBIUTQ010000003.1, read on the forward strand.
ACCCGCAGGTCCACCGAGCTCGCGGCGCTGGCCGGGCTGCTGGTCGGCACCCGTGACCTGGGTGAGGAGTGGTGGCAGCGGCCTCGCGGCGGCAAGCTGCCCGCCCCGGACGAGGTGCTCGGCGCCGCGACCGCGATCGAACCGTGGACCGACCTGACGGTGCTGGAAATGCTCGCTTTCTGGATCGCCGACGACGTCGCCGACGAGGTATGGGGCCGCCCTCTCGCCGTGACCGACCTCAACTCCTGGCAGGCCGAGGACCGCATCGAGCTGCCCGAGGACGTCTCTCCCGGACAGCGGATCGTGGTCTCCTTCGACGCGGGCGGCCGGCTCGACGCCGTGGTGATCAGACGCCCGGACGACACCCTCGGCTCCAACCTGGACTTCGACTCGCTGTGCTACTCCCGTCCGGCCGAGGCCCAGTGGAGCTGGAGCGTGGCGGCCGGCCTCGGCCCGCACCCGATGGGAGAGGACCCCGACCCCTACGCGCAGCCGGTGGACGCCGTCGCTGCCGAGATCCTGCGCGACTGGGCCCTGCGCAACGGCGCCTCCGCCGGGCAGGCCGGTGAGCCGTGGCAGGTCGCCGGCGACGTCATCGCCGCGATCGAGCGCGTCGACTGGATGTGGCGCAGCGGCGAGTGGTTCGCCTGGTGGCGCGCCGTGGCCGCGCTGGCCGACGGCGAACCCGACCGGCTCGCCGCCCGCCTCGAAGAGATCGTCTCCGCTACCTGATCCTCACCTGAACCTCCCGAGGATGCCCCGGCCTTCAGGCCGGGGAGGAATGCAGGGGTCGAGCGGGTGGCCGTGCCTGTCCAGGACGAACACGACGGGGTGAACCTCACGGTTCGCTCCCTCCGGCGCCGAAGCGCCCTCGGGGTGACGCCGAGCAGACCGGGTGCCGGTCCGCTCGATCTCCCCTCGCCCAGGTTGAACACCAGGTACCGCCGCCTGGCGGTGTCCGTGAGCCGTTTCGTGCCCACCCTCGGGCGTGTCTGCTCCCACGGATTCGAGAGCTTGGGGCTGAGGAAGCACCCCAAGGTCGGTCTGCGATCTTGTGTTCAACGTAGCCATCAAAAATGCACCTCCTTGAGCTGATGGCCAGGGCTGGTCAACGCGGGGCTTCAAGGTGCATTACTGCACCTCAAGCCCCCTCCCTCAGGAGGGGGTCGTTGACGGAGACCTCAAGGTTTCCGACGGACCTCTTGACCAAGGCCATGTCCTCCCGCAGCTCGGCCTGTCCTGCCCGGAGTTCTTCCTGTCCCTTGCGCAGGTCGTCGGTCGTCGCCCGGAGTTCTTCCTGTCCCTTGCGCAGGTCGTCGGTCGTCGCCTGGAGCTCTTCCTGTCCCTTGCGCAGGCCATCCGTCGTCGTCCGGAGTTCCGCCGTCACCGTGCGGAGGTCCTCGAGAACGGTGAGGATCGCCGCCGAGACGGCCCTGTGTTCCACGGACTCCGCGCGGACCATGGCCACGTCACTCTCCAGAACTCCCACCCGCGCGCCCAGACTCGCGTGCATCTCTGTTTTCTCCTCGCCGCCGATCATCAGGGGGAAACGGACCTGGCCTGTGTGGCGCGGAGGGTGCCTGGCCGGTCTCACCAGAATAGACAGACCTGAAGATCAACGGTCGCCGTACGGTTTCACTGGGATATCGGAAGTCGCGTCGGGCGGGAGAAGCGTCACCCGTCACTCCCGTTCACCCTTCGCATTATCTCCGATTTATTACTGTGAGTAAGCGTACGTGTGAGAATGCACCGTTCCTGATTTGAATCCAGCGATCTGTTTTATTTGTTACTTATGTAGATCTTGCTAGTGAAGGCGATCAATGTGTACTTTCTAACCGTTTGCTAAGTTGCATGCTCTGAACCGCATGATCCGGTTCTTCTGGGGACTCACGCGGGCGGGGAGCGCGAAGGCGTTTGCCGTCGCGCTGACTGATCCGGAGGGTGACGGCGTATGCGCCGCAGTTTGTCGTGGGCTCGTTCCGCACGTCGGAAGACCTGGATGACAGTGAACCTTTCCCGGTAACCGATGGGTGCGGACTGTGATCGCGTTACACGGTCCGTCCGTACTCCAACTGCAGCAGGAGAAGGGCCGCCGCGGCGATTTGAGTGATGCGGCCGGGGTCGAGGCTGACCCGGCGCATGGCCTTGAATGTGGTCTTGAGCAGCGTGTTCGCGCGTTCGCCAATGCCGTGGATGCCACGGATGACCTGGTTGAAGATCTTCTGGTCTTCGTAAGCTCGCCGCCCTTGGGCTTCTTGGTCGGGATGCGGAACCCTTCGGGGGCTCCCTCGTAGCCCAGATCGGCCAGGGTGAGCAGGCCCTGCTCGGCGGTGGTCGTCAGCACGTCCATCAGGCCGTGAATCCGGGCGCAGGTCATGTCGTGTTCGCGGCCGGGCCGTACGACCAACACCCACAGCGGCCAGCCGTCCGGGGCAGAGATGACCTGGATGTTGCCGCCATGGTGCTTGTGCTTGCCGGACCACCACAGGTCGGCGCCGTTCGGCCCGGGGGTGGCGACCCGGTCGGTGCGGATCAGCGTGCCGTCGAGGTTCAGATGGGTCAGCCCGGCGTCGAGTTGTTCGACCGCTCGCGGCGGCGGGTCGAGCTCACCGTGGCCGGTCGGCTCCCCGTCGGCGAGGCCCGGGAACTCCTGGCGAGCGAAGAACGCCTGCGAGCGGTCATGCGCCAGGTCCGCGACGGCGAATTGGGTACCCTCCGTATCGGTCCGCAAAGGTGGGGGAGACAGCGGGCGGGGTGGCGCGGTCCCAGCGGTGGAATCAGCGGGCCTCCGGGCTGGTTGTAGCGTTGCGTGAAGGTTGAAATCTACTCAGACATCGTCTGTCCCTGGTGTTACATCGGCCACACCCGTTTCGCCCGCGCCGTCGAGCGCTACCGGGCCAGGGGCGGGGAGGTGGAGGTGGAGTTCCGGCCGTTCCAGCTCATGCCGGATGCAGAGTCGAACGGGGAGCCCACCCTTAAATGGGCGGCGGCGAAGTTCGGCGGGGCCGAGCGGGCCGCGCAGATGTTCGGGCACGTGACCGACGTCGCCGCCGGGGACGGGCTGACGCTGGATTTCGACCACTCGGTCCAGGCCAACACCTTCGACGCGCACCGTCTCATCCAGCTCGCCGGGGAGCAGGGCAAGGGGGAGGAGGCGATCTACGCGCTCTTCCGGGCCCACTTCACCGACGGCCTCGACGTCGGCTCGCGCGAGGTGCTCGCCGGGCTGGCCGACGAGATCGGCGTCCGGGCCGACCTCGACGGCGAGGACGGCGCGGCGGCGGTGAAGGAGGAGCTGTCGCGCGCCCGCGCCCTGGGCGTCAGCTCGGTGCCGCTGTTCCTGTTCGAGGGGCAGTTCGCCGTCTCCGGCGCCCAGCCGGAGGACACCCTGCTCGCCGCCTTGGAAGAGGTTGCCGAGCGGACCGGTCAGAGTCCGGCTCTCAAGGCTGCCAACGCGGCGGGGGACGCCTGCGACGACGAGGGTTACTGCGCTGTTTGACGTCTCCTGCCGTTCGCTGTCCGCCGTTCATCACCCACCGGTGGCTGGAGACTGTCTGCCGGGAGCCGCGCCATCCCGTCGAGGCGCGTGGTTCCCGTCAGACGGTCGTGAGTGATCTCAGTTCTGGCCGAGGTCGCCGGCGCGGTAGTGGCGGCGGCAGAGCACCTGGTAGCGGATCGGGTCGTCGCCGGTGTCCCCTATGAGCACCTGCTCGCCGGTGCGGACCAGCTTGCCGCCGGCCACGCGGGCGTTCAGGCGGCCGGGGCGGCCGCACCAGCACAGGACCTCCACCTGGAGGCGGCTGATCTCGTCGGCCAGCTCGAACAGGCGCTGGGCGGCGGGGAACATCTGTGACCGGAAGTCCGAGGCGAGGCCGAAGGCGTAGACGTCGATGCCGAAGTCGTCGGTGAGGTCGGCGAGCTGCTCGATCTGGTCGACGGTGTAGAAGCACGCCTCGTCGCAGATCACGTAGTCGATGCGCTGGTGCCGGCGGACCAGGGCCACCAGGTCGAGATCGTCGTCGACCTCGATGGCCTCACTGCCCAGGCCGATCCGGCTGGTCACCTGGGGGCCACCGGAGCGGTCGTGCTTGGTGAGCACCAGACCGCGTCTGCCCTGGCGGCCGTGGTTGTAGTTCATCTGCAGGGCCAGCGTGGACTTGCCGCAGTCCATCGGGCCGAAGTAGAAGCGCAGTACTCCGTCACGGGATCCGACGGGGACGGCGGAGAGCGCAGACGATTCGGTCACGGGGGGTCAGCCTAGTGGGTCTGGCGGGAGTGTTTAGGCAGGCGGTGCGCTGGTAGGAGTGGTGAACCTGTGTGACATAGCCTGACTTGGCTCTATTACGAGAAGCATGGGAGATTCATTTTGGTCTATCGAAAGTGGGAGAGTCTGTGACGACCGGTAAAAACCCCGCCCCGCCCCTCAACAAGATCCCTGCGGCCACGTCCCCGGCGATGCCGCCCTCGGCCGAGACCGCCGAGATGCCTGTCGCGCTGGCGGCGATGATGACCGAGGACGAGACCGTCGCCGCGCAGGCGGAGGCGGCCCGCTGGCGCTATGGGTTCTACGTCGTCGTCACGGGCCTGATCGTCCTTCTCCTCGCCTTCGTGGTGGTCGCGTTCCGCAGCGGAGAGTCCGCGGCCCCCTTCGCCGGCCTGGTCGGTGTCTCGGGCGCGATCATCGGCGCCTACTTCGGGGTTCAGGTCGGCCAGTCCGGCAAGGACCGGGTCGAGGCTGAGCTGCGCCGTGCGAACGAGATGGCCATCCGGCTGGCCGCGAAGGTGCACGCGCACGACGCCGACGCGGTGATCGGCTCCATCATGGGTCCTCGCCGCCGCTAACAGTGCCCAAGGACGTGGCTCAGCTTCGGCAGGGTGCGCCGATTTGCGGACTCCGCCGGACTGGGTAGACACGGGGACATGCGTAGCGTCCGTATAGGTGTCGACACCGGAGGCACGTTCACCGACGTGGTCGCGGTGGACGAGCAGACCGGTGAGATCACCACCACCAAGACCCCCTCCACACCCGCCGATCCGGCCGGCGGGTTCATGGAGGGGGTGCGGAAGGTCCTGGGGGAGGCGGACCTGGAGACGGTGTCGGCGGTCGTGCATGGCACAACCGTCGCCACCAACCAGCTCCTTGAGGACCGCATCGCCGATCTGGGCTTCGTCACCACCGAGGGCTTCGAGTTCATCCTGGAGATCGCCAGGCAGAGCGTCCCCGATGGGTACGGCAACTCCTACTTCTGGGTGAAGCCGCCCCGGATCGTGCCGGTGCACCGGGTCAGGACCGTCGGCGGGCGCCTGGACCACACCGGTGCCGAGGTCCGGCCGTTCGACGAGGCGGCGGCCGTGGCCGCGGCCCGGTGGTTCCGGGAGCGGGAGATCACCGCGATCGGCGTGTGCTTCCTGCACTCCTACGCCAACCCCGCACACGAAATCCGCATGCGCGAGGTCATCGAACGGGAGCATCCCGGCGCGGTCGTCTCGATCTCCAGCGACGTGCTGCGCGAGTACCGCGAGTACGAGCGGTCGGTGACGACCCTGGTGGACGCCGCGGTCAAGCCGACCATGCGCCGCTACATCGCCGGTCTCGCGGGCCGCCTCGGCATGCCGTTCTCGGTGATGAAGAGCAACGGCGGCGTGCTGTCCGCCGCCGAGGTCGTGCACCAGCCGATCACCACCGTGCTCTCCGGCCCCGCCGCGGGCGCGCTCGGCGCCGCGCTGATCGCCTCCACCGCCGGGCACCCGTCGGTGATCACTCTGGACGGCGGGGGCACCTCCACCGACGTCGCGGTGGTGGTCGACGGGGAGCCGTCGCTGACCACCGAGGGGAGCGTCGGCCGCTACCCGTGCAAGATCCCGATGATCGACATCGTCACCGTGGGGGCGGGCGGCGGGTCCATCGCGTGGATCTCGCCGGAGGGCACGCTGAAGGTCGGCCCGAAGTCGGCCGGGGCCGATCCCGGCCCGCTCTGCTACGGCCGGGGCGGCACCGAGGTGACCGTCACCGACGCGCACGTCTTCCTCGGACGGGTCCCGGCGCACCTGCTCGGCGGGGAGATCCCGCTCGACGCGGACGCTGCCCGGCAGGGGATCGAGACACTGGCCGGCAAGGTCGGGCTGAGCCTCGAGCGGACCGCGGCCGGCATCCTGGAGATCAGCGCGTTCAACCAGTCCAACGCGATCCGCCAGCTCACCGTCAAGCGCGGCCTGGACGTGCGCGACTTCCCGATGGTCGCCTTCGGCGGCTCGGGCCCGCTGCTGGTCTGCCGGCTGATCGACATCCTCGGTCTGCCGTCGGTGATCGTCCCGCCCGACCCGGGCAACGTGTCGGCGTTCGGCCTGCTCACCGTGGACGTCAAGAACGACTACGTCCGTACCTTCGTCACCCGCGAGCTCTCCCTCGACTCCGCCGCGGAGATCTTCGGCGACCTGGAGGACCAGGCAGCCGAGGCGCTCGACCGCGAGGGGTTCACCGCCGAGGCGCACGTCTACGCGCGCAGCGCCGACCTGCGCTACTACGGCCAGGCCTACGAGGTCCGGGTGCCCGCCCCCGCCGGGCCGCTGGACGAGGCGTGGCGGGCCGAGGTGCTGGACCGCTTCCACGAGGCGCACCAGAGGCTCTACGGCTACGGCTACCGCGACGACCCCCGGCACGGCGTCGAGTGGGTCAACCTCCGCGTCTCCGGAATCGGCCCGATCACCCGCCCGGCCATCGGGCGCAGGCCGTACGGCACGGCGGACCCCCGGCCGGTGACGGCCCGTGAGGTCTTCTACGACGGGTGGGGGCCGACCCCGATCTACCACCGCGCGGACCTGACCGCCGGATCGGTGGTCCGCGGCCCGGCGGTCATCGAGGAGTACGGCTCCACACTGCCGGTGCACCCCGGCTTCACCGCGACCATGGACGAGTTCGGAAATCTGGAGGTGCGCCGTGGCTGACCCGGTGCTGGTGGAGATCGTGGAGGGCACGCTCGCCTCGGTGGAGAAGGAGGTCGAGACCGCCATCGCGCGCACGGCCCGCTCGCCGATGATCCGCGATGCGCACGACTTCCGGGCGGGCATCCACGACGTACGGCTGCGCAAGCTGACCGGCAGGTCCTACTCGGCGCTGGTCCAGCCTGTCGTCAGGGACTTCCCGGTCGAGGAGATGAACCCCGGGGACGTGTTCTTCCACAACGACGTCTACCTGTCCGAGGGGGGCATCGGACACCTGCCCGACCTGTGCGTGACGGTCCCGGTCTTCCACGACGGTGCCGTGGTCGCCTTCGTGCAGGCGTTCGGCCACCACGACGACATCGGCGGGGCGGTCCCCGGATCTATGCCCTCGCACGCGCGCAGCGTGTTCGAGGAGGGGCTCATGGTCCCGCCGATCAAGCTGTGGGACCGGGGCGTGCCCAACCGGGCGGCGCTCACGATCATGACGCGCAACTCGCGGATGCCCGACTCGCTCGCCGGAGACCTGGACGCCGAGTGCTCGGCCTGCCTGATGGGCGCGCGGCGGCTGGGGGAGCTGTTCGACCGCTACGGGCGCGAGGCGGTCGAGGCGTGCTTCGACGCGATCATCTCCAAGACCACCGAGACGTTCCGCCGGGAACTGCTGGCCCAGATCCCCGAGGGCACCCACGTGTGGGAGGACTACGCCGAGCACGACGGCGTGGACGAGCCCCGCCTGCACACTCAGCGGATCACCCTCACCGTGGACCACTCCGCGGAGGCGCCGCTGGTCATCGACTTCACCGGTACGTCACCGCAGGCCAAGGGGCCGATCAATCACGCGGGTGACTACGCCGACGGGGTGTTCCTGAAGAAGTGGCTCGCGCCGATCCTGCGCAACCTGGCCGAGACCCCCGAGCGGATGGCGGAGCTGGACGTCAACGAGGGGGTCGTCCCGCTCATCGAGATGAGGTTCCCGGAGAAGGGGACGCTGCTCACCCCGATCTTCCCGGCGCCCACGAACGCCCGGACGTTCGTGATCCTGCGGCTGCTCGGCGTGCTGGCCGGGGTGCTGGCCAAGGCCACCGGCGGACGGATGCCCGCCGACCAGGAGACCATCCGCTACACCGGTGTCTACGGCGACGACGCCGATGGCATGCCGTACCTGATGAGAGAGGTCCTGGGCGGCGGTTCCGGCGGCCGGTGGTACGCCGACGGGGAGGACACCATCCACGTCGTCCCCGACTCGCGCAACATCCCGGTCGAGTTCGCCGAGTCCCGCTGGCCGTTCCGGGTCGAACGGCTCGGCCTGGCCGCCGACTCCGGCGGCCCCGGCCTCTACCGGGGCGGTCTCGGCTACGACAAGCACCTGCGCATGCTGCGCGACGCCTCGTTCATGTCCATCGCCGACCGTTCGATCCTGTCCTGCTGGGGCGTGAACGGCGGGCGGGCGGGGCGGCCGTTCGTCGTGGAGATCGAGGGCCGGGAGATGGAGGGCCTGGTGGACGACTCGCCGGTCCGCGCCGGCGAGGTCATCCGGGTGCGCACCACCGGAGGCGGCGGCTGGGGTTCCCCGCTGGACCGCTCGCCGGAGGCCGTGGCCGCCGACGTCCGCGACGGCAAGGTCTCGGTCGAGGGCGCCCGTGACGACTACGGGGTGATCCTGTACGGCTCCCGCGACGACTTCCACGTCGACGCCGAGGCCACCGCCGAGCGCCGCGCCGAACTCCGGGCCCTCCTGGTAGCCGACAGCCCCTTCTTCGACCGCGGCCCGGGCTTCCCGTCGTTGTCGGGCGGCCTGCCGTACGCCGAGGTGGACTTCGCGTGACGAATTGATCATATTAAGTAACTGGTGTGACCGGTTCCACGGGAATGTCACCGCTGAGCAGACGCTGCATCAGGTCCGCCGGCATGAATGGGGTGATCCGCTCGTTGGTCGCGGCAGTTCGGGAACAGTCGACAGAACCGCACGGTTTATTGCCGGATATAAGACGATAATGTCCGTGACAGATTATTTGATCGTCGGGGCCGGATCGGCCGGGTGCGTGCTGGCGAACCGATTGTCCGAAGACCCGAAAATCCGTGTGCTGCTGATCGAGGCGGGCGGTTCTGACCGCAATCCGCTCTACCACATTCCCAAGGGCTTCGGGAAGCTCTTCGACGACCCGACGAAGGTCTGGCATTACCCGACCCGTCCGTTCGGCCCGAGCGGGCAGTCCGAGATCTGGCCCCGTGGCAAAGTCCTCGGCGGGTCCAGTTCGGTCAACGGGATGGTGTACAACCGTGGCCAGCGCGCCGACTACGACGAGCTCGTGCGGCTGGGCAACCCGGGCTGGGGCTGGGACACCATCCTGCCGATCTTCCGTGCCATCGAGGACAACGCGCTGGGCGCGTCGGAAACCCGAGGCGTGGGCGGACCGTTGCATGTGTCCCTTCCGCGCGATCCGGATCCGCTGTGCGAGGAGATGATCGCCGCAGGGACCGCGTTCGGCCTGACTGCCATGCCGGATGTCAACGAGTCCGACGACGAGCGCATCGGGCACACGATGGCGACCATCAAGGACGGGCGGAGGTTCAGCGCGGCCAGGGCGTTCCTGCACCCCCTGCGCGACCGGCCGAATCTGACCGTCGTCACCGGCATGCTGGTGACGGAGTTGCTGTTCGATGGCGACAAGGTCATCGGTGTCCGCGCTCGAAACGCCAAGGGCGGCATGGTGGAGTACCACGCCCGTCGCGAGGTTGTCCTGTCGCTCGGCAGTCTGGGCACCCCGAAACTGCTGCAGCTGTCCGGAATCGGGCCGTCCGATGTGTTGCGTGCCGCCGGGGTGGAGGTCCGCCTGGAGCGGACGGGGGTCGGCGCGCACATGCGTGAGCACCGATGCCTTGCCCTGAAGTTCCGGCTGAAGGAGAACCTCGGCTACAACCGCATGCTCTCCACGCCGGCCAGGCAGGGCGTTACCGCGCTGAAGTACCTGCTGAATCGGAAGGGTCCCCTCGCCGCACCCGCATACGATGTGATCGCCTTCCTCAAGACCCGCCCCGAGTTGGACCGGCCGGATGCTCAGTTGCTCATGGGACCGTGGTCGGTGGCGACGTATCGGGCGGGTGAGACGGTCACCGTCGAGAGGCAGCCTGGACTGTCGGTCGTCGCCGAAGTGCTCCGCCCGACAGCGGAAGGAAGCGTGGCGATCACGTCCGCGAATCCGGACGCGCCGTTGCGTGTCGACCCCAACTACTTCGGCTCCGACCATGATCGCCGGGTGGGCGTCGACCTGCTCCGCCGGATGCGTGAGTTCTTCACCCAGGAGCCGATCGCGGCGCGGCTGATGGAGGAGACTTTTCCCGGCGTCGGGGTTCGGTCGGACGAGGACGTCATCAATGCCGCGCTGGACGGGGGTTACTGCGGCTACCACGCGATCGGCACGTGCGCCATGGGGCCGGGTGACGAGGACGTGGTGGACTCCCAGTTGCGCCTGAGAGGCGTCGATAACCTACGGGTCGTCGACTGCTCGGTGTTGCCGACGATGGTGTCGGGCAATCTGAACGGCCCTGTCATGGCGATGGCCTGGCATGCCGCGGACCTCATACTGGGCAGAGCGTGATCCGTCCTGGAGAGAAGCGCCCCGCCCGTCCCGCTGGACAGCGTGCGCCCGCAGGAGCCGGCTATGGAGCGCCTGTTCTGCTCTGGGCCGGGCCAAGGCGGCCCTGCGGCAGCCCGCCTTGATCCGTGGAACGTTGAAGGTGGATGTCAATAAAAGTCAAGCCTTGTCAATGCGGTGGTGGCGCGGTTCTCTGGAGGAATGCCCTCCATGATCACCGCGGTACGGCACGGCCAGAGTGAGTCCAACGCGGCCTTCGACAGGGCTGAGGCCACCGGGGCGGCCATCGTCCTGCCGGGGTCCGACCGCGATGTCTCGCTCAGCCCGCTTGGCCGAAAGCAGGCCACGGAGCTGGGAAGACGTCTGGCCACCGGGGAGACGCCGGAAGCGGTGTGGTGCTCGCCGTACCGGCGGGCCGTGCAGACCTGGGAGCTGGTCGCGGCCGAGCTGGACGTGGTTCCGGAGTTCCGGCTGGAGGCACGGCTCGGGGACCGGGAGATGGGTGCGTTGTCGGGGATGAACCTGGCGGCGATCAGGGAGCGGTTTCCCGAGCAGGCCGAGGGTCTGATCTCGCGGCGATACAGCCACCGGGCACCGGAGGGAGAGAGCATTCCCGACGTCGCCGACCGGGTACGGGAGGTCCTTGCGGACCTGCACGCCGAATGCGCGGACCGGCGTGTGCTGGTCATCGCCCACGATGCGGTGGTGCTGATGGTCAAGCACGTCCTCGAGGGGATCCCCCTGGCCTCCTTGGACGCGTTTATCCCGGTCCATAACGCCTCGATCTCCATCTGGCGGGGGGCGCGGCCGGAGGTTTTCAACGATGCCGGCCATCTGGGAAACGTGACGTTTTAGACCATGTTCCGGCTATCCATTGACGGCTGCGCCGTCCTGGGGTCTGCTGCGCCTAGATCCATATGAGGTCCGAGGAGGGGCGCATGCGTCTGCGCGCGATGCTGGTGGCTTCCGTGCTGGCCGTGACCTCGGCGGCCGTACCGGCGTGGGCCGGCTCCGCGACCGGTGCTGCACCCCCGGCCTCGACGATCCCGGCCCTGGTGCCACCGGCCGGGGGCGGGTGCGACCCGATCGCGGGCACCGAGTGCCTGCTGCCCTTCCCCAACAACTGGTTCACCACGGGCGCGCGCACCCGCACCGGGCTGCGGGTGAACCTCGCCGCCGAGGCCATGCCCCGCAACGCGGCGGGCACGCCGATCGATCCCGCCCAGTGGAACGCGGCCGACGGCTTCTCCCCGGGCTCGGCGCTCCTGGCCCACGTGCCCGGCCTCGACCTGGCCAGGACCGGCGCCGCACCCGTCACCGATGTCGGGTGGTCCCTGCGACGCGACGCCCCCATCGTGATCGTCGACACCCGGACCGGGGAGCGCTGGCCGTACTGGGCGGAACTCGATGCGGGCGTCGCCGACCCCGCCCGGCAGGCGCTGATCATCAGGCCGGCGAGGAACTTCCGCGAGGGGCACCGCTACGCCGTCGCGCTCCGCGGGCTGAGGAACGCCGCGGGTGAGGACCTCACCGCGCCGGAGACCTTCACCAGGCTCCTCGGTGACGACCTCCCCGCGGGTGATCCGCTCGCCGGGCGGCAGCGCGCGCTCCACCGCACGCTTGACGACCTCGCCAGGGCCGGGGTGGACCCCGGGGGGCTCCATCTGGCCTGGGACTTCACCGTGGCCAGTGACCAGGGCATCGCCGGTCCCGTGCTGGCCATGCGTGACCAGGAACTGCGCGCGCTCAAGGGCCGCTCGCCGAAGTTCACGGTCACCTCCGTCACCGACCTCACCGCCGAGCAGGACCCCTGGATCGCCCGTGAGGTCACCGGCGAGATCCTGGTTCCGAACTATCTCGACAGGCCGGGCGGCCCGCCGGGCTCGAACCTCAACCGGGGTCCCGACGGGCTGCCGCGCCCGCTCGGTGACACGGCGAAGGCGCAGTACCAGTGCGAGATCCCGCGCTCGGCGTTCACCCGGCCCGCGCGTCCCTCCCTGTACGGCCACGGCCTGCTCGGCAAGGCCACCGAGGTCCGCGCCGGCAACGTGCGGGCGATGGCCGGGGAGCACAACTTCGTGTTCTGCGCCACCAGGTGGATCGGCATGTCCGATGAGGACGTCCAGCACGTGGCGGGCGTGTTCGGAGACCTCTCCCGGTTCGGCACGGTCACCGACCGGCTCCAGCAGAGCCTGCTGAACTTCGTCCTCCTCGGCCGGACGATGATCACTCGGGACGGGTTCACCGGCCACGCGGCCTTCCAGGACGGACGGAGCAGGCCGCTGATCGACTGGCGGGCCTCTCTCGCCTACGACGGCAACAGCCAGGGGGCCATCGCGGGTGGTGCCCTGGTCGCCGTCTCGCCCGATGTGCGCAACGCCGTGCTCGGCGTGCCGGGGATGAACTACGGCACGTTGCTCAACCGCAGCGTGGACTTCCAGCCGTTCCAGCAGCTCATGGACCGCGCCTACCCCGACAGGCTGACCCAGCAGGTCTGCTTCGGGCTGCTCCAGATGCTCTGGGACCGGGCGGAGACGGACGGCTACGCCCAGCACCTGGCCGACGATCCGCTGCCCGGTTCGCCATACCACCGCGTGCTGCTGCACGTCGCCTTCGGCGACCACCAGGTCTCCACGGTGACGGCCGAGGTGGAGGCCCGCACGATCGGGGCGCGGATCCACCAGCCCGCCGTCGCCGCCGGGCGCAGCCCCGACCTGGCACCGTACTGGGGGATCAGGCCCATGCCCCGCAGGCCGTACGCCGGTTCGGCGATGGTCGTCTGGGACAGCGGGACTCCCGCGCCCCCGGTGACCAACATCCCGCCGCTGGGCCCGCAGTACGGCCGCGACCCCCATGAGGACCCGCGTAACGATCCCAGGGCCCGCGTGCAGAAGGCCCACTTCCTCCGGGACGGCCTGGTGGTCGACGTCTGCGGCGACGCCCCCTGCACCACGGACCCCGGCGCGCGCTAGCCGTACCCGGCCGGCCTTCGAGCCGGCGTCAGAACCTGACGAACTCGCCCGGGACGGCGGCGCCGTCGAGAAGGAGGTCGGCGCGGGAGCGGGTGGCGTCGGCGGTGAACCACTCCTCCTCGGCGCGCATCCAGTCCCGCCACTGCGGTGCGTAGGAGGCGCCGTCCCTGGCCAGGGCGCGGGCCAGCCGGAGCTCGTCGGGTGCCTCCACCCAGATGGTGAGGGCGGCCGGGGTGGTGCGCCGGGCCGTACTCACCCCTTCGAGGAGCAGCACCGGGGCGACCGGCACGTCCACCCAGTCGGTGAACGTGCCGTGGACCCAGTCGTAGCGCTGGTACCGGCCGGGCCTCCCCGCCGCCAGCGGGCCGAGCACCTGCTCCTCCACGCGTCTGAACCACGTCACGGGCGGCTCGTCCCACGGCACGGGGAAGTCGTCACTGTGGATCACCTGGGAGTCCAGCGCCCGTGCCAGCCGTCCGGCGAAGGTCGTCTTGCCCGACCCACCCGGCCCGTCCACCGCGACGACCCTGACCGGCCCGCACGACGGCGGCAGTTCCCGGACCGTTCCGGCGAGATCCTCGAAGGAGACGACTGTAGTCACCCGTCCATGGTGGCAGGTTCCCGCCCGGTGGTCGGCGGGGTGGGCTGGAGGGGGAGGGACCGGCCTGGGATGATCTCCGTGTGCGGGACCTGGATGCGGAGCGGCGCGGGCCGCCTGGCAGGCTGGCCGATATCAGCGGGAATGCTTTTCCCTCTCCGGTTCGACTAGGCTCGGCGACCACCATTGGAGGCTGATCTTGCCCGGAGCTCTTGGCGACATCGTTGTTCTCGACCTCTCACGCGCCCTGGCGGGGCCGCATGCCGCGCAGATGCTCGGCGACCTGGGTGCCCGGGTGATCAAGGTGGAACATCCCGGCGGGGGTGACGAGTCCCGGGGCTGGGGTCCGCCGTTCGTCGGTCCCGACGGCGACATCTCCACCTACTTCCTCGCGGCCAACCGCAACAAGCAGTCGATCACCGTCGACCTCAAGTCCGCCGAGGGCAAGGTGCTGATCGAGCGGCTGGTACGGCGGAGCGACGTGCTGATCGAGAACTTCCGCACCGGCGTCCTGGACCGGCTGGGCTTCACCGTCGAGCGGTTGCACGAGCTCAACCCCCGCCTGGTCGTCCTGTCGATCACCGGGTTCGGCCACGACGGCCCCGAGGGCGGCCGGCCGGGCTACGACCAGATCGCCCAGGGCGAGGCCGGCCTGATGAGCCTCACCGGACCGTCCGCCGACGAGCCCTACCGGGTGGGCGCCTCGATCGCCGACCTGCTCGCCGGCATCCACGGCGCCTACGGTGTGGTCGCCGCCCTCTACGAGCGCGAGCGCACCGGCCGGGGCAAGGTCGTGCGGACCTCGCTGCTGGCCGCCGTGACCGGCGTGCACTCCTATCACGGCACGGCCTGGACGGTCGGAGGCCGGGTGCCCACGGCAGGTGGCAACCACCACGCCTCCATCGCCCCCTACGGCGCGTTCCACTGCGCCGACGGCATGATCCAGATCGCGGTGGCGAACGACACGCAGTGGCGGAAGGTGGCCGTCCTGCTGAACATCGATCCAGATATCTCGAAATATGCGGTAAATAGGGAAAGATTCGCACACCGGGATGAGCTGATCGCCGACATGGAGCGGGTGCTCGCCAAGCACGACCGCGCCCACTGGCTGGCCGCGCTCGGCGAGATCGGCGTGCCCGCCGGGGCGATCAGATCCATCGACGAGGTCTACGCCTGGGACCAGACCCGCTCCCAGGGCCTGCTCGTCGAGGTGGACCATCCCGTGCTCGGCCCCATCGAGCTGCCCGGCCCGCCGCTCCGCTTCGACGGCGAGCCCCACGTCCACCATGAGGCCCCGCCCGCTCTGGGCCAGCACAACGACGAGATCCTCGCATGGCTGGAGGAGGGTGAAGGATGAGAACCTGCCCCCGGCGGAACCCTCCTTGCGGAGCCAGGGGATGAGCCGCGTCCGGCCTGATGCCCGCACCCTGATCGAGACCGTCCTCGACCCGGGGACGTGGCGGTCGTGGGACGAGACGCCCGCCGATCCGGCCGCGCCGGGGTCGGGCTACGCCGAGGAGCTGGCGAAGGCACGGGTCAGGACCGGCTACGACGAATCGGTGGTCACCGGCGAGGGCCTGCTCGACGGGCGCCGGGTCGCGGTCGTCGCCAGCGAGTTCTCCTTCCTGGCCGGGTCGATCGGGGTGGCCGCCGCCGAGCGGCTCACCGCCGCGATCGAGCGGGCCACGGCCGAGCGGCTCCCGCTGCTGGCCGCCCCGGCCTCCGGAGGCACCCGGATGCAGGAGGGCGCGCTGGCCTTCACCCAGATGGTGAAGATCACCGCCGCGGTGATCGCACACCGCGCCGCCGGCCTGCCGTACGTCGTCTATCTCCGCCACCCGACCACCGGCGGGGTCTTCGCCTCCTGGGGCTCGCTGGGACACGTCACCGCCGCCGAGCCGGGCGCGCTGATCGGGTTCCTCGGGCCGAGGGTGTTCGAGTCGCTGCACGGCTACCCCTTCCCGGAGGGCGTGCAGGTCGCCGAGAACCTCTTCGCCCACGGCCTGGTCGACGCCGTCGTCTCGGCCGAGGACGCGCGGCACATCGCGATCCGGACGCTCGCCGTCCTGTGCGCTCCGCGCGAGGGACTGGAGATCGGGCCCGAGCCGGACCAGCACATCCAGCCGATCGAGGCGTGGGACGCGATCAGCCGTTCACGCCGGGACGACCGTCCCGGCGTGCGGGCGCTGCTCAAGCTCGGCGCCTCCGACGTCACCCCGCTCAACGGCACCGGCGAGGGCGAGAACGACCCCGGCATGCTCCTCGCCCTGGCCCGGTTCGGCGCGGCTCCGGCCGTCGTGCTCGGCCAGGACCGCGGCCGCCGGCACGTCGTGACCCCGCTCGGCCCGGCAGGGCTCCGGGTCGCCCGGCGTGGCATGCGCCTGGCCGTCGAGCTGGGCCTGCCGCTGGTCACCGTGGTCGACACCTCCGGAGCCGCGCTGTCCAAGGCGGCGGAGGAGGGCGGCCTGGCCGCGGAGATCGCCCGGTCTCTGGCCGATCTGGTGGTGCTCGACGCCCCGACCGTCTGCCTGCTGCTCGGCGAGGGAGCGGGCGGCGCCGCCCTCGCCCTCCTCCCGGCCGACCGGGTGCTCTGCGCCCAGCACGCCTGGCTGTCCCCGCTGCCCCCGGAGGGGTCCTCGGCGCTGCTGTACCGGAGCATCGACTTCGCCTCGGAGACTGCCGCCGCGCAGGGCGTGAAATCCACCGACCTGCGGCGGGACGGCATCGTGGACCGGATCATCCCGGAGCGCCCCGACGCCGCCTACGAGCCCGAGGCCTTCTGCCGCCGGGTGGCCGGCGCCCTCGAACACGAGATCGCCGGCCTGCTGAGGCGGCCCCCCGCAGACCGTCTCGCCGCCCGCCTGGCCCGCTACCGGACGCTCGGCAGGGGCTGAGGAGGAGCGCGAATTCACCCCGGCCTATGGCTCCGACTGCGACGGTGACAGGGGGATCGGTACGCGCTCGATCCGGAGGGAGAAGACCTCTTCGCGGGGGACGACGACCTCGTAGGCGCCGTGGTCGACCATCCAGTAACCCAGCGCCTCGGCCTTCACCCCGCTGTGGCCGGTGTAGGCGATGTGCAGACTCTCCTCGCCGTTCTCCTCCGAGATGTCGAGGATGAGACACGGCTCGCCGCCGAACGCGCCGACCGTGCGGACCAGCACCAGCCAGTCGAGGTCCGCGCGGGAGACCACCGTCCGCCAGTAGCCCGAGGCGGCCTCGAAGCCCTCCTGGGCCTCCTCGTTGAACAGCACCACCTCATCGCTCTCCGGGCCGAGGGCGGCGGCGTAGGTCCGATCGGCGTAGTGGGCGACGAAGCCCGAGGCCACCGGCTCGATCTCTGGGCTCATGAGGCCGGCCTCCAGCTCAGTCCGTCGTAGAGACCGAAGAGGCGCTCCGCTTCGGCGGTCACATGGATGATCTCCGCCCCCGCCGGGATGGGCACCGGCGTGGTGTGGAACTGCGGAACGACGTGCTCACGCGAGGTGGTGAAGCCGTTTCCGGCGAACGGTGGTGAATCGTTCCAGTCGCCGCCCATGTGCGGGCCGTACGGCACGGCGTAGCTGTCCATGTCGCGGGCGAACCAGCGCATGAGATAGATCTCCGGGACCGTGACGGTCAGCTCCGAGCCGTCGAACCCCAGGTCGAGGCCCATGAACAGCTGGGTGGGGGTGGTCAGGCGGGAACAGTCCTGCACACGGTAGACATATCCCGAGATCACCGTCCGCCTGCCGGCCAGATAGGGCACGAGCAGCCGAGGCGGGATGACCTTCTGCATCTGCGTTCTACGCCCAGGTGGCTCACTCACCGTCGTATTTTACGATCTGCCGACCTGGAGCCGCCGGTGTTCCAGGCACGGTAGGGCATTCCGGGTAGCAATCGTGATCTGAGGGTCCACTCCGCACGTCTGCACGGCGGGTGTGGGCCCCAGGTCGGAGCGGACCACGCCCATCGGGTCGACCAGCATGCTCCGGCCGATCCCGAACCCGTCACGGACCTCCGGATTGGGGGCCTGGCCCACGGCGGCCACCCAGGTGGTGTTCTCGATCGCGCGGGCCCGGACCAGGGTCACCCAGTGCTCCTCCTTCATCGGCCCCGACCCCCATGAGGCGATCACCGCGAACAGGTCGGCCCCCCGGTCCACCAGCGCCCGGGTCAGCTCGGGGAAGCGGATGTCGTAGCAGGTGACCAGGCCGACCCGGAGCCCGGCCAGCTCCACCACGACCGGGGTGGAGCCCGGCTCGACCAGCTCGGACTCTCGGGCCCCGAAGGAGTCGAACAGGTGGATCTTCCGGTAGGCCGCCCTGATCGTGCCGTCGGGGCCGATGGCCACCGCGGTGTTGTACACCCGGGGGGCGCCGTCGCCTCCGGAGGCGTCCCCGGTCAGGGGAGGGCCATTGCCCCGGAACGCGTCGCCGGCCCGCGGTGCGTCGCCCGTCCGGCTCTCTCCCGGTTCGAACACTCCCGCGATCACGGCCAGGCCGTGCGCCCTGGCGGACTCGGCCAGGCCGGTGACGAAGGGTCCGTCCAGGGGCTCGGCCAGCTTGGTGATCTGCCGGCCGTACCGGGTGAGCGTGGCCTCGGGGAAGATCGCCAGATCGGCGCCGTCTGCGGCGGCCCGTTCCAGCGCCTCCCGGGCGCGGTGCAGGTTGGCGGCGGGCTCGGTGGAGACCGGGATCTGGCACAGGGCGATGCGCGTCACGTGTCCGACCCTATCCGGCGGCCGGGCACCGGTTCCATCCACGTGAGACGGCGCCACACCCATTCCAGCGGGCCGTAGCGGAACCGGGCCAGCCACATCCGGCTGGACACCACCTGGAGCACCAGCACGCCGGCGGCCAGTGCCACCCCGGTGAGGCGGGTCGGGTCGGCGGTGAGCAACGGTAGCGACAGCAGGATGACCACGGTGCTGACCAGGTAGTTCGTCAGCGCCATCCGGCCGAGCGGGGCCAGGGCCTTCAGCAGCGCGCCGCCCGCCCGGGTCCGTAGGAGCAGGAGCAGCCCAGTGCAGTACGCCGTGGCGGCGGCCAGCCCGGCGGCGGGGTAGGTGCCCCGGTAGAAGAGGCCGGGGTCGGCGGTGGTGCGTACCCACAGGTAGCCGACTGCCACCGCCAGGGCGGTGGCGGTCACGAAGGCGGGCAGCAGCAGCCACTCGGGCGGGGGATACTCCATCATCGCCATGCCCAGCAGGAACAGTCCCGGGATGAGTTTCATCCCGCCTCCCTCATGCACCGCCCAGGCCGTGACGGCCACCCCGAGCACCAGCACCGCCGGCCGGGGCAGGGAGGAGGCGGGCAGCAGGACCAGCGTCCCGAAGATCGCGTACGGCAGGAGTACTTCGCCCGGGTTCACGAGCTGATGGGCCAGGCCGATACACGCCAGCACCGCCAGCCGGCGCAGCAGTACCGTCCGGGGATGGTCCGTCCGGTCGGCCGCGGACCGCAGGAAGAGGACGAAGCTCAGCCCGAACAGGAACGAGAAGATCGGATAGAACCTGCTCTGCAGCAGGTTGTCGACCACCCAGTCGACGGTGTTCCGGTCCGGGACCAGCAGGTGCTCGCGGGTGTGCTGCCAGGTGTTGACCACCATGATCCCGCACACTGCGAAGCCGCGGAGCGCGTCCAGTTCGTGAAGCCTTCGGGTCACAGCAAATAGACGTACCACCACATAAGCAACCCTGCATATGTGACCCCTGCCAAAAGGGGTGTTTTCCGTCGCTCGTGGAGGTCCTGCATCCGGGATGCGACAGGGGCGGTCCAGGTGCGGGAACTACACGGTGACGGCCCGGCTCAGGTCTCGTCGTTCTCGGCGAAGGTCCGGTAGGCAGGCCGGAGGAGATCCAGAATCGGGATGTACCGCGCCTTGATCGGTGGCGGGTCGAGGGTACGCAGCAGCAGGTCGGACGGGGCGGCGGGCAGTCCGGTCCGGTCGCGCAGCCGGGCCGGGGAGACTCCCGGCTCGTAGAAGGCGGCCAGCCGGTCGGCGAACGGCGCGTCGGCCACGTCGAACAGGCCCGGCCCGGTGCCGCCGGTACCGGTCGCGGCGCCGCCGCCCGTCTCGCGGAGGGCGTCGAGCAGGGCGTCCTTGGCGATGCCCCGCCAGGCCAGCACCAGGAACGGGTCGTCGTCGAACCTCTCGGCCAGGACGTACAGCACGGCGGACAGGTGCTTGCAGGGGAAACCCCAGTCGGGACACGAGCAGCTCATGTCCAGGCCGCGCTGGTCGGGGAAGAGCGGCAGGTGGCACTCGCGGAAGACGTCCTCGATCTCCGGCGGCATCTCCCCGGCGAGCAGCTTGGCGCGGTAGAGGGCCTGGGCGGCCAGCGCCCCGGCGAGCTTGTGCCACTGGTCCGCCTGGTAGGCGGTGATCTCGACCTTGACCCGGTACGGGGTGCGCCTCGACCCCTGGACCCGCGCCGTGACCAGCCCGGGCCCGAGCGCCAGGTCGAGGACCTGGCCGGAGCGCGCGTACGAGCGTCCCCTGCTGAGCCTGCCTCCGTCGCAGACACGCTCAAGGACGTCGATGAACCGGCGCGACCACCACTGCTCGCCGATCGAGCCCCGCCTGCTGCGCACCTGGATGCCACCCTCGACCCGGATCGGCCGTGAGGGTTCGAACCAGCCACTCCCGCTCATGCCGCCTCCCCGCCGGTCGGTCCGCAGGCATGTCCCCGGAACACGTGGCCCCCGTAGATCCGCTCGCTCACGAGACGGCCTCCGGCCCCAGGCGGAACAGCTCGCGTAGCTGGCTGGTGGACAGGTCGGTGATCCAGTCCTCGCCGGTGCCGACGACGCGCTCGGCGAGCGCCTTCTTGCGTTCGATCATCTCGTCGATCCGCTCCTCCAGGGTGCCCACGCAGATGAACTTCCTGACCTGCACGTTCTTGGTCTGGCCGATCCGGAACGCCCGGTCGGTCGCCTGGTTCTCCACCGCGGGGTTCCACCACCGGTCCACATGGACGACGTGGTTGGCCGCGGTCAGGTTGAGCCCGGTGCCCGCGGCCTTGAGCGAGAGCAGGAACAGCATCGGCTCGTCGTCGTCCTGGAACCGCTCGACCAGCGCGTCCCGCTGCCTCTTCGGCAGCCCGCCGTGCAGCCAGAGCACCGGGCGGTCCAGGTGCGCCGCGAGGTACGGCTGGAGCAGCGTGCCGAACTCGGCGTACTGGGTGAACACCAGGGCCTTGTCGCCCTCGCTGACGATCTCCTCGGCCAGCTCCTCCAGCCGGGCCAGCTTCCCCGACCGGCCGGGCAGCCGCGATCCGTCCTTGAGCAGGTGCGCCGGATGGTTGCAGACCTGTTTGAGCTTCGTCATGGTCGCGAGCACGTTGCCGCGCCGCTCGATGCCCTCGCTGCTGGCGATCTTGTTCATCATGTCCGTGACCACGGCCTGGTAGAGGGTCGCCTGTTCGGGCGTGAGGGTGCACCAGACCTTCATCTCCATCTTGTCCGGCAGGTCGGAGATGATCGTCTTGTCGGTCTTGAGACGCCGCAGCACGAACGGCCCGGTGGCGCGCCGGAGCGCGGCGGTCGCCGTCACGTCGCCGTCCTGTTCGATCGGCTCCTGGTAACGCGTCCGGAACGCCTTGGCCGAGCCGAGCAGGCCGGGGTTGCAGAACTCCATGAGCGACCAGAGCTCCGCCAGGTGGTTCTCGACCGGTGTGCCGGTCAGCGCGAACCTGCTCCTCGCCGGCAGCGCCCGTACGGCCTGCGCCTGCCTGGCGGCGCTGTTCTTGATGGCCTGCGCCTCGTCGCAGACGACCCGCGCCCAGGTGAGGCCGGTCAGGACCTCCCGGTCCCGCAGGGCGGTGCCATACGTGGTGAGGACGAGATCCGCCTGTTCCACCCGCCGGGCCAGCTCCTCCTCGCGCAGCCGGGCGGTGCCGTGGTGCAGGTAGACGTCCAGCGACGGGGCGAACCGGGCGGCCTCCTTCTGCCAGTTGCTGAGCAGCGACATCGGGCAGACCAGCAGCGTCGGCCCCGGTCGGCCCCCCGCGGTGCGCTCGTTGAGGAGCAGGGACAGGGTCTGGGCGGTCTTTCCGAGCCCCATGTCGTCGGCGAGGATGCCGCCGAGTCCGACATCCGACATGAAACTGAGCCAGGACAGCCCGCGCTCCTGGTACGGCCGGAGCGCGCCGTGGAAACCGGCCGGAGTCGCGGTCGGTTCGAGGCGGCGGTCGGCCTCGCCGGACAACAGGTCGCCGAGGAGACCGTCGGCGTCCACTCCGACGACCGGCAACTCGTCGTCGCCACTGTGGACGACCTCCTGGATCACCTCGCCGACCGTCATCTCTCCCGTCCGGCGCCGCTCGACCGCCTTCAGCGCGGCACCGAGCTGCCGGTCGTCCAGCTCGACCCAGCGGCCCCGCACCTGGACCAGCGGCACCTTGAGCCTGGCCAGCTCGGCCAGTTCCTCCTCGCTGATCGTCTCGTCGCCGATCGCCAGGTCCATCCGGAAGTCCACCAGCTGGTGCAGCCCGAACCCCTGGCCGGCGGCCGCTCCCGGGCCGGTCTGCTGCGAGCGGGCCGTCAGCTTGAGCCCCAGTCGCGTCGCGCCGGCCCAGGCGGGCAGCTGCACGCCGAATCCGGCCGCCTGGAGCAGCGGGGCCGCCTGGCGGAGGAACGTGAACGCGCCCGCCGTGTCGAGGACCAGCTCCGACGGCCGGGGATCGCGCAGCGCCCTCTCCACCGCGGGGTAGAGCCGGGCCGCCCGGCCGAGTCCCGCGAGCAGCGTCTCGTCGGGGCGGCCGGGCAGACCGGGGGCGGTCTCACCCGCCCAGATGAGCGGCGCGGGCAGGTAGAGGCTCGGGTCCTCCGACGACTGGAGGGCGAACTCCACCCGCCAGCGGGAGCCGTCCGGCGGCTGCGCCGGGCGGCCGCCGTACTCCGCGACGAGGTCACCTCCCGGCCCGATTTCGGGTTCGGGTTCGGGTTCGGTCAGGCGGAAACACACCCGGACCGGGCCGTCGAGCCGGTGTGCCGACCGGAACCACTCCTGGAGCGGCTCGGCCAGTTTGCCGGCCGCGGCCCGCGTCAGGCCGGGAAGCACGGCGTTCTCCCCGGTGAGGGCGACCATCCAGCGGTCCGCGAGGGGAGCGCGCAGCCCCGGCCGGTGCCCGCCGAGCAGACGGTCGGGGAGTGCCTGCCGTACCGCCGCGTCGGCCAGCCCGGCCAGCGCCTCGACCAGCACGTGGGCCGAGGGCCGCTCCTTGGTGACGGCCCGGCAGACCGGGGGCATCGCGGCGGCGAGCTCGCGGAAGCGGGCGGCGTGGGGGCCGGTCAGCACGGGACGCCACCGCGCGGCGTAGCCCTCGTCCTCGGCGACGAGCTGGGGCAGCACCCGGCCGCGACGGACCAGGTCACGGGCGTACGCCGCGACGATGGCGAGGTAGCGCAGCGAGGCTGCCGGGACCGGCGCCCGCAGATCTTCTCCGTCAGGGGACTCGCCGGGTCCGTACGTCTCCGCGGGGAGATGGGTCATCTCGTCGACGGCGTCGAGCAGGCACAGCGCCGCGTCCGGCTCGACCAGCAGCGCGGGCACCCGCCAGGAACCGATCTTCGGCTGCCGGGCGGCGATCTCCATCCCGGCCTCGGGGGAGGGCAGCGGGCTCCGCGCCGCGCTCGGCAGGAGCAGGACGAGCTCCTGCGCGGCGGCCTTGCCCACGGCCGTCACGGCGGCGTCTCCCCAGAGCGCCAGATCGTCGGCCATGGCCGGCGCCGGAGCCGCGAACGGATGCGGGCGGATCTTCGCCCGGGAGGTGCTGGAGGCGGAACCGGCCGCATCCTCCGCCCAGAGCACCAGCCTGTCGCCGGCCCAGGCCCCATGGATCACCAGCACCGTCACGCCCCCTCCTCGCGCCCCGGAAACCGTAACAGCCGAGGAGGCTCCGCGACGTCACCATAGGGAGGAGGCGAGAGCGCCCCCGCCCGAGACCGTCCGGGCGGCGTCCCGGTTACGCTGGGGCGTGTGAGCGACCCCTTGGTGGCGCGGATGCGCGAGTTCGGTACGACGATCTTCGCTGAGATGTCGGCGCTGGCCGTACGGACCGGCTCGATCAACCTGGGACAGGGCTTCCCCGACACCGACGGGCCCCCGGCGATGCTGGAGCGCGCGGTGTCGGCGATCCGCGAGGGCTTCAACCAGTATCCGCCCGGCCCCGGCGTCCCCGAGCTGCGCCAGGCCGTCGCCGGGCACCGCAAGGACCACTACGGCCTCGTCTACGACCCCGACGGCGAGATCCTTGTCACGGTCGGCGCCACCGAGGCCGTCGCGGCGGCGATCATGGCGCTGTGCGAGCCCGGCGACGAGGTGATCGCCTTCGAGCCGTACTACGACTCCTACGCCGCCTCCGTCGCCCTGGCCGGAGCCGTGCTCCGCCCGGTCACCCTGCGCCCGGTCGAGGGCCGGTTCACCTTCGACCCCGCGGAGCTGCGTGCCGCCGCCGGCCCGCGCACCCGGGCGATCCTCGTCAACTCCCCGCACAACCCCACCGGTACGGTCTTCACGCGCGCCGAACTGGAAGAGATCGCCCTCCTGTGCCAGGAACGCGACTTGATCGCCGTCACCGACGAGGTCTACGAGCACCTCACCTTCGACGGCGTCGAGCACATCCCCCTGGCGACCCTCCCCGGCATGCGCGACCGCACCGTGCTGATCTCCTCGGCGGGCAAGACCTTCTCTGTGACGGGATGGAAGACCGGCTGGGTCTGTGCCCCCGCCCACCTCGTCCGCGCCGTCCAGACCGTCAAGCAGTTCCTCACCTTCACCGCCGCCGCGCCCTGGCAGCTCGCCGTCGCCCACGGCCTGCGCCACGAGCTCGGCTGGGTCTCCTCCCTGCGGGCGGACCTGCAGGCCAAACGCGACCGCCTGATGGCCGGGCTCTCGGCGGCGGGCTTCGGCGTCTACCGTCCCGCGGGCACCTACTTCGTCCAGACCGACATCCGCCCCCTCGGCTTCACCGACGGTCTCGCCCTCACCCGCGAACTGCCGTCCCTGGCGGGCGTGGTCGCCATCCCCACCCAGGTCTTCTACGCCCACCCTGAGCGCGGCAGTCATTTCGTCCGCTTCGCCTTCTGTAAGCAGGACGCGGTCATCGACGAGGCCGTGAGCCGCCTGACCCGGCTCGGCAGCGTCAACCGTCGTGTCACCACCTGAAATCGATCTCTACGTGTGTATGTTCTGCTACGGAGAGTAATCATCGGCGCGCCTGTGAGAGCCGTGCGACGGTGGGCGTGCTGAGGCGGAAGCGGGTTCCGCCTCGGTGATGCCCGCCGCTCTCCGTCACATACCTCGTATAAGGAGAGCGAGAACGATGCGACGGAAATTCAGGATCCTGGCGCCCATGGCGACGGTCGCGCTTGGCTGTGTGATGTCCTTCTCCGGCCTGGCGAGCGCCTCGGCGGGCGCCACCACGGGGCCCATCCGCACCCACTACAACGGGCGTTGCCTCGATGCCGATCTTGGCACGATCGGGTCGAACGGCACGAAGGTGCAGCTGTGGAACTGCAACGGCCAGTCCAACCAGAGATGGATCTACGATGTGAGCAGCCACGCGATCTACAGCACGTACAACGGGCGCTGTCTCGATGCCGATCTTGGCACGATCGGGTCGAACGGCACGAGGGTGCAGCTGTGGGACTGCAACGGTCAGTACAACCAGAAGTGGATCTACGACGCGGTCAGCCACACGATCTACAGCATGTACAACGGGCGTTGCCTCGATGCCGATCTTGGCACGATCGGGTCGAACGGCACGAAGGTGCAGCTGTGGAACTGCAACGGCCAGTCCAACCAGAAGTGGACCCTCTGACCTTCCTCTGGATGGCGGGGCGCAGGCTCCCCGTCAGCGGCCCTTCAGGGTTTTGCGCAGGATCGGGGCGGTGTCGGTGATGAAGTCGTCGACGGTCTTCCGCTCTCTGAGCAGATCGAGCAGACCTGCGCGGAGGATACGGCTGAACTGGGTGTAGTACGGCGTTGCGGGACGCGGACGGGCGTTCTCCAGTGAGCTCTTCAACGCCTGCCTCAGCTCAGTCATCCGCGCGGACGGGATGCCGCCGTCCGTCACGTCCGTGGGCTTCTTCTTGATTTCCTGGCGCACGGAGTCGACCTCCGCTGCCGAGTCGGCGATCCACAGGTTGGGCCGGGGCCTGGCGACCTCGGGTGGCCTGGCAAGCCGGTTACCGGTGAGCCGGTCTCGGAGGTCATTGGCCGGGGGTGTGGCCGGAGAGGCTGTCCCGCCTTCCGCAGGCGGAACGCGGTCATCGACGAGACCGTGAGCCGCCTGACCTGGTTCTGTAAAGCGGAATATAACTTAGAGTAATGGAATGTATGTTCTCTGTTGCGGTATCGCCATGATACCGACAGCGTTCTACGCTGGGAGGCATGGCTATGACTTTGCGGCTCTCAGAAGACCAGACCGAAGCCCTGCGGAGGCGTGCGGACGAAGAAGGCCGCAGCATGCAGCAGATCGTGCTCTCGGCTGTGGACGAGTATCTGGCCCGGCGTGGTGACGATGAGGAGGTCCACCGCCTGGGAGTGAAGTCCGTTGAGCGTTGGCGAACAGTCCTTGATCGGTTGGGGCAGTGACCAGATACCTGACGCTGGAGCAGGTCCTCGATCTCGCGGAACTCGTCATCGGTGACGCACTTGCGATCCGCGACCTGGGGCTGTTGGACTCCGCCGTCCATCGGCCGCGCGCGTCCATGTTCGGGCAGGACGCCTACCCCGACCTGTTTACAAAGGCCGCTTCACTACTGCAGTCCCTGGCCATCAATCGCCCTCTCGTTGACGGCAACAAGCGGCTGGCCTGGCTGGCCACGGATACATTCCTCCGATTCAACGGTGTTGAGGTCGACGCTGATGACAATGAGGTCTATGACCTGGTTGTCGGTGTGGCAGCCGGAGATATTGATGATCTCAAACTGATCGCAGCAATGCTCGGTCCGTGGGCCTGAGCCGTACGGATCACGAGATGATCCGGACCGGGAGGCGTCTGGCGCGGATCGCGTCGCGGACGGCGGCGGCGAGCTTGGCGTACTCGGGGGCACGGGCGGAGCTCGCGCGGTAGGCGAGTCCGATGGTGCGGCCTGGGGCCGGGGGCTGGAAGCGGCGCAGCGCCAGCCGTACACGCTTGCCCGTCTCGACCGGCACGGCCGACTCCGGGAGCAGGGTCACGCCGAGGCCACCCGCGACGAGCTGGACCAGGGTGGGGAGGCTGGTGGCGTAGGTGGCGGCGGTGGCGCGGGCGCCGACCTCGCGGCAGACGTCTATGGCCTGCTCGCGCAGGCAGTGGCCCTGGTTGAGCAGCACGATGTCCAGCCCCTTGAGCACGTCCCGGTCCAATGGCCCGTCCGCGCGGGCCAGGGGATGGTCCGCGGAGACGGCGAGCAGGAAGTCCTCGTCGTAGAGGGGTTCTTCGACCAGGCCGGCCGTCTCCGTCGGCAGTGCCAGCAGCACCAGGTCGAGGCGGCCTTCGCGGACCTCTTCCAGGATGGTCTCGGTCTTGGCCTCGTGCACGGTCAGCTTGAGCCGCGGGAACTTCCGCGAGAGCATCGGCAGCAGCGCGGGAAGCACGTAGGGGGCCACGGTCGGGATCACTCCCAGGTGCGCCGGGCCGTGGAAGGGCTCCCGGCTCTGTGCGGCCTCGCCCATCAGGTCCTCGACCGCCTTGAGCACCCGCGTCGCGTGCACCGCCACCCGGTCGCCCGCCGGGGTCAGCAGGACCTTCCTGGTGGTCCGTTCCAGTAACTGTGTGTGCAAAATCTCCTCCAGGGCTGCCACCGCGCTCGACAGTGCGGGCTGGCTCATCCGGAGGGAGACGGCCGCCTCCCTGAAGTGCAGATGATCGGCCACCGCGAGGAATGCTCGCAGCTGAGACAGGGTGGGTAGGGGATCACTGATAGGGAACACCTCTCAGATTGGTCTGACTGCTCGATTTCTCGAATCAATGTTAGATGCGGCAGGGTAGGGCCTGACAACGACGTCCTTCCTCAAAGGAGATCTGGACTTGCTCACCGTCGGTGACCACTTTCCTGAGTTCGAGCTGACCGCCTGCGTCTCCCTGGACGCGGACAACGCGTTCGCCGAGATCAACCACAAGTCCTACGAGGGCAAGTGGAAGATTTACTTCGCCTGGCCGAAGGACTTCACCTTCGTCTGCCCAACCGAGATCGCCGAGTTCGGTCGTCTGGAGGGCGAGTTCGCCGACCGCGACGCTCAGGTCCTGGGTTTCTCCGTCGACTCGGAGTTCGTCCACCACGCCTGGCGCAAGGACCACCCGGACCTGCGTGACCTGCCCTTCCCGATGCTGTCGGACATCAAGCGCGAGCTCTGCGCGGAGCTGGGCATCCTCGGTGCCGACGGTGTCGCCCAGCGCGCCACCTTCATCGTGGACCCCAACAACGAGATCCAGTTCGTCATGGTGACCGCGGGCTCCGTCGGCCGTAACGTCAAGGAAGTCCTCCGCGTCCTCGACGCGCTTCAGTCGGACGAGCTCTGCCCGTGCAACTGGAACAAGGGTGAGGCGGGCCTCGACGTGCAGAAGCTGATGGCCGGCGCCTGATGTCGATCGACAACCTCAAGGGGTCTCTTCCCGGGTTCGCGAAGGACATCAAGCTCAACCTGGGCTCGCTGGTCACCACCTCCTCGCTGACCGAGCAGCAGCTCTGGGGGACGCTGCTCGCCTGCGCGGTGGCGACCAGATCTCCGCGGGTGATCGCCGAGGTCGCCGCCGAGGCCGCCGGCAACCTCTCGGACGAGGCGTTCACGGCCGCCAAGGGCGCGGCCGCGATCATGGCGATGAACAACGTCTACTACCGGTCCATGCACCTCATCGGTGACGAGACGTATGCGACGATGCCCGCCAAGCTCCGGATGACGATCATCGGCAACCCCGGTGTCGACAAGGTCGACTTCGAGCTCTGGTCGCTCGCGGTCTCCGCGATCGGCGGCTGCGGCCGCTGCCTGGAGTCGCACGAGCAGGTGCTGCGCCAGTCGGGCCTGCCGCGCGAGCAGATCCAGGAAGCCGTCCGGATCGCGGCGGTCGTCAACGCCACCGCCGCTGTCCTGGAGTCGGAGGCCGCCCTGGCCGGGGTCTGACTCCACCGTTCACGTAGAGGGCGGGCGCTCCCCGGAGCGCCCGCCCTCTACCGAACTGTGGGCCAGTGCTCCGGCGTTCACGCCGGGGGTGAAGGCCCACGCGGGAGTGCCCGCCAGGGCGCGAGCGTGCCCTGACCTTCCGTGCCCGTGAGCAGGCCGGCTCACACGGGTCGTTTCCGCTGTTCGATGTACTGCTCAAGGACCGCAAGCGGTGCGCCGCCCACGCTTGCGGCGAAGGAGGAACCGGACCACGAATGCCCGCCCCACAGGCACCGGCGGACGTGAGCGCCGTATTCCTTGCCAGGCATCCGCGCCCAGAGGCCCTTCGGTGAGCCGGCGAGCGGGGACAGGGCGACCTTCGGCGGGTGGTGGACCAGCGGGTGGACGTGGACGTGGTCGTGGTCGCCGTTGAACTCGCGAAGTTCGACCTCGAAGCCGGCGCAGACCTCGCGCCTGAGTTCCTCGCAGCGCACCGGCCTCGGGTCGCTGAACCCCACACGCCGGTACCTCGTCACGGACACCACGTGTGCGTGCAGGGTGCGGACAACACGGCGTCCGGTGCGCACCTCGGGGTTGGGATTCCATCACGGTGACGTAAACCAGACGATACGATCACGGTGTGGAGTTGGTGAAGCGGGCTCGGGCGCATGTGGCGCGTCTCGACCTCGGCGCGGCCCAGGTGGCGGTGCTGGACGCTCAGGCGCACACCGCCCGCGCGCTGTGGAACCTGCTGCATGAGTACGTCACCTTCCGCCAGGGCCGGTTCGCGACGTTGAAGGACTGCGACGCGGCGATCCGGGCAGCCCGCCGCGAGATCGACTGGATGGGACAACTGCCCGCCCAGGCCGCCCAGGCGGTGTTGAAGACGTATCGGCAGGCGTGGGCGAATTTCCTCAACCCCGACCACCCCGCCCAGCGGCCTACGTTCAAGGGCCGGGTGCGGTCCCGGTTGGCCGTGGACGTCCCCCAAGCCCGCGATCTGCAGATCAAGCGGGTCAACCGGCGCTGGGGCGCGATCAATCTGCCCAAGGTCGGGCGGGTGCGGTTTCGCTGGACCAAGGACCTGCCCGGCCTCACCAGGGGCGGCCCCGCCGGACAGATCACGGGAGCGCGGCTGGTCAAGGATGCTCACGGCTGGCAGGTGGTGTTCCGTACCCAAATTCTCCTCGCGCCGGCCCCGGCCGCGCACCCGGGCCACACGGTCGGGATCGACCGGGGGGTCACCGTCGCGCTGGCCCTGTCGGACGGCACGATGCGTGAGCACGCCCCCTGGCTCACCAGCGGCGAGAGGGAACACCTGCGCCGGCTGGAGAAGACGTCGGCTCGCCGGCGTGCGGCCCGGCCGAAGAAGACCCGCCCCTCGGGGCGGGAGCAGCGCACCTACGATCAGATCGCCCGGCTGCGCGCGACAGCCAAGCGCCGAGCCGTCGACTGGCAGCACCAGACCACCACCGAACTCGCCGACACCTTCGCTGTGATCAAGGTGGAGAACCTGTCCATCACGAACATGGTCGGCTCGGCCAGGGGCACGGTCGACAACCCCGGCGTGAACGTCGCGCAGAAGGCCGGACTGAATCGGTCGATCGCCGGGGAAGCCTGGGGTCGCACGGTCACTCTGCTGGAGTACAAAACCCGTGATCGCGGCGGGCTGGTGGTGAAGGTGCCCGCCCCGGGCACCTCGCAGACCTGCCACCGATGCGGGCACCGTGATGCGGCCGGCCGCGTCAAAACCGTGTTCACCTGCACCAACCCCGCGTGCGGTTGGGTCGGCCATGCCGACACCAACGCCGCGATAAACATCAACAACGCCGACGGATCAGCGGTGTCAGGACGTGGAGACCTCGGGGTTACCCGGTCTGTGAAGCGTCAACCCCCGCGCGCCGCTTGACCGCGATGCGACGGGAGAGTCTCCGGCCTTCAGGCCGGGGAGGAGTTCAAGTGTCCACTGAAGGTGCCCGGGACCGGTGGAGAGGACCGGGCCCGGGCACGTGTTGAGGGTGCTACTCGGCCGGTACCGGGGGCGCGGCGGTGGCCGGGGCGGGCTGGGACGAGCGGAGCGGGATCTCCTTCAGGAGCAGGACGATCACCGCGGCCAGGACGGCGATGGGGACGCCCGCCAGGAAGACCATCTGGATGGCCCGGGTGAAGGCCTCCAGGATCACCTCCAGCAGCGGGGCGGGCAGATGGCGGATGGCGTCGGGGGAGCCGAGGCTGGGGGCAGCGCCGCCGGTGAGGGGCAGGTGTGCGGCCTTGGCCAGGGAGATCAGCTCCGCGCTGAGCCGGTTGGCCAGGATGGCGCCGAAGGCGGCCACGCCGACCGCGCTGCCGAGGGAGCGGAAGAAGCTCACACCCGAGGTGGTGGAGGCCAGGTCGGTACGGGCCACGGCGTTCTGCGCGGCCAGGATCAGGTTCTGCATGGAGGCGCCGAGGCCGATGCCGAGCACCGTGATGTCGACGCCCACGATCACCAGCGAGCTGTCGACGTGCAGCCGGGAGAGCAGGAGGAGGCCGAGCGCGACCAGCAGCATGCCGACGACGGGGAAGATCTTCCACCGGCCGGTCTTGGTGACGAACCGGCCGACCAGGATGGAGGAGACCAGCAGCCCGAGCACCATGGGCAGGGTCATCAGGCCGGAGGCGGTGGGGCTCATGCCCTTGACGATCTGCAGGTACTGCGGGAGGAACATCAGCGCGCCGAACATCGCGGCGCCGACCAGCAGGGACGCGATGCTGGTGAGCACGAAGGTGTGGTTGCGGAACAGGTGCGGTGGCAGGATCGGGTCGGCGGCCCGGCGCTCGGCGACGACGGCGAGGCCGAACATCACCAGGCTGAGCGCGCCCAGGCCGTAGGTCCAGCTGGAGTTCCAGTCGAACTCCTTGCCGCCCAGGGAGAGCAGCAGCATCAGCGTGGTGGTGCCGCCGGTGATGAAGGTGGCGCCCCACCAGTCGATCTTGGCGTCGCGGCGGACGAACGGCAGCTTGAGCACCTTCTGGATGACGACGAACGCGACCACGGCGAGCGGTACGCAGATCCAGAACGTCCAGCGCCAGGACATGTTGTCCACGATGAACCCGCCGAGCAGCGGCCCGGCCACAGTGGAGATGCCGAAGACCGCGCCGATGTAGCCGGCGTAGCGGCCGCGCTCCCGGGGCTCGACCACGTCGCCCAGGATGATCTGGGGTAGCGCCGCGAGACCGCCGGCGCCGATGCCCTGCACGGCCCTGGCCGCGATGAGCTGACCCATGTCCTGGGAGAAGCCCGCGGCGATCGAGGAGAACAGGAAGATCAGCAGGGACGCCTGGAACATGAGCTTGCGGCCGTAGAGGTCCGACAGTTTGCCCCACAGCGGTGTGGAGGCCGTCATGGTGAGCAGGGTCGCGCTGGCCACCCAGGCGAGCTGATCCTGGCCGCCGAGCGTGCCGACGATCGTCGGTAGCGCGGTTCCCACCACGGACGTCGCGATCATCGACGTCAGCATGGCGAGTATCAGTCCGGCCAGGATCTCCAGCACCTGTCTGTGTGTGAAACCCGGTGCGGCCTCGGCCTGGGCCTGTTGTTCGGTCAGCATGGATCATCCCCAATAATGTGTACGATGCATGTGAAGTTAGTAGACGCTTGTTTACCGGTCAAATCTGGGAGGATCGGAAAGGTGGACGAGGTACGGCACCGTGACCGGGCGGGCACACGGCAGCGCATTCTCGACGCCGCCCGCCGGCTGTTCACCGAGCTCGGCTACGACGAGGTGACGATGCGGCAGATCTCCGCCGAGGCGGACGCCAACATCGCGCTGATCAACCGCTACTTCGGCACCAAGCGGGAGCTGTTCGCCGAGGTGCTCGCGGCGCAGGGGCGCTTCCCCGGCGTGCTGGAGGTCTCCGAGGAGGGGCTGCCCCGACGCCTGGCGGAGTACGTCGCCGAGCGACTCCAGTCGGAACAGGAGAGCTCGGTCATGGCGGTGCTCATCCGGTCCTCGTCCTGCTCGGAGACCCACGAGATCATCGGGGAACGGGTCAGGTCGGCCATCCTGGAGCCGCTGGCCGCGCGCCTGTCCGGCCCGGACGCGATCTTCCGGGCGGCCGTCGCCACCGCGCTCATCACGGGCACCGGCACGCTGCGCCAACTGTACGGCCCCGACGCTATCGACTCACCCGACCACGAGGCCGTGGTCCGGAGGCTCACCACCGTCTTCGAGGCCTGCCTCAGGGCGTGATCCATTCTTGTGGACGGGTCCGCCACCCTGGGATGACGTCTGCCTCAGGGGACGGTACGGGCCGGTGGTGAATCGGCGGGAGACCGGTCCACGGCCTTGACGATCCGGCAGGCCGCCCCCGGCACATGGTCGACCTGCAGGGTGGTGTGGTCGATGTGGAACCGTTCGTGCAGCAGTTCGGCGAGCTCCCGGCGGATCCGGTGGCAGTCACGGCCGGTCCTGACGATCACGTGCGCGGACAGCGCGGGAAAGCCGCTGGTCACGGTCCATACGTGCAGGTCCTCCACCCCGGTGACGTCGGCGTGGGCGCCGATCGCCGCGCTCACCTCGGTGGGATGCACACCGGGAGGCGCCGCCTCGAACAGGATGCGTCCGGCGTCGCGCAGCAGGCTGTAGGCGGACCTGGCCATCAGGGCCGCGACGACCAGCGCGGCGATCGCGTCGGCCCGGCCCCAGCCGGTGAGCCAGACGACCGCGCCCGCGATCGCGGTGGCGACGAAGGCGTACATGTCGTTGAGGATGTGCTGGAACGCGCCCTCCACGTTGAGGCTGCCCCGGTCGGCCCGGGCGATGAGCCAGACGGCGACCGCGTTGACCGCGATTCCGGCCAGGGCCGTGCCCAGGACCAGCAGCCCCTTGACCTCGGGCGGTTCGATGAGCCGCCGTACGCCTTCGTAGACGAAGTAGGCGACGAGCAGCACGAACGTCAGCCCGTTGACCGCCGCGGACAGGATCTCGGCGCGTTTCCAGCCGAAGGTGTAGGCCCCGCTGGCGGGACGGGCGGCCATGTTCATCGCTATCAGGGCGAGCGCGATGGAGGCGGCGTCGGTGAGCATGTGCCCGGCGTCGGAGATCAGCGCGATGGAGTTGGCCACCACGCCGATGACGACCTCGGCAGCCATGAAGACGGCCAGCAGGACGAGCGCCGCGGTGAGATAGCGGCGGTCGGAGTGGGCGCTGTGGCCGTGACCATGTCCGTGACCCATGCCAAGATCCACCCATCAACACTTGAACAGTTGCTCAGATGTTACGCAAGGCAAGCCTAACAGGACAAGAATCCCAGCGTCCTCCCCACTGTCCCCCGCTCGCCCCGTGGCAGGCGGGACCCCTTCCCCAGGGAGCTCCGCACCACCGTCATCCGCCGGGTTCACCGAGTGTTCACAACGTGCATCCCCCGTCCTCCGGGCGGGGGACATCAGACGAAATAGCGCAGGAAGACGTAGATCCAGGCCATCACCGAGCTGAGGATCGTGACGAGGATGCCGTACTTCGTGAACTGCCAGAAGGAGATGCTGTGGCCGGTCCGGGCGGCGATGCCGATCGCCACGACGTTGGCGCTGGCGGCCACCGCGGTGCCGTTGCCGCCGTAGTCGGCCCCCAGGGCGAAGGCCCACCACAGTGCCTGCCCGATGTCCGGGTCGGGGATCTGGGCCACGAGCTCTTCGACGACGGGTGTCATGGTGGCGACGTAGGGGATGTTGTCGAAGAAGGCACCCAGCGCGGCGGAGCCGAACAGCAGCGAGGTCGCCGCGCCGAAGTAGTGGTCGCCCACCGCGCCGATCACCCAGGTGCCTATGGCGGAGATGACGCCGGTGTGCACCAGTCCGGCGACCATGACGAACAGTCCCATGAAGAACACCAGGGTGGGCCATTCGACCTCGCGCAGGACGTCCGAGACGTCGGTGCGGGAGACCAGGACCATCAGCCCGGCGCCGACCAGGGCGACGATCGACGGCGCGACGTGCAGGACGGCGTGTAGGCCGAAGCCGGCGATGACGAGGCCGAGCACGATCAGGCAGCGCACCAGCAGACGGGGGTCGGTGATGGCGCGCCGTTCCTGCAGTGCCATCACCGAGGCCACGTGGTCGGGGTTGTAGTGGAAGGACTTCCTGAACAGCACCCGGGTGAACAGCACGAACACCACGAAGGTCAGCACGACGATCGGCGCCATGTGGACGAGGAAGTCGTTGAACGTCAGTCCGGCGCGGCTGCCGATGATGATGTTGGGCGGGTCGCCGATGAGCGTGGCCGCGCCGCCGATGTTGGAGGCGAGGACCTCGGCGATGAGGTACGGCTGGGCCGGGATGTGCAGCCGGTTGCAGACGACGACGGTCACCGGGGCGACGAGCATGATCGTGGTGACGTTGTCGAGGAACGGCGAGGCGATGGCGGTGATGACCATCAACATCACCATGAGCCGGTACGGCCGGCCGCGTGATCTCTTGGCGGCCCAGATGGCGAGGTAGTCGAAGACCCCCGTCTGCTTGATGACCCCGACGATGATCATCATGCCGAGGAGCAGGAAGATGACGTTCCAGTCGATGCCCTCGTGTTCGGAGAAGAACACCTTGGCTCCGGGGATCAGCCCGAGGACCGCCATCGCCCCGGCGGCGATGAGTACCACTTTGACTTTGTCGGCCTTCTCGGTGGCGATGAAGAAGAACGCCACCATGAAGATGACCAGCGCGATGACCGCGCTCATCGAGCATGCCCCGGCGGCCCGGACTGAACCCCGGCCACAGCCAGGTCGACGGGGTGCGTGTGTGACGGAACGAGATATACGGGGTGCGCGTGTGACAGGACGAGATATGAGGACGGGGTACGCCGACAAGGCGTCACCACGGGAAAGCTGTACATGAGAAGACCTCCGGACGATGTGCGCATGCGGCGTCTCGGGCCGCGCGGAACAGGATCAGCGGCGCACGGTGGGTGGGGTGCGGGGCACACGGATGACGCGAGCCTTCCGCGAGCAGACCGGGGGCGGCCCGTCTGGGCCGCCCGAGCGGCGGATCGGGTGCTGAAGGTGGGGCTCCGGGCAGCCGGGAGGGGCCCGTGCCCGGCCGGGGTCAGTCGCCCGGGTCAGCGACGGCCAGACTGGTGAGCAGCCGGTCCAGGGTGATCGCCCCGACCAGCACTCCCGCTCGGTCGACGACCGCCACCAGGGGACTGCGCAGGCGCGCCATGAGGGCCGCCACCTCCAGCAGCGTCGCATCCAGGGGTACCGTGACCGGCCTGACCGGCTGGCGCGGCAGGCAGTCGCC
Source organism: Streptosporangium sp. NPDC087985 (assembly GCF_044741965.1). Classification (NCBI taxonomy): domain Bacteria; kingdom Bacillati; phylum Actinomycetota; class Actinomycetes; order Streptosporangiales; family Streptosporangiaceae; genus Streptosporangium; species Streptosporangium sp. NPDC087985. The sequence goes on from NZ_JBIUTQ010000003.1 coordinate 229,031, forward strand.
CACCGTGAGATTGCCCAGTTCCTGCCAGAACAGGTCGGCGTGGGCCTCGTCGATGGTCCGGGCAAGCACCGGATCCTCCTGGTAGGTGCCGGGCACCGTCATACGGAGCACCTGGGTGCCGGACAGCACCATCTGGGGGCGCGCCCGGCCGTCGACGACGATCAGGCCGGGCAGATGCCCCGCCGCCATCACCCGCACCGCTTTCGCGACCGGGTCGCGGACGGTCACCGTCGGTAGTTCCACAGCGATTTCGCGCGCCTGCATAACACCGTCCCTTTGGGCATGGCCCAGTCTCAGCCGGTGATCTCGCATACCTCGGTGATGTGCCGGTGATACGCGGACCAGAGGTTCTCGTGCCGTTCGTGCCGGGGAGCCGTCCCTGACCGGACAGGTCACGAGGCATTTCCGGCATTTTTTGCCCTTCAATTTTTGCAACGCCGGGGCCCGCCGACCATCGGGTCCAGCACCCATCTGGGAGGGGGGACGACATGTAGAACCGGCGGCCGGGACGGCGGCGACATCCTGCCCGGTGGGGGGCACCCCGCATGGACAAACGCGTCTCGTTGCGGCGAGGCTGGTGACATGAGCGATCGCGCCAAGTGGCACATCGGTGGATGGCCGGACACGCCCCGCCTGCGGCGGACACCCGCGCAGGCGCTGTTCCTGCGGCTTATCGCGATCAACGGCCTGGTCTTCACGGTCGGCACGCTCGTCCTGGCGATCTCCCCCGCCACGGTGTCGTCGCCGGTCCTGCTCACCGAGGTGCCGGTCCTGACGATCGGGCTGGGACTGATCCTCACCGCCAACGCGCTGCTGCTGCGCACCAGCCTGGCGCCGCTCGGCGCGCTCGCCACGCTCATGCAGCGGGTGGACCTGCTGCGCCGCAGCGACCGGCTCACCGACAGCGGCAACGGCGACCTCACCGAGTTGATCGACGCCTTCAACGCCATGCTCGACCGGCTCGAAGCCGAACACAGCGCCAGCAGCGCGCACGCGCTGGCCGCTCAGGAAGGCGAGCGGCAACGCATCGCCCGGGAACTGCACGACGAGATCGGCCAGAGTCTCACCGTGGTGCTGCTCGGCCTGAAGCGGGCGGTGGACCGGGCGCCGGAGGATCTCCGTGAGGAGCTCCACGCCGTCCAGGAGACGGTCCGCTCCAGCCTGGACGAGGTGGGCCAGGTCGCCCGCAGGCTCCGCCCCGGCGTCTTGGAGGACCTGGGACTGGTCAGTGCGCTGAGCGCCCTGGCGACCGACTTCTCGCAGGCCAGCGGCATTCCTGTGATCCGTAGGTTGGATCCGGGCCTGCCGGCTCTGAGCGGCGACGTCGAGCTCGTCCTCTACAGGATCGCGCAGGAGAGCCTCACGAACGTGACCCGGCACGCCCATGCCACCCGCGTGGAGCTGTCGCTGACCGCCCGGCAGGGTGCCGTGACGCTGCGCATCACAGACAACGGGCGGGGAGACGTGCGCCGCGAAGGCGCGGGAATCCGCGGCATGCGGGAACGCGCGCTGCTCATCGGTGCCCAGCTGACCGTCGCCGCGGCACCCGGCGGCGGCACTGAGGTGCGTCTGGTCGTGCCCATGACGGCGGAGCGGAGTTGAACACGGTGGACTCTCCCAAGACACGGATTCTCCTGGCAGACGATCATGCCCTGGTCCGCCGGGGACTACGGCTGATCCTCGACGCGGAACCCGACCTGATGGTCGTCGCGGAGGCGGCCGACGGCGCCGAGGCGGTCGAGGTCGCCTCGGAGGAAAAGGTCGACCTGGCCATCCTGGACATCGCGATGCCGCGCATGACAGGGATCCAGGCGGCCCGTGAGATCTCCCGGCGCGCGCCCGGCATCCGCATCCTGATCCTGTCCATGTACGACAACGAGCAGTACTTCTTCGAATCGCTCAAGGCCGGCGCGTCGGGCTACGTGCTCAAGTCGGTCGCCGACCGTGACCTGCTGGCGGCCTGCCGGGCGGCCATGCGCGACGAGCCCTTCCTCTACCCGGGTGCCATCACCGCGCTCATCCGCGAGTACCTGCGGCGCGACCGGCAGGGCGAGCGCATGCCCGAGAGCATCCTGACCCCCCGCGAGGAAGAGATCGTCAAGCTGATCGCCGAAGGTAACTCCTCCAAGGAGATCGCCGAGACGCTGGTCATCAGCGTCAAGACCGTCGAGCGGCACCGCGCGAACGTCCTGCAGAAGCTCGGCATGCGCGACCGGCTGGAACTGACCAGATACGCCATCCGGGCCGGACTGGTCGAACCCTGAGACGGGGCGGCGGCGTGTGGGATCCGGATGGGTTCCGGCGGACCCGGGCGCAGGTGATCGTTGGAGAGGCGTCGTCAATTCCGTGCGGTTCCGATGGGCACCTCCGCTCAGGCTGGGTCCGTCGACGGTCAAGTCGGTGAGTTCTGCTGAAGAACGGCCCCGCCTTGGGCAGGGAGTGCCCATGAGCCGGGCCGTGGAGGCCGTTAGCGTCGCCATGTGGGTGAACGAGTACTGATCGCGCTCGGCGGCAACGCGATGACGGCTCCCGACGGCAGCGCCTCGCCGGACGACCAGCGTCGCGCGGTCGAAGGCGCCATGCGTCATGTCGCCGCGCTGATCGCGGCGGGCCACCAGGTGACGCTCACCCACGGCAACGGCCCCCAGGTCGGCAATCTGCTCCTGAAGAACCAGATCGCGGCCGGCGTCGTGCCCCCGGTGCCGCTCGACTGGTGCGGCGCGCAGACCCAGGCCACGATCGGCGCGCTGGTCCTCAACGCCCTCGACGGCCGGACCGCGGTCGTGGTGACCCGGACGCTCGTCGATCCCGGCGACCCGGCCTTCGACGACCCGGTCAAGCCGATCGGCCGCTACTTCACCGAGGTGGAGGCCCGCCGCTTCGAGGGGCTCGGCCAGACCTGGCGCCACTTCGAGCGGGGCTGGCGCCGGGTGGTGGCCTCCCCGGAGCCGCTGGAGATCCTCGACGCGCCCGCGGTGGCCGCGCTGGTGGCGGCCGGGTTCACCGTCGTGGCCGCGGGCGGCGGGGGAGTGCCGGTGGCCCGCGACGCCGCCGGGCGGCTGACGGGAGTCGAGGCCGTGATCGACAAGGACCTGGCCGCCGCGCTACTGGCACGCGCCGTGGGCGCCACGGTCCTGGTGATCGCCACCGACGTTCCCGGGGCCTCCGTGGGATTCGGTACGGCCCACGCCCGGCCGGTCGGGTCCGTCACCGCGGCCGAGCTGCGCGTGCTGCACGCTGCCGGGCACTTCGCGGGAGGCAGCATGGGGCCCAAGATAGAGGCCGCGCTGCGCTTCGTGGAGCAGGGCGGAGACCGGTCGGTGATCACTTCTCTGGAGGACATCGGAGTGGCGGTCACCGGAGAGACCGGCACCGTGGTGCGAAAGTGAACATGACCCGATCGAAAGGTGACAGGAATGCCGGAGCCGATTGAAGTGCGCAAGGTCGCCATCGAGAGCGTGACCGACGCCTCGGGGCTGACCAGGCTCATCGACGACGGGGTGATCGAGGCGCACCGGGTGCTCGCGGTGATCGGCAAGACCGAGGGCAACGGCGGGGTGAACGACTACACCCGCATCCTGGCCGACCGGGCCTTCCGCGAGGTGCTCGCCGCCAAGGGGCACCCGTCCCCCGAGAGCGTGCCGCTGGTGTGGTCCGGCGGCACCGACGGCGTGCTCAGCCCGCACGCCACGATCTTCGCGACCACGGCGGACGCCGAGCCGGGCGACGAGCCGCGTGTCAGCGTCGGCATCGCGATGAGCGACGTCATCCTCCCCGAGGACATCGGCCGTCCCGCCATGGTGGAGAAGGTCGCCGCCGGTGTGCGCGAGGCCATGAAGATCGCCGGGATCGACGACCCCGCCGACGTCCACTACGTCCAGACCAAGACGCCCCTGCTGACCTTGGCCACCATCAACGACGCCAAGTCGCGCGGCAAGGACGTGGTCATCGAGGACACCGGCCCGTCCATGGACATCTCCAACTCCACCACCGCGCTCGGCATCGCCGTCGCGCTCGGCGAGATCGAGATGCCCACCGCCGAGCAGATCCACCGAGACCTGTCGCTGTACTCCTCCGTCGCGTCCTGCTCCTCGGGTGTCGAGCTGGACCGCGCGCAGATCGTGGTCGTCGGCAACGTGCGCGGTATCGGCGGCCGTTACCGGATCGGCCACTCGGTCATGAAGGACGCGCTGGACGCCGACGGTATCTGGGAGGCGATCCGCTCCAGTGGCATCGACCTGCCCGACCGCCCTCACCCGTCCGACCTGGGCGACCGGCTGGTCAACGTCTTCATGAAATGCGAGGCCGATCCGTCGGGCAGCGTCCGAGGTCGCCGCAACATCATGCTCGACGACTCCGACGTGCACTGGCACCGCCAGATCAAGGCCACCGTCGGCGGGGTCGCGGCCAGCGTCACCGGCGATCCGGCCGTCTTCGTCTCGGTCGCCGCGGTCCACCAGGGCCCGAGCGGCGGCGGCCCGGTGGCCGCGATCGCCGATCTCGGCTGATCCGTCCCAGGCGGTACGGCCTGCCTCGCATGGCCGTACCGCGCCGGACGGGTCGGCCCCGGAGGTTCCTCCCTACCCGCCGGGCGCGGGTAGGCTCCGGATCCGTGCCGAGCATTCCCCAGCCCCTGGTCCCCGACGACGACGGCAGCGCCGACGCCTCCGTGTCCTCCGCTCTCGCGGCCTTCTCCGCCGGTAAGGCTGACGCCGGCGCGGTGATAACCGCGCTGGGCGGGGCCCGGCTGCTCGTCCCGGTGGTGGCCCTGCTGACCGAGTCGGAGGTCGGGGCGCACGGGCTGCGGCAGGAGAAGGAGAGCGAGATGGCGCTGCCGAAGCTCATCGGCGGGGACGGGCGCGAGGCGGTGCTCGCCTTCACCGGGGTCGAGTCGCTGAAGCTCTGGCGTCCCGACGCCCGGCCCATCCAGGCCACCACCCTCCAGGTCTGCCAGGCGGCGGTGCACGAGAACGCGGCCGCGGTGGTGGTCGACGTGGCGGGCCCGGTGCCGTTCGTGATCGAGGGAGGCGTCCTGCGGGCGTTCGCCGCGGTCGAGTCGGGCACCGTCGACCGGCTCGGACCCGAGGTCACCGTGGCGCGGCTGGGAGAGGTCGCTCCAGCCCCCCGGCGACGGCGGTTCGGCTGGCCGTTCCGCGGCCGGGGCTGACCGCTTTTCCCAGGGACGTGGGGACTCTGCGCGGCCGGGGCCGGCCGTTTTCCGGGACGCCGGGGGCCGGTACGGATATGGTCGGCCCGTGGGCGAACGCGGCGAGCGGGCAGGCGGCAGCGGTCCGTGGGTGATGCCGCTCCAGGGGGCTCTGTGAACCTCCTGCCGGTGGTGGCGGCGCTCATCGGTCTGGTGGCCGGGCGCTGGACGCGGGTCCTGGTGGTCCGGCACTCGGTGGCCGAGGGCGAACCGCTCCGGCGTGACTGCCCGCACTGCGGCGCCTCGCTGTCCGCCGCGCGCTGCCCCGGCTGTTCCGGGCGGATCGGTCCGCCGCCGCTGACGGTGGAGCTCGTCACCGCCCTGGCGCTGGCCGCCCTCGCCCTGCGGGCACTGCCGGCCGCCCGGCCCGGCATCACCCCGGCGGGGCAACCGCCCGGACCGCTTCCGGAGGTCGCGTCGACCGGCGAGCTGCTCGCCTACGGATGGCTGGCGGTGGTCGCCGTCGCGCTGGTCTTCGTCGATACCGCCGTCCACCGGCTGCCCGACCGCCTCACCCTCGCCGCCTATTTCGGGACCGCCGGCCTGCTCACGGTGACGGCCCTGTCCGGGAACCGGTCCGACGACCTGCTCCGGGCCGGGCTGGGCGGGCTCGCCCTGGCGGCCTGCTACCTGGTGCTGTTCCTGATCAATCCGGCGGGCATGGGGCTGGGCGACGTCAAGCTCGCGGCGAGCCTCGGCACCGCACTCGGCTGGCTGGGCTGGGACGCACTGGTCACCGGGGCCTTCCTGGGCTTCGCCGCGGGCGGCCTCTACGGGGTCGCGCTGATGATCCTGCGCCGCGTGGACCGCAAGAGCGAGATCCCCTTCGGCCCCTTCATGGTCGCGGGCGCCTTCGCGGTCATTCTCACCGGACTCACCGGCTGATGTCTCACCTGGTGAGCGGGGGACATTCCAGTGGGCGGCGCATGGAAGACTTGTCAGCATGTTGCGCTGGTTGACTGCTGGAGAGTCCCACGGTCCTGAGCTCGTCGCGATCCTGGAAGGCCTGCCCGCCGGGGTGGAGGTGACCACGGCCGACATCGATGAAGCCCTGGCGAGGCGGCGTCTGGGCTACGGCCGCGGTGCCCGGATGAAGTTCGAGCAGGACGTGGTGAACGTCGTGGGCGGCGTGCGGCACGGCCGTACACTTGGCAGCCCCGTCGCCATCCGCGTGGGCAACACCGAATGGCCCAAGTGGGAGACCGTCATGGCGGCCGACCCGGTGGACCCGGCGCTGCTGGAGGGCCAGGCCCGTAACGCGCCCCGCTCGCGCCCGCGTCCCGGCCACGCCGACCTCGCCGGCATGCAGAAATACGGCTTCGACGACGCCCGCCCGGTGCTCGACCGGGCCAGCGCCCGCGAGACCGCCGCCCGCGTCGCCCTCGGCCAGGTCGCCAAGAACTTCCTCAAGCAGGCACTCGGCGTCGACATCGTCAGCCACGTCGTCTCGATCGGCGCGGCGCGGACCACCGAGGGTGTCGTCCCCGGCCCGGGCGACATGGCGGTGGTCGACGCCGACCCGGTCCGCTGCGCCGACCCGGCCGGCAGCGCCGCGATGGTCGCCGAGATCGACAAGGCCCACAAGGAGGGCGACACCCTCGGCGGCGTCGTCGAGGTGATCGCCTACGGACTGCCGCCGGGTCTGGGCAGCTACACCCACTGGGATCGCCGTCTCGACGCCCGGCTCGCCGCCGCCCTGATGGGCATCCAGGCGATCAAGGGTGTCGCCGTCGGCGACGGCTTCGAGACCGCTCGCCGTCCCGGCTCCCGCGCCCACGACGAGATCGAGAACACCGCCGACGGCGTGCGCCGCATCACCAACCGGGCGGGCGGCGTCGAGGGCGGCATGACCAACGGCGAGCCGCTGCGCGTCAGCGCGGCGATGAAGCCGATCTCCACCGTGCCGCGGGCCCTGGCCACCGTCGATGTGCTGACCGGCGAGGCGGCCAAGGCCCACCACGAGCGTTCCGACGTGTGCGCGGTCCCGGCCGCCGCGATCGTCGCCGAGGCGATGGTCGCGCTGGTCCTCGCCGACGCCGCGATCGAGAAGTTCGGCGGCGACTCCGTCGAGGAGGTCGCCCGTAACCTGTCCGGCTACCTCTCGTCAATGGTGATCAAATGAGTGGGCGAGCCGGCGCGTGGAACGGATCCGGCCGCCGGACCGGCGCGCCGCCTAAGGAGGCACAGTGAGTCCCCGCGTAGTTCTGATCGGTGCCCCCGGGTCGGGCAAGTCGACGGTCGGCCGGCTGCTGGCCGACCGCCTGGGAGTCGCCTTCCGCGACACCGACGCCGATACGGAGATGGTGGCGGGCAAGCCGGTGAGCGACATCTTCGTCGAGGACGGGGAGGAGCGTTTCCGCGAGCTCGAGGCGGAGGCCGTACGGCGTGCGCTGGCCGAGCACGAGGGCGTGCTCTCCCTCGGTGGTGGCGCGGTCCTGAATGAGGCCACGCGGGAGCTGCTGGCCGGCCATGCGGTGGTCTACCTGGAGGTCGGCCTGTCACAGGCCGTGCAGCGGGTGGGGCTGGCCTCGGCGCGGCCGTTGCTCGTGCTGAACCCGCGCAGCCAGCTCAAGAAGCTCATGGACGCCCGCCGTCCGATCTACGAGGGGCTGGCGAGGGTCATCGTGGCGACCGACGAGCGCAAGCCCGACGAGGTCGTCGACGAGATCGTGAAGGGACTGCAGCCGTGACGGTCTCCAGGATCACGGTCGACGGGGACGCCCCCTACGACGTGGTGATCGGCACCGGCGTGCTCGGCGAGCTTCCCGGCCTGCTCGGCTCCGGAGTCCGCACCGTCGCCGTGGTCCATCCGGCGAGTCTGCCGGAGATCGCGCGGCCGGTCTGCGGCGCCGTCGAGGCCGCCGGCTACGAGGTCGTCCCGTTGCCGGTGCCCGACGCCGAGCAGGCCAAGACGGTCGACGTGGCCGCCCGGCTCTGGTCGGCCTTCGGCCGTCACGGCGTCACCCGCTCCGACGCCGTGGTGGGCGTCGGAGGGGGAGCCACCACCGACCTGGCCGGGTTCGCCGCCGCCACCTGGCTGCGCGGCGTCAAGGTCGTGCAGGTGCCGACCACCCTGCTCGGCATGGTCGACGCCGCGGTCGGCGGCAAGACCGGCATCAACACCCCCGAGGGCAAGAACCTGGTCGGTTCCTTCCACCCCCCGGCGGGGGTGCTGTGTGACCTGGCCACTCTGGTCTCGGTCCCCCGCGACGACTACGTCGGCGGTCTCGCAGAGATCATCAAGGGCGGGTTCATCGCCGACCCGGCGATCCTGACGCTCATCGAGGACGACCCCGAAGGCGCCCGGCGTCCCGAGGGGCGGCACACCCGCGAGCTGATCGAGCGGAAGGTCCAGATCAAGGCCGACGTCGTCGGTGCGGACCTGCGTGAGGGCGGCCTGCGGGAGATCCTCAACTACGGGCACACCCTGGCCCACGCCATCGAGCGGGTCGAGGCGTACCGGATGCGCCACGGCGAGGCCGTGGCCATCGGCATGGTCTACGCCGCGGAGCTGTCCCGTCTGGACGGCCGGATCGGCGCCGACCTCGTGGACCGGACCCGGGCCATCCTGACCTCGGTCGGGCTGCCCACCTCCTACCGCCGCGACGCCTGGCCCCAGCTCCGTGATCACATGCGTCTGGACAAGAAGAGCCGCGGCGCCAAGCTGCGCTTCATCGTCCTGGACGGTCTGGCGAAGGTCTCCCCGCTGGAGGACCCGCCCGAGGAACTGCTCGAAGCCGCCTACGCGGAGGTCGCCCGATGAGGCCCGTCTACGTGCTCAACGGCCCCAACCTGTCGCGGCTCGGCACGCGGGAGCCCGATGTCTACGGCGCGGAGACCTTCTCCGACCTGGTCGCGCTCTGCCGGGAGACCGGCCGTGAGCTGGGCCTGTCGGTCGAGGTGCGGCAGACCGACGACGAGGCCGAGATGGTGGGCTGGCTGCACGAGGCCGCCGACGGCAAGGTCCCGGTGGTCCTGAACCCGGCCGCGTTCACCCACTACTCCTACGCGCTGCGTGACGCCATCGCCCAGCGCACCGCGCCCCTGGTCGAGGTGCACATCTCCAACCCGGCTGCCCGCGAGGAGTTCCGGCACACCTCCGTGGTCGCCTCCGTGGCCACCGGCACCATCGCGGGCTTCGGCCTGAGGTCCTACGTGCTCGCGCTGCACGCCATCGCCGAGGAGGCAGGGTGAGTGGTTACCGTTCCTTCGTCGCCCTCGGCGACAGCTTCACCGAGGGCCTGAACGACCCCGGAACGGAGGGGAACTTCCGGGGCTGGGCCGACCGGGTCGCCGAGCGGCTGGCCGAGCTCGACCCGGAGTTCCGCTACGCCAACCTCGCCGTGCGCGGCAAGCTCATCGACCAGATCGTCGAGCACCAGGTCCCGGCTGCCGTCGAGATCCGTCCCGACCTGGTCAGTTTCTGCGCCGGAGGCAACGACCTGCTCCGCCCCGGCAGCGATCCCGACCGGATGGCCAAGAAACTGGCGGGAGCCGTACGCGATCTCCGTGCCACCGGTGCGGAGGTGCTGCTGTTCACCGGAGTGGACCCGCGGGACACCCCGATCATGCGCCGCGCCCGCGGCACGTTCGCGATCTTCTACCTGCACGTCAGGTCCATCGCCGAGCTGTACGGCTGCCGCCTGGTGGACCAGTGGTCGATGCAGGGCCTGCGGGACTGGCGTGCCTGGAGCGACGACCGCCTGCACATGAACGAGGAGGGCCACCGGATGGTGGCCGCCAAGGTCTGCGAGGTGCTCGGGGTCGGATCCGACGACGACTGGCGCAGGACATGGCCGCCCCGTGACCGCGTGGACCCCCGGCTCAGGCGCCGGGAGGACCTGCGGTGGGTGCGCGAGCACCTGGGTCCCTGGGTGGTCCGCCGCCTGTCCGGACGCTCCTCCGGTGACGGTCTCGACCCCAAGCGGCCGGTTCTGAAGCCTCTCTCCTGACCCGGATGCCTAACGACTGAGCCGGGTACCTACGACGCCGTGAGACGTTTGAGGGCGTCGCGGACCTTCGCCGGGTCGTTGGTGGGCCAGAAGGGCGGCAGGGAGTCGCGCAGGAAACCGGCGTAGCGCGCCGTGGCCAGGCGGGGGTCGAGGACCGCGACCACCCCCCTGTCGTGCTGACTGCGGAGCAGACGGCCCGCCCCCTGAGCGAGCAGCAGGGCGGCATGGGTGGCGGCGACCGTCATGAAGCCGTTGCCGCCCTTGGCGGCGACGTGACGCTGGCGGGCGGAGCTCAGCGGGTCGTCCGGGCGGGGGAACGGGATGCGGTCGATGATGACCAGCCGCAGGGAGGGCCCCGGCACGTCCACGCCCTGCCAGAGGGACAGGGTGCCGAACAGGCACGTCGGCTCGTCCTCGGCGAACTGCTTGACCAGCAGCATCGTGGAGTCGTCGCCCTGGCAGAGCAGCGGCACGCTCAGGCGCTCCCGCAGTGCCTCCGTGGCGGCCTTGGCGGCGCGCATGGAGGAGAACAGGCCGAGGGTCCTGCCGCCGGCTGCCTCGATCAGCTCGGTTATCTCCTCGAGGTAGGCCTCGGGCAGGCCGTCACGGCCCGGCTGGGGCAGGTGCTTGGCGACATAGAGGATGCCGCTGCGCGGATGGTCGAAGGGTGAGCCGACGTCCAGCCCGGTCCACCCGGCCCGGTCCTTGTCTTTCTCCCTGTCGCCCAGGCCCCACTGACGGGCCAGGCCCTCGAAGGCGCCGCCCAGGGCGAGCGTGGCGGAGGTCAGGATCACCGTACGGTCACCGAAGAGCTTGTCGCGGAGCATGCCCGCCACGGTCAGCGGAGCGACCCGCAGGAGGGGCGGGCGGCGCTCGGTCCCCGCCTCCAGCCAGACCACCTCGGCCCGGTCCACCTCCTCGGCGTGGCCGAACGCGTCCAGCATGCGCTGCGCGGTGTCGTGGACCTCGTCCAGGGCGGTGAAGGCGGCCTTGCGCAGCCCCGCGCTCTCGGGGTCGTCCTTGTCGGAGCTCATCCGGGGGCCGAGCGCGGTGATGCACCCCCACGCCGCGTCACGGATCAGGGCCAGCGTCAGCCCGAGCACCTCGGGGAGGTCGTCGAGGCGTCCGGCGGGCGCGGCGCCGAGGAGGGCCTTCAGGTCCTCCCCGGCCTCCATGAGCCGATCGGAGGCGGACTGCTCGATCAGCCGCCCGACGCGGCGCACGGCCAGCCCGACCATGGTCTCCGACAGTTCGCCGCTCACCACCGAGGTGACCCGGTCGACCAGTTCGTGGGCCTCGTCCACCACGACCACGTCGTGCTCGGGAAGGAGGGGGAAGTCCTCCATCGCGTCGATCGCGAGCAACGCGTGGTTGGTGACCACGATGTCCGACTCGCCGGCGCGGGCACGGGCCAGCTCGGCGAAGCACTCCGTCCCGTTCGGGCAGCGCGTGGCACCCAGACACTCCCTGGCGCTCACCGAGAACTGCCGCCAGGCCTGCTCGTTGACGCCGGGGACGAGCTCGTCCCGGTCGCCGGTCTCGGTCTCCTGCGCCCAGTCCTGGATGCGCTGGACCATCCGCCCGGTCAGGCTCACCTCGCGCGGGTCGAAGAGCTGGTCCTGCTCGTCGTCGGGCCATCCCGCGCTGGCCTTGTAGCGGCACAGGTAGTTGCGGCGGCCCTTGAGGATCGCGAAGGTGGGCTCGTGCGGAAGCCGCGGGGCGAGCGCCTCGGAGAGCCGGGGCAGGTCGCGGTCGACGAGCTGGCGCTGGAGCGCGATGGTGGCGGTGGAGACGACCACGGCGCCCTCGGAGGTCATCGCGTGGCGGATCGAGGGGATCAGATAGGCCAGGGACTTGCCGGTGCCCGTGCCCGCCTGGACGGCCAGATGATCGCCCGACTCGATCGAGTGCTGCACCGCCTGCGCCATCGTGATCTGGCCGGGGCGCTCCACCCCGCCGACGGCCTCGACGGCTGTGCTCAGCAACTCCTCCACCGGCGGCAGATCCACCTTCGGGGAGACGTCTTCGGCTGGGGCGATGGAGTCGGTCGGCACGACAGCCAACCGTACCCGCTCCTTGCGACAATCGCGGTCGTCTCCGGGGAGTCACCGGCCGAACTCATCGCGGTATTCCGGAACCCGCGGCTTGACTCCCGTGGCAAACTGGCTGGATCATCCGGCTCTCCGACCTCCAGAGGTCAAGAAGATCGCCTGTTTTGGTGTCATAGTGACGGAGGATGAGGACGGAAAGACCGGTTCGGTAGAGTTTTCCGAGGTCGAGTGGACGAATAAAGGCTGGTTAAAGCACTATGTCTTCCATGTCGGAAGTTGTCCCGTTGCCGTCGTTCGGTGAAGTGTTCTTTGACGAGCGTGGCCAGGAGCGGGTGCTCCGGGTCACCTGGCATGAAGGCACGCTGGTGCTGAGCCTGTGGCGCGGTGAGATGTGCAGCGCCAGTTTCCGCATGCCCATGCAGGACGTGGGACGCCTGGTGGACACCCTGGACGAGGGCTTCGTCGAGGCCGGGGGGCAGTATCCCGACGAGATGGACGAGCAGCACCCGGTGGCCGGCCACCAGGAGCACGGGGAGTTCCCCGGCACCGGGCAGTACGCCCGGCCGCGCCCCGAGGACTACGCCCATCAGTACCCCGACCCGGCCGGCCCGATCTCCGCGGAGCCGCAGGAGCCGCGCCAGGTCGCCGCGCTGGGTCCCAACGACGTGCTCGTCGCCCGGGGCGTGGTGCCGCCTCTGGACCGGTCACAGGACTACGCGGCCGCAGGATACGGCCCGGCCGACGCGGTGCCGCGGGAGAACATGATCGTGGGCGACTCCCTGCCCTACGGGCAGCCCCAGCCGGTCGAGCCTCTCGGGTCCGGCTCCGGCGAGCCGCTGTACCAACTGCCCGGCGACCCCTACGCGTCCCAGCAGCCCGATCCGTACGGCGTGTCGCCCCAGCAGGACCGCTATGCCGCGCCTCCGCCGTCCCAGCAGCCCGATCCGTACGGCGCCCCGGTCAGCCGGCAGCAGCCGGCGGACCCCTTCACGTCGCACGTCGATCAGTTTCCGGCCCCCGCCCACCAGCCACACCCCGACCCCTACGGGGCCCCGGGGCAGTCGCACTCCACCGACCCCTTCGGTTTCGCGGCCCAGCAGCAGCCCGCCTACGGGACCCCGCAGTCCGACGCCTACGGTTACCCTCCGGCGGCCCAGCCCGACCCCTACGCGTTCGGAGCCCAGAGGCCCGTCCAGCAGCCATCCCACCAGGCCGGTCACCCGGCGGACCTGCGCGACCTGTACGGCGCGTCACCCGCCTACGAACAGGACGTGGACCCGTCCGACCCGCTCGGCCTCCGTGGACAGCAGCCCGAACAGCGGATGTCGCGTCCCTACGTCCAGGACGCGCCGCACTCCACCGGTGAGCGGCTCCGCCCCGAACAGCACTACGACCAGCACTACGACGATCAGCGTTACGACGACCGGGACGAGCGCCGCGGCTGGTGACCGGGACCGGAGGCACGCCGCCGCCGAGACTCCCTCGAACGTGTCTAGCCGATGATGTTGTCGATGTAGCACCACCGCCAGTCCTCGCCCGGCTCGAACGAGGCTATGACCGGGTGAACGGTCTCCTTGTAGTGGGCGGTGGCGTGCTTTCCGGGTGAGGAGTCACAGCAGCCGATGTGCCCGCACGAAAGGCATCTGCGCAGGTGAACCCAGCGCATACCGGCGCGGAGACATTCCTCGCAGCCTTCGGTGGTGCGAGGGGGCGGGTCCTGGGCTTGGGCGAAATGGTCGCAGGTGAGCATGTTCCCCCCTTGTCATGACCACCTTACTCCGCGCGGTTTCCGGTCTTCCGGACGTGCGCGGGGGCGCCTGCCGTACCGGCTCGTTGGATAGGGTCGGGGGCATGCGTCCCCTTCCGCGACGGATCCCCGTCCTCGCCGCCTCCGCGGTGGCCACTGTCCTCATCACCACCGGATGCTCTGAGGTCCAGCAGGTGAAAGAGGGGGTCGGCAACGTCCAGCAGTGTCTGCAGGCCACCGGTATCGTGACCGACACCGTGAAGAAGATCACTGGCCTGATGGACGACCCCGCCGCCATGGAGAAGGCACTGCACGAGGGAGGCGCCAAGCTCGGTGACCTGGCCGACAAGGCGGCCAACACCACGCTCAAGGAGGCCGCCGACGGGGTCGCCGACAGCTTGAAGAGCCTGAACGTCAAGGACGCCAACGACGCCATCACCGCGGGGCGGAAGGTCGCGGCCGACTCGGTCAAGTGGGCCGAGCGGCTCACCGGCGCCTGCAGCTGAGGTCCGTCGCCTCACTCACCTGCGGTTCTGCCCAATCCCGGGTTCTCTATGGGAAATGTCGCTGAAATAGCGTCGTCCCCATGGACAGCCTCGGCACCGAACCGGATCCCCGGTTCACCCTCGCGAACGAACGCACCTTCCTGACCTGGCTGAGCACGTCGCTGGCGCTGAGCGCGGGCGGCGTCGCCATGGCCGCGGTCTCCGAGGACGTCTTCGTGCCGTGGATGCGGACCGTGCTCGCGCTCTTTTTGGTCTCCCTGTCGGCGATGTCGGCCGCGATGTCCTACCCCCGCTGGCGCCGCGTCCAGCGTGCTCTGCGCAGTGCCGCCCCGCTCCCGCCCCCCGCCCTCGCCCCCCTCCTGGGTTACGGCGTGGCGACCGTGGCCGTGCTGGCCGTGATCCTCATCCTGCTGGGCCGATGACCCCGCTGTGGGACGAGGGCCTGCAGAGCGAGCGGACCCGGCTGGCCTGGGTCCGCACCGCCGCCCTGCTCGCCGTCGGTGCCCTGGGCGCCGCGGGCGTCGGGCTGCGCGCCGGCATCCACCTGCTCGCCGTCGCCCTCTTCGCCCTGGCCGCCCTGTGTGGCGCGCTCCTGCTGGCCCGCACGGGTGTCCGTTACCAGCGAGTGCAACGCGCCCTGCACGAGGGCAGTCCTCTCGACGAGCGTGCCGACGCCGTCATCGCCTGGCTCGGCACCTTGGCCGTCGCCGCCGGAGCCGTCACCTTCGTCTCCGTCCGGTAGGCCTCCTGCGGCCGCCTACGACCCGGCGCCGAGCGCCACGGTCTCGGCGACCTCGGCGTGGCGTTCGGTCTCCTCGGCGGCGAAGCGCTCGGCGTCGAGCTTGTCGGCGATGTCCTCGTCCTGCTTCATCAGCGTGTCCAGACTCTGGCCGGCCATGTCCAGGACGCCCATGTCGGCGTAGGCCTGCTGGAGGCGGGGGCTCCACAGGCCGATGTCCTTGACGCACGGGACGATGCGGCTGAACAGCAGGGAGCGGAACAGCCTGAGGTACTCGGACTGGTCGACGGACTCCATGGCCTGGGCGACCTCGGACCTGCTCAGGCCGATGGTCTCCCATGTCTCCCGGCCGCGCAGCCGGTCGCGCATCAGGTAGCAGCCCTCGATGACGAAGTCCTCGCGCTCGCGGAGCTCGGCCTCGGTGAGCTGACTGTAGTAGTCGCGCAGCGCCATCCGGCCGAAGGCCACGTGCCGGGCCTCGTCCTGCATGACGTAGGCGAGGATCTGTCTGGGCAGCGGCTTGGTGGTGATGTCGCGCATCACCCCGAACGCGGCCAGGGCCAGTCCCTCGATGAGCACCTGCATGCCGAGGTAGGGCATGTCCCAGCGGGAGTCGCTCAGCGTGCTGTCCAGCAGGGCCTTGAGGTGGGTGTTGATGGGGTAGGCAAGGCCGATCTTCTCCTGGATGAAGCGGGCGTAGGTTTCGGCGTGCCTGGCCTCGTCCATGGTCTGGGTGGCGGCGTAGAACTTGGAGTCGAGATCGGGGACCGACTCCACGATCCGGGCCGAGCAGATCATCGCCCCCTGCTCGCCGTGCAGGAACTGGGAGAACTGCCAGGCCGCGCCGTGCAGGCGGACGTCCTGGCGTTGCTTTTCGTCCATCCGGTCCCACAGCGGTGTGCCGTAGATCGCGATGGTGGTGTCAGGGACACCGAGCACGTTGTACGGATCGACTTCGAGGTCCCAGTCGATGCGCTTGACGGAGTCCCACTGCTTGTCCTTGCCCTTCTGGTAGAGGGCGAGCATGCGGTCCCTGCCATCGTCGTACTCCCACGTGAAGCGGGCGGCTCCGGCCGCCTCGACGTCCCACGTGGAGAGCTCGGCCGGGATCGTGTAGAGATCGTGCGTCGACATGCGGCCTCCAGAGACGTACACCGTACGTATACCAGCGAGAGTCGCACGTACGGTGTACGGGCGTCAAGGCGGGGGGACAATGGAAGTATGCCCGCAGAGCCACTGTCCCGTCCTCGTATCGTCACCGCGGCCATCGGCCTGATCGAGCGTGAGGGGGCCGACGCGGTGTCCATGCGCAGGATCGCGGCCGATCTGGGCGTGGGCGTGATGTCTCTCTACAACCATGTGCCCAGCAAGTCCGCGCTGCTCGACGGGGTGGCCGAGGCCGTGCTCTCGCAGATCGAGTTCGCCGACGACCCGGACGCCGACTGGACCGATCGCGTGCGGATACAGGCGCTCGCCTTCCGGCAGATCGCCCACCACTATCCCCGCTGCACGATGGTGGTCGTCAGCCGCCAGCTCCAGTCGACCGCCGGGCTGCTGCCGGTGGAGCGGGCGCTCGCCACGCTGCGCAGCGCCGGTTTCGACGGGCGTGACGCGGTGCGCATCCTGCGCGTGTTCATCGCCTACATCGTGGGCTCGCTGCTGCGCGAGGTCGGCGTCACCCCGACGTTCGCTCCGGTCCACCGCCCCGACGCCGCGGTCGAGAACGTCGACCCCATGCTGTTCCCGCAGGTGAGCGGGCTGGCGCCGCAGCTGATCGACTGCGATCCCGAGGCGGAGTTCGCGTTCGGCCTGGAGCTGCTCATCCAGGCGATAGCCGTACAGCTGAAAAGATGACGTCCGGGACTCCGTGAGTCCCGGACGCCCGAGGAGTGTTCCCTTCCCCTGGACACTCCTCCGCGGGTCAGTACCAGTTGCTGGACTGGAAGTGACCCCATGCGCCACACGGTGACCCGTAGCGGCTCTTGATATAGCCCAGCCCCCAGCTGATCTGGGTGACCGGGTTCGACCGCCAGTCCCCGCCGCTGCCGCTCATCTTCGAGCCCGGCAGTGCCTGGGGAATGCCGTACGCCCCCGAGGAGGCGTTGTGCGCCTGGTGGTTCCAGTTGCTCTCCCTGGTCCAGAGACTGTCCAGGCAGCGAAACTGGCTCTGGGACCACAGGCGGCGGGAGACGAGGCGGAACGCGATCGCCTTGTTCCTGCTCCTGGTGGTTCTCGAGGCGAACCTGATGACTCTGGGCCGGGCCTGGGTGAACCACGTACCCTGATGGACGATCATCTTCGCCGACCCTTTCCTGGCCGGCATCGCGATCTCTTCCGCTTGCCCGATCCCCGCCGATCCGACCATGCTCGATGCCGCGATCATGGTCACGACGGTGTTCCGCAGGACGCGGTAGCTGTTCATGTTGATCCTTGTCCGCCGGCCGCGTGCGGGAGGCGCGCGAGAGGACGCTGGTCCTCTCGCGTGCCGGACGATCCGGCGCCCGTGGCTCGGACGTGGAAATGCCCGCGCGGTCTCGCCGGCCCGTTTCCGGCATGAGACACCGCGACGTTTTCTCTAGGGCGCTTTCTAGTACGCCGGGGAAGCGCCGAGCGGTGGTTGTGACACGCGGTGGAAAGGTGTTTGCCCGATCTTCGTAGCCTACGGGTGGTTCGGCGGGCTCCGGCTTACCACGAGCAAGACGCCTATGCGGGGAGAGGAGGTGAAAAACACCCCGCCATGGGGTTTAGATCCAGTACAGCCGTGTAACCGAACCCGCCGTCATCGCGGCGATCGAGACGTCCCTCTGGGGGCGCAGCTACCCCTGACGATCAGCTCGGTGGGCAGCAGTACGCTGCGCGGGCGTCGCCCTCCGGCACGCAGCACCAGCTCGGCCGCGCGGTAGCCGATGTCCTGGGCGGGCTGGGCGATCACGGTCAACGGAGGGGAGCACAGCTCGGCCCAGGGCACGTCGTCGAACATGATCAGTGACAGGTCCCTGGGCACCCGAAGATCAAGCTCCCTGGCGGCGAGCACGGCCGCCTCGCCCAGCAGGTTGCCTCCGGCCAGCACGGCCGTCAGGTCGGGCCGGTGCTGGAAGAGCCCCGCGGCGGCGGCGTAGGCGGAGTCCCGGCTGCCGCGTGCGGAGACGATGAGTTCCTCGTCCACCAGATCGCCCAGGGCCTGGCGGAAGACGGAGAGGCGCTGCTCCTGGCCGGGACCGCCGAGGTAGGCGACGCGGCGGTGGCCCAGCCCCGTCAGATAGTCCACCGCGGTCCGCACTCCCGCGCGGTCGTCGGCCAGGACCGCGGGCACGTCGTCGCGCCCGGTCGCGAGCCGGTGTGCGAACACCGTGGTGAGTCCGGCCCGCAGGGTCGGCGTCCACGTCTCCCCGTCGCCGGAGGGGACCGCGATCACCCGGTCCACCCCCTGCTCCAGCAGCATGCCGATCAGCTCGGCCTCGCGCTCCGCGTCGTCGCCGGTCGCCCCCAGGATCACCGGCTCGCCCGCCGAGCGCGCGCAGGCGAGCACGCCGTCGGTCAGGCGGCCGTAGAAGGTGTCGGTGATGTCGGGCAGCAGCAGCCCGATCCCGCCCGACCGCTGCTGGCGCAGGTTGCGGCCGAGCGCACTGGGCCGGTAGTCGAGCTGGGCCGCGACGGTCAGTACCCGTTCCCTGGTCTCGGGACTCGCCGAGCCACCGGACAGAACCCGCGACACCGTGGCGACCCCGACGCCCGCCGCCACGGCGACATCCTTGATGGTCGTGCGACGCATGTTCATGGAAACGATTCCACCATAGTTTCCGTGACCGGTCCAGCGCGAAGAGATAACCGCGCCCCTGTTGACAAGGGGGAATCGGGTCGGCTCTTGACAGAGATACCTCTTTCCGATGAGATTCATGAAAACGTATCCATATCGGGTGAACGCGGGGTTGGCCCGAGGCGCTAAGGACTGTCCATGGCATCCATCGTTCTCAGCAAAGTCGACAAGATCTACGCAGGCGGTGTAAAAGCCGTGAACGGTCTTGACCTCGAGATCAAGGACGGCGAGTTCATGGTGCTCGTTGGCCCGTCCGGCTGCGGCAAGTCCACCGCCCTGCGCATGATCGCGGGTCTTGAGGACATCAGCGGCGGCGAGATCGCCATCGGTGACCGGGTGGTCAACCACCTGCCTCCGAAGGACCGCGACATTGCCATGGTCTTCCAGAACTACGCGCTCTACCCGCACATGACCGTCGAGGAGAACCTCGCATTCGGTCTCAAGCTCCGCAAGATGCCCAAGACGGAGATCTCCAAGCGGGTCAACGAGGCCGCCAAGATGCTCGGCCTGGAGCAGTACCTCAAGCGCAAGCCGGCTGCCCTCTCCGGTGGCCAGCGCCAGCGTGTCGCGATGGGCCGTGCCATCGTCCGCGAGCCGCAGGCCTTCCTCATGGACGAGCCGCTGTCCAACCTGGACGCCAAGCTCCGCGTCTCCATGCGCGCCTCCCTCAACACCCTGCACGAGCGCCTCGGCGTGACCACCGTCTACGTCACCCACGACCAGGTCGAGGCCATGACCCTCGGCGACCGCGTCTGCGTTCTGCGCGACGGTCTGCTCCAGCAGGTCGACACCCCGCAGAACCTCTTCGACCAGCCGGTCAACCTTTTCGTCGCGGGCTTCATGGGCTCCCCGTCGATGAACTTCGTCAACGCCGAACTGGTGCGTGGCGACGGCGGCGCCGCCGTTGCCTTCGCCGGCTTCAAGTTGCCGGTGCCGGACGAGACCTTTGCCGAGAAGCCCGGCCTCGACCAGTACTTCGGTAAGAAGATCATCCTGGGTATCCGCCCCTCCGACTTCGACGACTCCGTCGCCGCCAACGGCTCCGCCGGCGGCTGGACCCGCCTTCAGGTCCGCGCGGAGGTCACCGAGGAACTCGGCTCCGAGATCAACGTCCTGTTCCTGATCGACGCCCCGCCGGTCCAGCACCAGGACACCGTCGCCGCGGCCGACACGGGCGACGACGAGGAGGCGGCGCTCCCGCTGGTGGGCGACAAGTCGCTGTGGACCGCCCGCGTCAACTCCCGCAGCCACGTCCGCCCCGGCCAGAACATCGAGCTGGTCGTGGACACCCACAACCTCCACTTCTTCGACCCGGTCTCGGGTCTGGCGATCGGCCACCCCGCCAACGTCCGCGTCTGACCAACCCCGTAAGCCGGACGGGCCCGTGCCACGACCCCCTCCCGTGGCGCGGGCCCTTCCGTGTCCGCCCCGCCCCGGCCGGTGCCCGGCCGGCCTACCGCCGTCTGCCGAGGCGGCGGGAGACCTCGCCGGCCAGACCTCTGGGGACCAGCCTGCCGATCCCGACGATGACCTTGTAGCGCATGTCCGGGACGCTCACCCACCTGCCCCGGGCCAGGTCGCCCATTGCCTCGTCCACCACCTTGTCCGCCGAGAGCCACAGGAAGCCGGGAATGCCGGAGGTGTCCATAGAGGCGCGGCTGTGGAACTCGGTCCGAACGAACCCCGGGCACAGGGCCATCACCCGCACACGGGTGCCGGCCAGTTCGGCGGCGACGGACTCGCTGAAGCTGACCACCCATGCCTTGGACGCGCCGTAGGTGCCCCGGGTGAAGAACGCCGCCACCGACGCCACGTTGATCACTGCCCCCCGGTCGCGTTCCCTCATCCCGGGCAGCGCCGCCAGCGTCAGCCGGAGCACCGCCTCGCAGTGCACCTTCAGCATCCGCACCTCGTCGGCGACCGGAACGTCGAGGAAGGCACCGGGGTGGCCGAATCCGGCGTTGTTGACCAGCAGGTCGACACCCTCCCGGAGCCGCCCCTCGACCGCCGTCAGGCCCTCCTCGGCGGCCAGGTCGGCAGGGAGCACCTCGACCTTCACCCCGTAGCGCAGGCGTAGCTCCTCGGCGGAGGCGGTCAGACGTCTCTCGTCTCTGGCGACCAGAACGAGAGAGAAACCGTCGGCGGCCAGGCGGCGGGCGAACGCGGCACCGATGCCGGCGGTCGCGCCCGTGATCAATGCGGAAGGCATGTGCGAAGTCTAGGGACCACGTCGCCGGCCCCGGCAACTCCCCGCCGCCCGCCGAGGCGATTCTCTCCGGCCGTGGCGCGCCGCCCTCCGAGGGTCAACGTTCTGAGAACGACCGGCGATCGTTCGGCAATGAGCGCGAGCCAGACGGGCTGTCCCTATGCGGGGGTGAATATAACGGGTTCCGGAGACATATCGCTCGTGTTCTGAGTGGCATGTTCTGTGGCCTGAATCATCGCCATCAGGAGTCGGAAATGGTCGGAAAACAGACGATCTATCTTCTCATCGCGGCGGCCGTCGGGGGTGGGCCGGCGCTCGGAATCGCCGAAACGGCGACCGCCGACGCCGCTCTGTCACCGCTGACGTCCTTCTCGCGGTTGCAGCCCTATCCGCCGGCCCCCGACTTCGACACCGGCGACCCGCTCCTGTCAGAGATCGACCCGCTCCTGACAGGGGTCGACCCGCTCCTGACAGGGATCGAGGACCGCGCCGAGCCGGGGATCACCCAGAACTCCAGAAACCAGCAGGTCATCAAGCTAAACGACAACGACTGGGGTCACAACGGCTGGGGTCACGGGAGATGCGGCGGATGCGGCACATGCGGCGGATGCCGAGGGGGACATCGGCCCTCCGCCACCGCCGCCGAGGAACTGCCGTTCACCGGAGCACCCGTGGCGCTCATCGCCACGGTGGGCGCCGGCCTGCTCGCCGCCGGGGCCGCCGGCACGCTGATCTCCATACGGCGTCGCCGATCTTCCAGTGCCAGGTAGGAGGCGTCGCCGAGTCGTCGTGGCCGGCCTGCTGAGTCTCGTCGCCGTCCTCGTGCCGGCCGGGGGCTGGTCGGCCCATCTCGTGCTGAGCGTGCGGGATCACCTGGAGGCGACCAGGGGCGCGCTGCTCCAGTTGCGCGCGGTGATGACCACACACGATCCCGCGCTGATGGCCCGGGCACTCGCGGACGCCCAGCGGCACGCCGCCGAGGCGCGGCGGCTCACCGGGGGCCCCGACTGGTCGGTGATCGCCCATGCCCCGGTGGTGGGAGACGGCGCGACGACCGTGCGCGGGCTGGCCGAGAGCGCCGCGGAGCTGACCGATGTGCTGACCGCCGTCCAGCGGGCCGGCACGCGGTTCCTAGCGGCGAAAGAACGATCCTTGGGCAACATGACACCGGTGCTGGCCGATCTCGCCGCCGCGACGCCGGTTCTGGACGACGCCGTCACCCGGCTCGCCCGCGTGAGCTCCCGGCTGGCGGACACCCCGGCCGACACCGGCCTCGACCTGCTTGACCAGGCACGCGGTACGGCACTGCGGGGAGTCGATCAGCTGCGGGGCTGGCTCCGTAGCGCGGCGACCGCCACCGCCCTGCTCCCCTCGATACTGGGCCACGACGGCCCGCGCCGTTACTTCCTGGCGTTCCAGACCAACGCCGAGGCGAGGGGGACCGGAGGTCTGGTCGGCGCGTTCGGCATCCTGCGGGCCGGCCACGGCAGGATCGGCATCACGCGGCTGTCCGCCAACACCGGCCTCGACGCGAGTTCCACCCCCGTGGCAGACCACGGCCCGGCTTTCCGCGCGCGCTACGGGCCGAGCGCGGCCAGGTTGCTCTCGGTCTCCAATCTCTCTCCGCACTTCCCCTACGCCGCGGCCACCTGGACCGGGCTGTGGGAACGGCAGACCCACCAGCGGCTGGACGGCGCCATAGCGACCGACCCGATCGGCCTGTCCTACCTGCTCCAGGCGATCGGGCCGGTCGCCCTGCCCGACGGGGAGAGAGTGACCGCCGAGAACGTCGTCGACCTCACCGAACGCATCGCCTACGCCCGGTATACCGACCCCGCGGCGCGCAAGCGGTTCCTCATCACGGTCGCCGGCGCCGTCAGCGAGGCGCTGCCCACGGCCCTCGCCGAACCTTCCCGGCTGCTGCCCGTCCTGGTCCACATGGTGGACGAGCGCAGGATCCAGCTCTGGAGCCGCCACCAGGCCGAGCAGTCACTCCTGTCGGCGACCGTTGCCGGCGGCGTGCTGCCCCGGCAGCCGGGGCCGTTCGCGGGCCTGGTGGTCAACAACTCGGCCGGCGGCAAGCTCGACTACTACCTGAAGCGCTTCCTCGACTACGAGCTGGGCCCGTGCCGGGGTGGGCTGCGCCCCGCGCGGGTGCGGGTCCGGCTCACCAACGACGTGCCCCGAAGAAGCCTGCCCGCCTACGTCACCGGCCGGCTCGACTCCCCGCATCTCCCTCACACAGCCGGCTCCAACCTGCTGTGGGTGTCGTTGTACGCCGGGGTCGGAACCAAAATGAGCGCGGTGCGGCTCGACGGTGACCGGGTGGCGGTCCTGCGGGAGAACGAACGCTCCCATCCCGTCTACTCGACCCTGCTGGAGTTCGCCCCCAGGCAGTCGAGGACGCTGGAGTTCGATCTGCTGGAACCCTCCTCCGGTCGGCCACCGCTGGTCCCGGTGCAGCCGCTGGTCCGTCCGCAGCACACCCGGATCAGCTGGAACTCGGAGGGCTGCGCCCCCTGACGGAGGGACCGCGGCCAGCGATGGGGGACCGCTGGCCGCACCGCCGTCATCGGTAGCAAAGGGTAAACAGCGGCGTGCCGCGGGTGGGCGCCCGATGAGGACGATCTACCGTCACGCTCATGGAAGGTTCACCGCAGACCGCTGAGACGGGTCAGGCCATCGACCTCGTGCCGCCGGCCGGACACGAGAGCTGTGGCCGGCGATGCTGGAGGGACGCGCGGGCACCTTCCGCGCCGAGTGATCCGGGTGATGAGGTCGGGTTCCGCATCCTGTACGTCTGCACGGGCAACCTCTGCCGCTCTCCGCTGGCGGAACGGCTGACCCGGTCGGTCCTCGGGCCGTGTCCGGCGCTTCAGGTGATCAGCGCGGGAACCCATGCCGAGCCGGGAAGGCAGATGGCCGAGCGCGCCCGACACGTGCTGAGCCGGCTCGGAGGCGATCCCGGCGGCTTCGTCTCCCGACCGCTGACCTCCAAGCTGGTGGCCGCCGCCGACCTCGTGCTGACGGCCACCGCCGCGCACCGCGCCGAATCGGTGGCCATGCATCTCCCGGCGTCCGCCCGGGCGTTCACCATCGCCGAGTTCGGCACGCTGGCCCAGGCCGTGCCGGCTGCCGCGGTCATCTGTCATGAGGATCCCGTACGGCGGGCCCACGCGCTGGTCGTGGAGGTGAGAGCATTGCGCGGGCTGGTCCGCGTGGACCAGCCCGACATCCCCGATCCCCATGGCGGCTCCCGGCGAGTCCACCGGGCCGCGGGACGGAAGATCGCCAAGTCGCTCGCCGTCCCACTCCGGCTGCTCACGCGTTCGCCGGCGTCTTGACCGTGATCTCGGCTTCGGACTCGTAGCCGTAGCCGTAGCCGTAGCCGTAGTACTGGCTACTCTTGGCCGGTGCGAAGTTCAGGACGGCGCCCACCACGCGGGCGTTGATCGACGACAGCATCTCAGCGGCGCGCACGATGTGCTCCCGTCGGGTCTTGCCGTACCGCGCGATGAGCAGCGTGCCGTCGCAGACGGCCGCGAGCGTCGCGGCATCGGTGATAGGCAGCAGTGGCGGCGCGTCGATGATCACCATGTCGTAGGTCTCCGTGAACTGGGTGAGCACGTTGCGCATCCCGCGCGAGCCGAGCAGTTCGCTCGGGTTCGGCGGGATCTGGCCACTCGGCAGGATCGACAGTTCCATCTCCCCCCAGGTCTGGATGACCTCCTGCAGATCGGCCTTTTCGATCAGCACATCCGTGAGACCCGTCGGGCCCTCGATCCCGAAGTAGTGCGGGATGCGCGGGCGGCGCAGGTCGGCGTCCACCAGGATGACCCGCCAGCCGGCCTGCGCGAGAGTGATCGCGAGGTTGGCCGCCGTCGAGGATTTTCCCTCATCAGGCAGGCAACTGGTGACCACGAGTGATTTCGGGTGCCGGTCGACGCCGACGAACTGCAGGTTGGTGCGGAGCGAGCGGAACGCCTCGGCCCTGGACGACCGGCCGCGGTTACGGATGATCAGGGGAAGGCGCCGAGCGTCCCGTTCGTAGCCGATGACCCCCAAAATCGGAGCCTTCGACGCATGCTGCAGCGCCTCGTTCGACTTGATGGTCGTGTCCAGGCGGTCACGGAGGACGAGTGAGCCGATAGCGAGGAACAGCGCGATCATCATGGCAAGCGCGAGATTGACCAGTGGCCGGGGACTGACCGGCGCCACGGGGGGGTCCGCCCGATCCACCAGGGTGACCTTGACGGTGGCGGAGCTGGTAGGAGTGGGCCGCTCGATCTCGTTGATCAGTTTGGGGAATTCGGTGCCCAGGGCATTGGCCAGCTGCGCGGCGCGCGCGGGGGAGGTGTCGGTGACCGTGGCCCGGAGGAGCACGGTGGCGGGGATGGACTGCGCGGTGATGTTTTCTTGGAGGCTCTGCACGTCACCGCCTTCGGCGATCTTTTCGATCACGCGACGGCTGGTCAGCAGTTCGGCGTAGGACTGCACGCGCTGCTGGGAGAGCATCCCCGCCTGGTAGGCGGTGGAGAGACTACCCTCCCTGTCGTGACCGGAGACCAGCATGGTGATCGTCGCGACGTATTTCGGTGGTGTGTGGGCGGTTACAAAGGACGCTGCGGCCACCGCCAAGACCAGGGAGAACAGGATGAGCGGCCAGCTCCTGCGTATGAGCCGCACGTAATAGAGCAGATCCACTGGATCAACGCAACCTTTCGGGGATTCGTGAAGGAGTTTTGGGGGGCTGGGACGGCGAGTAGACGTTCACGCCCTGTAGCAGGCTGATGAGAAGAAGGGCGGTTCCGCCCGCGGCGATCGCCGCGGCGATCGGCGGTATCCACTTCAGGGCCATCGCCAGGCAGAGCACGCCGGCGAGCGCCGTGATCATGCCGAGCATCATGGCGACCGCCCGGGTGCCGAAGCCGGCCCGGCGGAGCCGGTGCGAGACGTGGTCGGTGCCGCCCGTAAGCGGTGAACGGCCCACCCGCATCCGCGAGACGGACACGACGCCGGTGTCGACGACCGCGAGGAAGGCCGGCAGGAGCAGCCCGGCGACCAGGGTGCCGGGGCCGTGCCCGGACACGAGAACGACCGCCGAGCAGGTGAGGACGAAGCCGATGAACAGCGCTCCTGAGTCCCCCATGAATATTCTCGCGGGGGGCCAGTTGTGCAGCAGGAAGCCGAGGCTGGCGTAGGCCAGCACGGACAGCAGCAGCCCGAGCGACGGCCGGTCGGACACGAAGGCCGTCCCCGCGAGGAAGGCGGCGGCGACCGTGGTGACGGTTCCCAGCGCGCCGTCCATGTTGTCCAGCAGGTTGAAGGAGTTCGTCATCACCACGATCCACACCACCGTGACGGCTCCGTCCATCCAGCTACCTGTCAGGGTGATCTGGACGCCGGAGAACACCACCCCGCTCGCTGCCGCCGTCTCCACGGCCAACCGGGTGACCATGGACAGCGAACCGATGTCGTCGATCAGGCCGAGCAGGGCCACCGTGGTGGCGGCCAAGAGGATCACGGTGATCCTCCGATCGGCCAGACCCAGCACCGCCGTCGCGGGCACGATCGTGGCCAGTGCGATCGCGATGCCTCCCAGGTAGGGGGTCGGGCGGGCGTGAGCCTTGTTCCCGCCGGGACGGTCGGTGAGGTCCCACCGCAGGGCCAGGCGTCTCAGTGGCACGATGGTCGTCGTGCTGAGAAGGAAGGCGGCCACTCCTGCGGCGAGGGGGATCGTTCCGTTCACCGGATGGACGCCGCGAGATCAGCGCGGGCCTCCGTGACGACATCCGCGAGGATCTCGTCGAGAGCACGTCGTGGGGTCCAGCCGGTGAGCTCGCGGAGCTTGGTGGTGTCGGGAACCCTGCGCGTCATGTCCTCGAAGCCCTGCTCGTAGGCCTCGTGGTAGGGGATCAGGTCGACACCCGACGTGGAGCCGGTGTGCTCGATGATCAGCTTTGCCAGCTCCAGGATGCTCACCTCGTGGGCGGAGCCGATGTTGAAGGTCTGCCCGATCGCGCCGTCGTCGTCGAGAAGCCCGAGAAGCGCGTCGACGACGTCCGCCACATGCGCGAAGCAGCGGGTCTGGGTGCCGTCGCCGTGGACTGTGAGGGGCATGCCGCTGAGCGCCTGCCGGACGAGGCGGGGGATGACCATGCCGTAGGCCGGGCTCTGCCGCGATCCCACGGTGTTGAACAGCCTGACGACGATCGTCGGAAGGCCGCGTTCCTTGTGGTAGGCGTTGGCGAGGATCTCGTCGACGGCCTTCGCGGTGCTGTAGGCCCAGCGCACCACCGCAGGGCTCCCGAGGATGCGGTCGGAGTCCTCCCGGAGCGCGCCGGAGGAGTTCTTGCCGTAGATCTCGCTCGTGCTGGTGACCAGGATCTTCTTCCGGTACCGGTGCGCGGCCTCGATCACGATCTCCGAGCCGCGGATGTTGGTGGTCAGGGACCGCAGCGGCTGCTCGACGATCAGCTTGACGCCGACCGCGGCCGCGAGATGGACGACCACGTCGCACTGGTGGACCAGCTCGTCCACCATGAGCTCGTCCAGGACCGATCCGTGCACGAAGCGCAGGTGGGGATGGGGCCGCAGGTTCTCCCGCCGCCCGGTCGACAGGTTGTCCAGGATCACGACGGACTCATCGCGGGCGAGCAGCGCGTCGGTCAGATGCGACCCGACGAATCCGCTGCCGCCTGTTATCAGGTAGGTGTTCTTTGATGGCTTCTTCACTGGCTTCCCCTATTACGCGCTTGGAGAGGGTGTTTCGTGGGCGGGGGGAGCGAGAGGTCAGATGTGCGCATCGAGCTGCAGGCCGGGGTCGGCGGTCGCCGAGTTTTCGAACCAGGCCACCGTCATACGGAGCCCGTCTTCGAGGGGTGTCGGGCACACACTGGGGAACAGGCGGCGCAGCAGGTGAGGGGAGGCCTGTGACTCCTGGATCTCACCGATCCGGGGCGGCAGGAAGGCCGGCTCGACCGGCCTGCCGAGAACCATCCCGAGGGCGTCCTTCAGATGCCGCAGGGTGATCCGCGTCCCGAACGCGAGATTCACCGGCGTCGGGCTCGTCACCCGGCGGACGGCGGCATCCACGAGGACCTCGGTCAGCGAGCCCACATAGGTGAAGTCCCGCGCTTGGTTCCCGTCACCGTAGATCGGCACCGGGCGGCCCCGCAGTGCCATGGACACGAAGGTCGGGATGACGGCCGCGTAGGCATGGCCGGCGGCCTGCATGGGGCCATAGACGTTGAAGAAACGGAAGGGCAGGACCGGCAGGTCGAAGCTCTCCGCGTACGCCAGGCCGTATGCCTCGGTCGCGAGCTTGCTCGCGCCGTACGGGCTCAGCGGCCTGGTGGGGAGGTCCTCGTGTTTGTGCGGCTCCTGGCAGTTGCCGTACACCGAGGACGACGAGGCGAGCACCACATGCGGCCTGGTCGCGCGGCAGGCCTCCAGGACGTGGAGGGTGCCTGTCGCGTTGACGGAGTGGGAGGCCAGGGGATCCGCCAGGGACCGTGGAACCGACGGCCGTGCGGCGAGGTGGACGACGGTGGTGGTGTCCGCCATGAGATCTGTCAGGAGCTCCGCGTCCAGGATGCTGCCCATCACGAAGTCAACCTCGACACCATCGAGGTTGGTGAGATCTCCGCTGCTCAGGTCGTCCAGCACCCTGATTTTCTCGACTTCGGGCCGAGCCGCGAGCGCACGGCACAGATTCGCACCGATGAACCCAGCTCCGCCGGTCACCAAGACTCTCACTTGTTCATTCCCCCCATGATTCCTGTCGTGACAAGGTGATTGCGGCGTTCCGCGCCCAGCGATCGATAAAGGGCTTCGGTGTCTGCGACGAGGCGCTCCACGTTGAAGGAGGCACCGGTCCATTGGCGGGCCGCCTCGCCCATCCGGCACGCGAGCATGGGATCGGAGAGCAGCTTCACGGTGTATCGCGCCAGCTCCTCGGCGTCGGCACCGGCCAGCAGGCCGGTGCGCCCGTCCTGGACGATCTCGGCGACGCTTCCGACCCGCGTGGAGACGGCCGGGGTTCCGGCCATCCCGGCCTCGACGAGGGTGAGGGGCGTGCCCTCGTTGTCGGAGGTCAGCAGGACCACGTCGGCGGCGGAGTACACCGTCTCCACATCCTTTCTCCAGCCGAGCAGGTGAAAGGCGTGCCGGATCGGCTCGATGTCCCGCTCGACCTGCTCGCGCAGCTCGCCGCCGCCGCAGACGACGAAGCGGCAGTCCGGCATCTGCCGGAGCACGGAGCGAGCCGTGGCGACGAACCGGTCGGGCCGCTTCACCTGGGTGAGCCGGCCCACGTATGCCACGACGGGCGCGTCGAGGGGCAGGCCCAGGGCGACGCGGGCGGCCCCGCGGTCGGGGACCGGGCCGAGCCGTACGCCGGGGGCGATCACCACGTACTGCTCCGGACGCCCGATCCGGGCTTCGAGCAGCTCGTCGCGGACGCGGGAGCCGACGGTCACCAGCCGGTCGGTCATGGAGGCGAGGATCCGCTCCGACCGCACGTAGAGCGCACGCTTCGGCCGCGTGAAGTAGCCGTTGAGGAGATGCCCGTGGAACACGTGGATCCGGGCCGCACCGACACCGGACAGGCAGGCCGCCAAGCGCCCGAGGACACCCGCCTTCGCGGTTCTGGTGTGGACGACATGCGGCCGGAAATCGCGCATGGCCCTTGTCAACCGGATGAGGGCGAGGTAATCGTCGGAGGGTTTGATCGACCTGCCGAGACTCGGAATCAGGTGAACGCGCGCCCCCGGACCCTTCAGGTTGAGGTGGTCGCCCTCATCGGCGTCGACATGGCCCGTGTAGAGGCGGTGGTCGAACTCCTTCAGTTCCAGCCCTTCGGACAGTCCCGATACCTGGGTAGCGGGCCCCCCCACGTTCATCCGGGCGATGATCTCCATGACACGAATTCGGCCGTCCGGTTTCATGCGGGCTCCTCGGTGATGGCCTGTTCACGTCGGAGAAACTAGCTCAGGGATCGATCTGTCCCACTGATGCCGTCACAGTGGCGGCAAAGAGTTTCCACATTCCCTACCGGTACATGATCTAGCCGGTTCGCTCGCAATCATTCCTGACAAAATATTTAGAAGTAGCAAAAATGGGACATAATTCTGTGTTTAATGTTATGATGGTCCGTTCGCGCCCCTGTGTCGGTGGACCTGGCAGGGCTGACCTGGATTGACGAGTTCGCCGGGAAAACCGTGCTCAAGCACGCCGGCACAGGGTTGGCCCAGCTCAACTGTCTTGATTCTTTAAGAGGGGCTGGCTCCGGTCCAACGTGAAGACTCACATAAAGGTGTGGCAAGGACATTGCTGATCGCGGGTGTTTTAGACCCCCTTGAGGCGCTCGCGTCGCGAGGCTTGTCCACATGGTCAACGCCTCGCCGCCCCAGGGTTCTGTGTCGAGCCCACTCGAACCGATAAAAGACGTTCAAACGACTGGACTTCCACCCGAAGGAAGACATTCCGCTCGATATCGAACGCTGAAGCGTTTTTCGGCGTTGCTGCCGACTGCGTTGGTGGCCGCTTTCGCGATGGCCGTGCTGAGTTTTTACGGCGTATCCGTGTCGGATATGGCATCCTTTGGTGTCTATGTCATTCTATGCCTGGCGTTTCCAGGCCTGCTACTGATCCGGGCGCTGTACAGCGGTGACCGCACGCTGGCGGAGGAGATCGCACTCGGATTGGCGCTCGGCTACGCCATAGAAGTGATCACCTATATCATTGCTCGGGCTCTTGGGGCGCCACTGCTCGTCCTGGCATGGCCGATCATCACGTATGTGACCTTCCTCGCGGTTCCTCGACTGCGGAAACATTGGGCGAGTGCGTCTCGTACGCGTGCGCCGATCTGGTGGTCATGGTCTCTCGCGCTGATCGTTGTGTCTTTGATCGTCTGGAGTGCCCTCACCTTCTTTAGGTATGCCCTCACCTGGCCGGAAATCGGTGGATCTAACACCGATATGCCGTTCCACCTGGCCCTCGTCGGAGAGGTGAGGCACCATATGCCGCCCACGGACCCCATGGTCGTCGGTGAACCCCTCCTGTATCACTGGTTTGTCTACGCCCACTTCGCGGCGGCAAGCTGGGTGACCGGAGTTGAGCCGCTGGTGCTGCTGTTCCGGCTGGCCATGTTGCCCATGCTGGCCGGACTCGCCGTCGTCCTGGGGATGATCGGCAGGCGTGTCACAGGTTCGTGGGCGGGAGCCCTGCTGACTGTTGGGGGAACGTTCTTCATCGTGGCTCCGAGCCTGTATCTGGGCCCGAGCGTTGGGGTGTTCACATGGAAAGTTCAGTCATGGACAAGCCCATCCCAGACATTCGGGGCCCTCATATTCGCCCCGATCGTCCTTCTTCTGCTCGATCTTCTTGGACGTCGGCGGCGCAGTGCCGGTAGGTGGCTTCTACTAGGCATTTTTCTCGTGGTGGTCATGGGGGCCAAGGCCATATACCTCCCCCTGCTCACCGTGGGGTTGGTGACGGTGAGCGTGGTCGAGACGATCAGGCGACGCCGGCCGCCTTGGCCTACGCTCGCCGCACTAGGAATGACCGTGGCATGTTTCCTTTTTGCTTATTTCGTGCTGTTCGGCCGAGCGCAGCAAGGAATGGTGGTCGATCCTTTCGCCCTCATGCGCGTCACCTGGAGAGAGCTAACCGGTCTAGAGGAAACGGCCGAGCCGGCGTCGACTGCGGTGCTTGGTACCGTACTCCTGTACGTACTGTGCTGGGTCATTACATGGTGTGGAATTCTTGGGCTGCTGAGCCGGCCGCGGTTGCTCATGAAACCCGGAGTGGTCCTCATGCTTGGCATGGGCGCTGCGAGTATCGGCGTGTTGCTTCTATTCGGGCATTGCTCTATGAGCCAGATCTACTTTCTTGGAGGAGCCTATCCCTATGTGATGGTTGTCACCGCCTACGGGCTCATTGTCATCAGGCGGCGAGCACGGGTATCACCCAGGCAGATAACTGTCGCGGTTGCTGCAGGGGTGTTGGCCGCCTCTCTGATCCGTATCCTCTGTGGCGTCAAGGTCCCGTTGGATCCAGGCCAGGTGGACACCGTCCTGTATCGGCCGTACATAGTGCTGCTGGCCGTCACCGCCCTGGTCGCGGTCGCCCTGTTCCTCAAGGGGCGGCGCGGGATTCACCTCTGGGCCTTCATGATCTTCATGATCGCGGCTGTAGGCCTTCCCGCGGCCTGGGGCACACGTGTCCTTTCGCTCGTTGGTAACGATGTGGAGAACGTCGACCGGCAGGCGAGTCGTTGGGTTCCGGTCAGTGAGATCCCGCGAGGCGCCCTCACCGCAGCGCGATGGTTGCGCACCCACTCCGATCCAGACGACACGGTCGCCACGAACGCACATTGCCGCTGGGGGCATGAGAGTCCGTGCGACAGCCGTCATTTCTGGGTGGCCGCACTGACCGAACGGCGCGTGCTGGTCGAGGGGTGGTCGTACACGACAATGAATCTGAGCCGTTGGCGCCTGGGTCAGTCGTTTCAGAACATTCCGTTCTGGGATGCCGAGCGAATCCGGTCAAACGACGTGGCCTTTCAGTCTCCCTCGCAGGCTGCGATCCAGCGTCTGAGAGAACGTTTCGGAGTGCGCTGGCTCTTCGTCGACGAGAGTCGTCTGAGTTCCATCTCGAGGATTGAGGACTTCGCGAGACTCCGGTTCCGTTCCGACGATTACGCCGTTTACTCGATTCCGGACGGCTCCAGTTCGTGATCGCACCAGAGATTACTCGACGCCCGCTGAGAAATGCGAACGGTACATGTCGCAGTGCGCTGTTGTCTCACTGCGACCACGAGCATGGCGCGGAGCTTGGAAAAGAATCTTTCGGCTGACTTCTGTTGCAGCTATATGGAGAGGTTGTTCGAGACATTGAAGAGCAACGGAAAATCCCGCCTTTCGGAGACGACGCCATGAGCGGAGTGCATGTCTGCGAGGTGATCAAAACGCTCGATGTGGGTGGTGCCGAGGTCCTGCTCGTCGAGCGGCTACTCGCGGCGCCTCCTTCGGACAAGCGCTACACCGTTGTATGCCTGAGGGCATCTACTGCGGAGTTGATCGGGCGGCTACGGTCAGCGGGCATCCGCGTCGTCGATCTCACCTTTTGCCCGCGCCCGCTCCGCCCCGTTCGCCTCGTACGGGAGATCAGGCAGCTGGAACCCGATGTTCTCAACATCCACTCTCCTCTGCCGGCATCGCTGCTCCGGCCGGCGTCCCGGCTGTGGAAGTCTCGTCCAGCCCTGGTCTCGACCGTCCACAACGTGCGCTACTGCGCCCTGACGATGTTGCTCGACCGGGCGACCGCGTGGCTGGACACCCGGACTGTGGCTGTTTCCTCGCAGGTCGCCGACGCGCCCACGAGCAGCCATGCCCGTGGCCTGTCCACCCGCGTGCACGGAGTCCGCGTCGCGGAACAGCGTCGCTGGGCGCTGCAGTCGGAACGGACCAGGCGGGAGTGGGGGGTTCCCGATGTCGCCTTCCTCGTCGTGCACGTGGCCAACTTCCGCGCGCAGAAGAACCATGAGCTACTCATCGAGGCCGCGGCGAAAGTGGTCGCCCGGGAGCCACGTGCCCTGTTTCTGCTCGCCGGATCCGGCCCTCTTTATGAGCCGATGGCCCGTCGCGTCGCCGACCTGGGATTGAACGGTGTGCGACTCGTAGGACATGTGGCAGAGGCCGGTCGTCTGATCGCTGCCGCTGATCTTCTCGTACTCAGTTCCTTCTACGAGGGGCTCCCGGTCGTCGTCATGGAGGCTCTCGCCGCAGAGGTGCCCGTGGTATCCACCGCCGTCGGTGGAGTGCCCGACCTGATAGAGCACGGGCGAAACGGCCTTCTCACCAGGCCCGGGGATCCAGACGCCCTTGCTGAGGGCATCCTGCGGGCGATGCACCCAGAAGTCCACGCGCGTCTTCGCGAAGGCACACGAAACAGCGCGGAGCTCGTGGACATCAGCCGGACAGCGGAATGGTTCGACAAGCTATACGACGAAGTCTGCTCATAATCATCGGTTCATGCGTCCGAGACGGGGGAATATCAGGATTTTTGCATTTCTGTCCGAAGTGCACATCGGTGGAGGCGACAGCCGTCGGCGCCGGATGGGTCAGCGTTTCTTTGCGTGGATTTAAGAAAGGGTCCACCGCGCATTCGGACCCGTGGTATTCCACGGTCATTATCATCTACCCTAATGACAGGGAAAGTTGTTGTCACAGTCAGGGCATGACGAATGTCCGGCTGGTGAAATTGTCAGGTACGAGTGGGCGGAGATCACCGCGCCAGTCGTATTGACGGGCCGCGATTTCTTCAACTACGCGTTCGTGGCTTGGGAGAGCGGCGGCGCCTTCGACGCCCAAATCGCTGATCCGGCCCCGAGTCGAACGTCTCTGACGGGGTTCGCGAGTAGCGAGCCGACGATTATTAGGTGATTTACCATGGAGTACATCATCGTCGCTGCCATTGCAGTGATGCTCATTTTCATAGTCCATGCGAGCTTCGATGCACGATTGGCGAGCAGGGCGCTTCCCGTGCTGATGGCTGCTTTCGTCGTTCGGCTAGCAATCCATGTTCTGGTGATGCGATCCAGCATCATCCAATATGGCGGAGATAATCTCTACTATGAAGTCAGAGCCATGGGGATCGCTGAGTACTGGAGGCACGAAGGGATTCAATTCGTTGGTCCCGAGCAGGTTGACTCTATCTACTCTGTTTCAGTGCCGTGTCATGTCTTTGCGGCTATTATATACCTGTGCGGCGAGCGAGCCCCATTAGCGTGCACGGCCATTGTGGCGCTCATTGCCTGCGGGCTGTGCATTGTCATGTATAAATTTGCGCGACTCGTTGGCGCTGATGAGCGTGCGGCATTTCGGTTGCTTGTTATCACAGCTTTCGTTCCGGGATTCATGCTGCACACGTCCGACACGTTCAAAGACGGCTTCAACGCGTTCCTCGTTCTGGCGTGCCTCGGTCTCGCCGCTTCGAATATGCAGCGTTTCGACATGCGAAAACTGTTCTTTCTCGGCCCGTTGCTGTGGATGCTCTGGCATGTGCGTCCATATATGGTGTTCATGTGCGCTCTGCCTTTGCTTTTTGGTGTCGCGCGAATCAAACGCGCCCTCTCTGTGCGCACCATTATCGTCTTCGCCGCGCTGTTGATACCTGTTCTGATCTTTTTTCAAGGCGTTGATGAAATTGCCCCTGTCATGGCCCTGCAGGAGCAATTGCAGCGTGGTCAGTCGTCGAATGTCCGACTCGCCAACGCGGAGGGCGGCTCGGGTGTGGTGTTCGAAGACGGTGGTAGCGCGTGGAACGCGCTTGGACCGAAAATTATCTACACAATCCTGTCTCCGTTCCCTTGGATGAATGGCAGTCTGGCATTACAGCTCGGCAAAATAGATACATTGCTCTGGTATTACCTTCTCTACTGTGCGGCGTATGGGATTCGTCGGCTGTGGTGTTACGACCGCAGAATGATGCTGATCATCCTGCTGTTCGTCGTTCCAGGTACGATCGCCTACGCGACGACCGTTTCAAATATCGGCCTGATTTTTCGCCAGCGTATGCCGATCATGATGGTTACGAGCCTGCTGGCCGCGATCGCATGGACCAAGACGCTGCGAAAAGGAGAGCAGCCCGTGGCTGCACTCGCAGACGCAACGGCGTCCTCTGTTTCGGGATCACGGAAGTGAATTCGACCCTGGCTCACAGCTCTCGCAGGATGTGATGTCAACGGCACTCTTGCGAGTGAAATGCATAGTAATGCTGTTCTAAACGAAGGTCCTGTCATGACGGCGAGAGATGAAGCCAACGTTCAGCGTGTTGTACTCGTCACCGGGCACCTAGGGTTGGGAGGTGCGGAGAAACAGCTGTCTCTACTCGCACGAGAGCTGTGTGGCAGGGGCATCGAAGCGCACGTGTTCGTCCTGTCGAAAGGTGGTCCTCACGAAGCATCTCTCCGTGATGCCGGAGTCGAAGTGCATCATCTCGGCTTTTCCCGCCGGCCATCAGGTTCGTCGGTCCTGGTCGGAAACCTGCGGGCCTTCGCTCATTTTGTCAAGCTACTCAAACGACTCAGACCCGACGTCCTTCACGGATTCCTCTACGAGAGTTATGTTCTGGGATCCCTCGCCGCACGACTGGCGCGAGTTCCGGTCGTGGTCGCGGGACGACGCACCCAGGGCTACCTCAAGCCGAGACCCCGGTGGTACACCGCTCTCGAAAAGGCTGTGACGGGAATCACTGATCACGTCATCGCCAATGCGGTGGCCGTCGCAGAAGGCACTTGCAAGGTCGAACGTGTGCCAAGCCACAAGGTGAGCGTGATCTACAACGGTCTTCCGGCTTCGGCGTTCGAGCCGGCCAAGCCGGAGAACATCGACACCGCGCTCCCCGTGGTGCTGTGCGTGGCACGTCTCAGCACAAACAAGGGACATCGGTTCCTCATCGATGCCGCCGCGCTGCTTTCCCGGGATGGTCACCCATGCACATTTGTGCTCGTTGGAGACGGCGCCGAGCGTAAGCGCCTCCAGAGACACGTGAATGCGCTCGGTGTTGATGTCCGTTTTCTAGGTTTTCATACAAATATCGAGGGATTCCTGGCCCGCGCTGACGTGGTGGTCCTCCCTTCTATCTCCGAGGGCCTGAGCAACGCGGTCATGGAGGCGATGGCCGCCGGTCGGCCGATTGTCGCCACCAGGGTAGGCGGTACACCTGAACTGCTTGAGGGCCGCGGAGTCCTCGTGCCACCCTCGGACCCGGCAGCTCTGGCGGAGGGCATCGTCCGTCTGCTCGACGATCCTGAACTCGCCGTTTCGCTGGGGGCTGCGGCGCGTGTCTGGGCACGAAAGAACCTTGACATGGATGTCATAACTGAGGAGCACATTAACCTGTACCACCAACTCATGAAGGCTCGATGTGCGAAATAGGAGAACACACGACCCTCGGTATCTCGTTCCCCCTGTTCCAGACATGAGTGACAACAACCTCACCAAGGTCGTCCAAACGATGGCGAGTCAGGCGCTACCTCTGGCTCTGGCGGCGATGGCAGGCGTTCTTCTGGCGCGCATCCTGCAGCCCGAAGGCCGGGGCATCTACGCGACGATCACAACCACTGCCGGGATCGCGATCGTCTTGGGCCACCTTTCGGTGGGGAAATCGCAGATAGTGTTCTGGCCGACTTGCGAACGGCATCGATCCCTTACCGGCAACGCCCTGATCCTCGGGTTGGTTCTCGGTCTGGTATCCACTCTGGTCACCCTCGGGGTCGTGATTATCTTTCTTCCCCTCCCGGCGCCTTATCTGATGATCATGGCTCTTGTCGCGGTGCCGTTCGGCGTCGCGTCGGTCAATCTCAAGGGAATTCTGCTCCTTCAGGATCGTATCGGCTTGATCAACCGAGCGGTCGTCATGGCAGCGCTTGTCCTGTATATTCCGATCTTGGCGCTCGCGATCACGGGAAATCTCACTCTTACGATGGTGGTCGCCTGCTGGGCGATTTCCACGGTCGTTCCCTTCGTGCTGTTCACCCGGTCACTCGGTCTCCCTGCCATGCGGGGGGAGGCGGCGCTCGCCCGTGAGCAACTCTCGCTGTCTGGTCGCTACCACATTGGGCTAGTTGCCTTCCATCTACTGCTGACCGTCGACGTCTTGCTCTTGAATGCCTTTGTCTCACCGGCCGAGGTGGGCCTGTACACCGTCGCGATGGCGTTCCTCTCCCTCGCGAGGGTTCCGACCGACGCGATAGCGCAGGTCACGCTTCCTCGCCAAGCGATCGAGGACGAGTTGGCCGCCCAGGACGTCACTGTGCGCACAATCCGGCTCAACCTGCTGCTCTCATCGGCCTGCGTCGGTGCGATGGCGATCACGTCACCGACGTTGATTCCGCTCTTGTACGGCGCTCCCTTCGCAGGGAGTGTGGCACCGTTGCTCGCCCTCGCTCCCGGCATGATCGCGTGGTCGCTTCTCCGGCCGGTCGAGCAGTACCTGGTGCGGCTGCGCCGCCCCATGACCATGGCCTCCATCGCCATCGGTGCCCTCGTGGCGAACCTCGGGCTGAACGCCGTGCTGATACCGCTGTGGGGAGCCACCGGGGCCGCACTGGCCTCCAGCGCGAGCTACATCGCTATAGCGGCGATTGAGGTCCAGTGGTTCGCCCGAACGGCCGGAACCGACGTGCGAGATTTACTGCCCCGGCTCTCCGACCTAATGAGAGCTACCAGGTCACTCCGCCCGCGGGGGCAGACTGACTCGGTTCCGTAGCCGCCGACGAGTGAGCACTCCTCTGATGCGATGAAGGAGCGGGGCCTCCGCTCCTTCATCGCATCAGAGGCCGAACGGGCTGTGTTCGCCTATATCGAGGGCTTCTACAACCCACGCCGCCGCCACTTCGCGAACGGCCAGCTCAGCCCCGCCGAATATGAACGGCGACACGTACTCAAGAGCACCCAAGAAGACGGCTATGCTGCCGCGTAGCCGAAAGCCCTGACGTGTCTGCTAAACCGGGGCAACTCCATTCTCCGTTGATTGCCGAGTCTGCCGGGTAGGCATTCAGAGGTTCGCGATCATGATGTGAGCAACGCCCGCGCGGTGGGGTGATCTTTGGGTGCCGAAGACCCCGGATCGCCGCCCGTCGTATGACGAGCTGGCCGCGTTGGTGGTCCGGCAGATGGCCACGATCGAGGCTCAGCGGGAGACGAACGCGCAGCTGGAAGCGACGGTTGAGCGGCTGACCGCGCGGGTCGCCGAGCTGGAACGCAGGCAGGGCCGCAACTCGGGGAACTCCTCGCTGCCGCCGTCCAGTGACACCTTCGTCCGGCCGGACAAAAAGCCGCCGGCCAAGAGCGGGCGCAAACGGGGCCGCCAGCCCGGAGCGCCGGGAAGCGGCCTGGCCATGGTCGATACCCCCGACGAGGTCGAAGACCACGTCCCGGCCGCCTGTGGCGGATGCGGGAAGGAGCTTTCGGCCACCGACAGCGTGGGCTATTCGCGCCGCCAGGTCCGCGACATTCCCCTGGTCACCGTCACGGTGACCGAGCACCGCGCGCCTCGGTGCCGATACGGCGGGTACGGCCGCCTCACCAGCGCGGACATGCCCGAGACGGTGGCAGGCGCGCCATCGTCGTACGGGCCGAACCTGCGCGCACTCGCCGCCTATCCGCTGGTGTTCCAGCACGTGCCGGTGGAACGCTGCGCCCAGTTGATCGCCGACGTCACCGGAGCCCGGGTCTCGCCGGGCTGGGTGTCGTCGATCCTGGCCGAGGCCGCCACCCTGGTCGCCGACGGCATCAAGGTGATCTGTGCGCTCCTGACGCTGGCGCACGTGCTGCATGTCGATGAGACCACCACCCGGATCGGGGCCGGGCGGCGCTGGCTGCACGTGGCCTGCACGAACACCTTGACCCTGCTCGGTCTGGGCGAACGCTCCCGCCAGGGTGCCAACTCCCTCGGCATCCTGCCCGAGTTCCGCGGGGTGCTGGTGCACGACTCGCTGTCGCTCTACAACGGCTACCCGCACGCCAGACATCAACTGTGCGGTGCCCACCTGGTCAGAGAGCTGACCGCTGCGGCAGAGGATCACCCCGGCCAGCGGTGGCCGGCACAGATCCGCTGGGCGCTGGCCGAGTTGAACAAGCAGGCCGTCAAGGCCCGTGAGAGTGGGTTGACCGAGATTCCGCCCGAGCGGTCGCGGATCTACCTCGAATCCTTCCACCGTGGGATCGCGGTCGGGCTGTCGCTGCATCCCCGCGCGTCGGGGCGGAAACAGGCCCCGGTCCGCAACCTGCTGGAACGCCTGCGAGACCGGGCGGCTGACGTGCTGCGCTTCGCCGACTTCCCCGGCTGGGTGCCGTTCACGAACAACACGGGCGAGCGCGCGCTCCGCCCGGTCAAGACCCAGGTGAAGATCTCCGGCTGTCATCAATCCGAAGACGGCGCTGCGCACTGGCTGGCCGTCCGCTCCTACCTCGCCAGCGCCCGCAAGCACGGGCTGAGCGCCTTCGAAGCGATTCACCGCGCCTTCACCGGCAACCTCTGGATGCCTCCCGTCACACTCGACGCCTGATCAGCGCGTATCACGCAGCGTCACAGAACCTTCTGATTGCTTACCGTGGTGGCGAACGGCATCCAACTGCGGGCAGCACACCATGATGTCCTTGAGCTGTCGCTCCTCGTCGGCGTGCAGGTGATCGGGGTGCCGCATGATCCAGTGTGCCACCCGATGAGGTTTGGGCACCGGCGGCGGCGCCGGAGCGGGGCCGACGACCGTTCGCAGGGGCCGCAGATATCTGCGGACGGCCTGCGGTGTGCGGCCGGGGTAGCCTCGGACGCGGATTTCACGAAACAGGCGAGCGGCAGAGGTTGTGCCACAGATGCTCCCGGCCGCGCCCTTCGAGACCAGCGCGGCCTTGCCACCGCGTTTCCACGGTGCGGGGGGACCGTCCGCGCGATGCTTGAGCGAGCGTTCCTCACGGAGCGCGCCGCCATCGGTCCATTCCCGTCCGGCGAACGGGGCCGCTATGGCGAAGTACAGCTCTCCCCACCTCCCCGGCAGACTCCTCCATCTGCCCCATCTCCTCATTCAGGACCAGGGGCGGAAGGGTGATGTTGTGGTTCCGCAGGTGGACGACTTCCTCTGATCGCAGGCCTGCGTAGTACATGAGCGCGAAGAACGCCACCGGGTATCCCAACCGAGCGTCTTTCGTGGTCTGGAGTTCAGTTCAGCGACGACCGCGTCGAGCTCCTGGCGGGTGTGGGCCAACAGATCGATGTTGGGAAGTACTGGCGCAGCAGGGCGTTGGTGGTCACCCCCGTGTCTGCGGGCAGGCGGCCCCGGTCAGGGCGGGTGCGCCTGGTACGGCGTGTGCCCGGTGCCAGAGTTCGAACTGCAGCAGGGCCCACAGGCGGTCGCTGTGGTCGGCGCCCTCGGCATGCCGCCGCAGTAGGTCCAGCACCGCGGCGCGGCGGAACAGCCCCTTGCTCCTGGCGGTCTCGTCGGTCAGGACGTCGTGGGACAGCTCGCGCAGCTCGCCCCGCAGCCACGCAGCGAGCGGCACACCGAAGCCCTGCTTCGGGCAGTTCAGCAACTCCTGGGGCAGCCAGGGCGCCATCGCCCGCTTGAGCAGCAGCTTGGTCCGGCGACCGCGGACGTTCATGGCGGCGGGCAGCCCAGCCGCCCATTCCAGCAGGTGGTGGTCGAGGAAGGGCGACCTGGCCTCAAGGGAGTTGGCCATCGTCGTGATGTCGACCTTGACCAGCAGATCACCGGGAAGATAGCTCATGGTGTCGACGTCGAGGACACGGCCGAGATCGGTCGCGGCCGACGACTCGCGGAAGAGCGTCTCAAGCAGGAGGAGGCTGTCCACGTCCGCCACCTGCTCGCGGAAGGCGTCCGTATAGATGGCCGCCTTCTGCTCCGGCTTGAAGCAGGACATGAGCGTGGCGTAGCGGCGGGAGGGCGGTTCCGCGACGAACCGCATCAGCCGCCCGACCCGCCGGGCGGGCGACTTGGAATGGCTCCGCTCAGTGATGAGGTTGCCGAAGCGGGCGGACGCCGTCGCAAGGGGACGGGGCAGAGCCGGGATCCGCCCGGCCTGGTTCATCAGGGCGTAGCGCTGGTAGCCGCCGAAGCACTCGTCGCCGCCGTCGCCAGTCAGCGCCACGGTGACGTGGCTGCGGCTGAGCTGCGCGACGTAGAAGCTGGGGATGGCGGAGGAGTCGGCGAATGGCTCGTCGAAGTGCCACGCGAGGCGCGGCAGGACATCGAGCAGGTCAGCCGACACGACGAGTTCGTGGTGGTCCGTGCCGTACTGCTCGGCGACCAGGCGTGCCTTGTGCCGCTCGTCGTAGCGGCGGTCTTCGAAGCCGATGCAGAACGTCTTCACCTTTTCGGGGCTCTGCATGGCCATCGCGGCCACCACGGCGGAGGAGTCGATCCCACCGGAGAGGAAGGCACCGATGGGGCGCTCGCTCACCATGCGGACCCGCGTCGCCTCCAGCAGCAGCTCCCGGAGCCGCTCCTCGGCCTCGCGCTCGTCGGTGAATCGCTGTTCGGCGCGGTCCAGCTTCCAGTACCGCCGAATGGTCGCTCTCCCGTGCTCCCAGATGAGAACGTGCGCCGGTGGGAGCTTCCGCACCCCTTCGTAGATGGACCAGGGTGCCGGCACGTACTGGTAGGTCAGGTAGTGATGGAGCGCGACGGGGTCGATCTCGCGGCGCATGCCGGGGTCTTGCGCGAGGGATTTCAGCTCGGATGCGAACCATATGGAGGAGTGGTCGGCTCGCCAGTAGAGGGGTTTCTTGCCGACCCGGTCGCGGGCCAGGATGAGCCTTTCCCGGGTGCGGTCCCAGATGGCGAAGGCGAACATGCCGCGGAGCCGGTCAAGCATGTCGATGCCGTGTTCCTCGTAAAGGTGGACGAGGGTTTCCGAGTCGCCTTCCCCGCGGAAGCGGTGGCCTTTGGCGGTAAGTTCGCGACGTAGTTCTGCGTAGTTGTAGATTTCACCGTTGAAGACAGCCGTGATGGCGCTGTCTTCGTTGTAGACGGGTTGGTCGCCGGTGGCGACGTCGATGATGGCCAGGCGTCGCATGCCAAGTGCGGCGTGGTCGTCGTCGTGATAGCCGACGCCGTCCGGGCCGCGGTGTGCGATGACGTCGCACATGCGGCGGACCAGGTTGGTGTCGGGGGCCAGCGTCGACGCCATTCCGGCTATCCCGCACATCGGTCCTCCAGTGGTCGGCGATACAGGTTGACGTTCCGCAGTCTCCCGGCAGGACGGCTACTTGGTGCTAAAGACCTCGGCGACGCTCGATAAATACCTCACGCAGCACCAGGTCTTCCTGCTGACTATCGGCGAGAAAAGCCAGACGCGCCACACTGACCACGTCACTGACT
Organism: Streptosporangium sp. NPDC087985; assembly: GCF_044741965.1. NCBI lineage: Bacteria > Bacillati > Actinomycetota > Actinomycetes > Streptosporangiales > Streptosporangiaceae > Streptosporangium > Streptosporangium sp. NPDC087985. Next base: position 272,162 of record NZ_JBIUTQ010000003.1, read on the forward strand.
ACTCCGGCTATATTACGGATCGCGATGTCCCGGGGCACGAATCTGCGAGTGGTGTGTCTCGGAGCCTGGCCGGGGCACTCGCCCATCGCGACCTCATGTGTCCTTTGCAGGAAAGGCCAAAGCCGGGATCAGGATAAAGAAGTGGCAAGAATTTTTTGTCGATCGAGAGTTTTGGCCAAGCCGGAACGCTCCTGTCGCCACACTTTCGGTTCACGTCCAGAGTGGGCTTCCCCTCATAGCGTGGAGACCGAACCGGAAAAGGTTTGGTCATGGGAGGCATCCAAAGACGTCGCTTTGATCCCGAGTTCCGGGCCGGAGCGGTGCGTATCGTCAAGGAGACCGGCAAGCCCGTCGCGCACATCGCGCGAGATCTTGGTATCAACGCGTACACGCTGCGCAACTGGGTGCAGATGGACCGGCACGCCGAAGAACAGAACGGCAGCCGCGGCAACGGAGGCGGGAAGCCGAAGGAGTCCGAGCAGGAGGAGCTGACACGGCTGCGGCACGAGAAGGCCGAGCTGAGCAGGCAGCACGCCAAGGAGAAGGCGGCCTGGGATAAGGACCGCGCCGAGTTGGAGGACAAGTGTGATGTCCTCAGGCGATCGGTGGTCTTGTGGGTTCGAAAGGCGATGGGGCGATGAGTGTGGCGGCCTTCATCAGCTCCCAGAAGACCGAGCACGGCATCAGCCACACCATCACCTGCCGGGCGTTGGGGGTGTCGCAGTCATGGTTTTACAAGTGGAAGAACCGTGCGCCGACGGTGCGGCAGCGGCGACGCGCCGACCTGGACGAGGCGATTGACAGACGCTTCGCCGCCTCTGGCGGCACCTACGGCAGCCCGAGGATCACCCAGGATCTGCGGGAAGAGGGCTGGAAGGTGTCGGAGAACACGGTGGCCAAACGCATGGCCGGTCTCGGCCGGGCCGGCCGCAAGCCCAAGAAACCGCGCTCGCTGACCCGCCAGGGCAAGCGGCCCGTCGCCCCGGACCTGGTCGGGCGCATGTTCACCGCGGTCGCCCCGGACGTGCTGTGGGTGGGCGACTGCGGTGACCAGCACGGATGAGGGGCCGCTCTATCTGGCCGCCGTCGAAGGTCTCTTCTCTCGGCGGCTGCTCGGGTTCGCCATGAGCGAGCACCACGACGCGGCCCTGACCGTCGCATCGTTGCAGATGGCGGTGGCCACTCGGGGCGGCGACGTGGGCGGGTGATCTTCCACTCCGACTGTGGCAGCGAGGGCGGATTCAACTGGTCGTCGCAACACCTCTATCGCAGGAGGATGTTGTGGCGCAGGGAAGGGCGCGTGCGGCGCTCCAGGCTGGTCGTCCTGGGGTGCTACGAGGGTTCCGGACAGACAGCCCATTTGGGTTGACGCCGGTTTCAATGAGCACTTTCGCCGCAGCCCCCGGTCACGTAGTACGCCAAGCTCCCGGTGTGGTCTCGGGCGTGCACGGTGATGGCGTGTACTCACCGTCCTCTATTGCGCAGCTGTATCGCGTCCAGAGCAACGTGATACCACTCCTCGACCCTGCTCGCGACCGCCGGCCAATTCAGGCTCGCCGCCGCCTGCATTCCACGCGCGCTCATTCGGTTGCGCTTCTCCTCGTCGTCGAGCACGGCACCGAGAACGGAGACCAGGTCGTCCAGCGAGCCGGACTCGAACGTGCAGTAGGCTTCGCTGTCCGGCACGGCCGGGTCGAGTGACGCCTCGGACGAGACGATCACAGGAGTACCGAGAGCCAGCGCCTCCAGGGCAGCGGTCGGTACTCCCTCACCTTTGCCGGGAAGGCGACGCGAAGCGAGAACGAAGACCTGCGCGCGCCGGAGGAGTCCGTAGACCTCATCTCGGGGTAGTTGGCCGACCAACTCGATCGCGCCGTCGGCTCCCGAGAGCCGAGACAGCCGACTTCTCTCCGGACCATCACCGGCTATGACCAGGCGGACCTCTGGTCTGGTGTGGCGGATAAGGCGTACCGCCTCGATCACGAGCTCATGGTTCTTTACCGGGTCCAGAGAACCGACACTGACGATGAGGCCCGGGTCACGCGCAGCCGCGGATCCGATATGGGACAGGCTCGCAAGATCAAGTCCGCTCGACGTGGTCAGGATCCGGTGTGGATCAGCACCCAACGCGACCAGGTCACGCATCGGCCGAGACCCGAGAGCGATGAACGCGTCAACCTTGCCCATCGCCCTCCGCGCTATCTGACGGTGGCGCCGCGCGAGGGCACCGTGCACGGTGAGCACCAATGGAATACCACGTCGCCGACAGACCGGTCCCAGGATGGCCGCCTCGACATGGTCTCCGTGAAGGTGTACGAGATCGGCTTGACCGGCATTCCTTAGTGTCTGCGCTACCTCTGCTGCGAACGCGAGGACGTCAGACCTCGCCGCAAGCGCCCGTGACAGCATGGTTGGCCGGATCGGCAGCACGGTCGCCCCCTCTGGCACGGTGTCCCCGCGCCGGAACGCAAGCGCCACTTCGTGACCGCGTTTCAGCTGTTCTCGGGTGAGGCAGTCAACATGTCGTTCCTTGCCGCCTTGCTCGGACAGCACCCGATAGCTCACACGCACTATCCTCATACGCAGAATACTCCAATCCGGTTACGCATAGGTGAGTAGTGCTGACCGGTCTGCTGATTATCGTTCAGAACGACGACGCGATAGCTCGTTTAATGTTCTGGACACTTCTCGCGTCAGAGTTATTCAACATCGGCAGCTTCTCGCACGTCGATCTCGAATTGCATAGCGAGCATGGGTCAAGCCGTCGGCTGGGAACTCGGCCGGGCGCGGCATGGTCCTGTCGCAGCACAGATACAGATAGGGCGTCGGCCCACCGCCCGGGCCCAATCGGTCAAGAACTCGGCCCCGTCATCGTCCGGCAGCACCTGCTGGACGATGACGGGGTCCGCCGCGGTGGGGTTGGCACCCCATAGCTCTTCGGAAACGATATATCCGATGTCCTGCTCAGGATTGGGAAGACCGAAGGAGCGGAAACCGCTTGAGTGAAGATGGTCGGTCTTTTTCTTCCGCGGCGTCGCGAGAACGGTTGATCCTCATCGCGGAAGGGCCCGCGAAGTCAGAGACAGGATGCTGGCGGAGGGCCTGACGAGCGCTGGTCTGACTCTGGTTGCCGTCAAAGAGCACGTCAACCCAGTAGTTGGCAGCTTTGTAAGTGTTGATTGGGAAGGTGTTCGTCGCGCTGTATTTGTACACGCCATTGCCTCCGGACGCGGCATCGGCAAGGGCGGTAAGCCGGCCACGCGTATATTGCGTGGTAAAGTATGGTCTTGTTAGCGAATAATACCCAGATGTCGTGTGATAAGAGGCTATGTAGGTAGTATTTGCACTGATCGCAACAGGTGTCGCAAAAATCGCCTGCTGCCATCCGGATGCGGTCTCGGCGGTGAAAGTCGCCTGCGCGAGTAGCTGGCCACTGCTGGTCCACAGGCTTCCGGTGTGGGTCCCGGTGTTCTGGGGGCCTTTGTAGAACCTGATTCCCCTGATGAAGCCCGGGACCGAGGCCTGGAATTTCACACCGAGAGCAACTGGCTGGGTGTCGGGTTGGGATGGGACATCCGGAACTGTTGTCTCATCCCACAGGGTGCTCAACTCTGAGAACACCACGTCGACCCAGGCGTTGGTGGCTCTGTAGGTATTGGTCGGGAAAGTACTCGCCGAACCGTAGCTATAAACGCCGTTACCGCCGTCTGTGCCATCCGCGAGCGCAGTGAGCAGGCCGTTCGAATATGCCTGGGTAAAGTAGTCTCTTGTTACCGAGTAGAACCCTGATGTCGTGAAGTAGGAAGCGACATAGGTGGTGTTGGCGTTCACCGTGACGGGTGTCGAAAAATTCACCTGCTGCCAACCGCTTGCTGTTTCGTTGGTAAATGTCGCGCTTGCCAAGAGCACTCCTGTAGAGCTCCAGAGGTTGCCGGTGTGCGTTCCCGTGTTAAGCGAACCCTTGTAGAATCTGATTCCTGAGACATAGCCCGGGCTCTTGGAGCGGAACTTGACTCCGACTTCAATTCGCTTGGGGTCGTTCTTCGAAGCCTCAGCAGGCACAGCGTCCGGTGGCCAAATGGTACAAGGGCATCCTGTGTTAACAGTAACGCTTCTGGAGGTCGGAGTTTTCTGGAGGTTGCCGATATCATCGACCGCTCGGGAGAGAATCGTCACCGGGCCAGTGGTGTTGGTCGCCCAATCAAACTTCCAATTTGTGCGACCTGTTGCCTGAGACCATGTGGTGCCACCGTCGACTGAGACCTCGACGCCGGCCACAACGCCGCCTCCGGTGTCAGCTGCCGTCCCTTCGATCGAGATGCTCGCTCCACCTTCCACTGACGCACCGCTCGATGGAGAGGTAATTGTCGAGGTTGGGGGAGTGGTGTCCGTTGACGCGGTTGCCGGAACCAAACCTGGTTGAAGGGTCGCCGGTTGGACCCGCATGTCAGCGAAGAGGTTGACCGTTGCCTGCTGCATCCGAATATCTGTGGGTGTGCCCGCTCCTCGATCATGATTGGCATCCAGACCCCACGACCATTGGATAGTTCCCGCGCCGAAGACAAGCGCACCGCTTGTGTGTTTGTAAAGCGTCAGGCGATGTGTGGCGATTCCGGCGCCATACGTACCGCCAAAGTCAAGCAGGATTTTGGAAGAATTAGCCAGTGTTGTTTCGGAAAGCCTCACCGGCCCTTGCGGGGTAAACACATCTTCTGGCGATTCATTCCACTCATACCCTAGTGTTCCCGCAGGAAATACAGCCGTCTGGCCGGGTTGAAGGCTTGCAACAGATGTGTTGCGCCAAAATCGCATGGAGCCGTATGCCGCAGGAACAGCAATCGAGTCGCTGACGTTGCCGTTGACCCTGAACAAGGTGCCGGTCACGGCATTCTCCGGCCTACCGCCGTCTGACGGTGGGGAGAAACGCGGATCTCGCCATGTTCCGGTCCACTGAGTATTCGGATCTATCTTGGCGTTGGCCAACGTCTCTTTGTAGCAGACGAGTGTCCGATGTGAAGTATTCGTCCCATCAATGCTATTTTCCCATCTCGTCTTCCAGAAAATATCGTTTCCACTGAAGAAAGCGATATTAACGCCGTTATTTCGAGCGTTCTCTACATTGTCCCGCATTTCTTTGGACCAGTACTCGGCGTGGCCGACAGTGAGGAACACCTTATGCTTGAGTAGTTCCGATCCTCGTATGACGGTGTCGACGCTGGAGGTATAGCTCACGTTGTAGCTGTTGGCCTCAAGCCATCTGACCATGGGATACTCGGAATCGTAGAAATAAGTTTCCGGCCATCCGGCGCGTGTGATGACCGGGCGGTTGTAGCTGACCTTGAAGGCGCGCCCCGCGGGACTGCCTACATACAAACTGTTTCCGCCATACGTGTTGTATGCCTGCCAGGTCGCATCAGAGGTTTGAAACAGGAGATCTGAATTTCCCGCGTCATCTCGGACAATGAATATAAGCTGACTGGCGCCGCTTACCCCGTCCTCCCGGATCATGTTCGCAATGTAGACTCCAGAGACGGCATCACTTGGCACGGCCCAGGAGGCGGATACGCTCCAGTTGCCACAGTCAACCAATCCGGTTGCCGCGTCACTCAAGCAAGCCGGTTGTATCTGGGGCAAAGACACAGAAGGCCTGATCGTTGTGATTTTTCGTGCCCCCATGCCGCCGTAATATCCAATGCGATAAATATCCATGCGATAAGCGGTCACGGAGGTGTTCACCTTGAATTGCACGACCTCCCCTTTGTTGACGCTTATCTGAGCCGCATACCCATTAATATGACTGCTACCGGCTCCAGGTATGTCCCATTCACTGGGGGGACTACCGGGGAGGCTGTTCTCCAGGCAGATTATAGAAGTCGGCGGACAATCGGCGCGGAGCGCTCGGGAGCGGGCGGCTGCGGCCCCGGCCTTCTTGCCGCCGACGCGTGCCGCCGAGCGGATCACGTGTCTCTCCTGACGCATTCCATTCGCGGCTAAACCGGTGAACCGGGACGGGTTCTGCATAACGTCCACCGATGGAGTCGGGTTGACTTCCGTGGGGTGGCTGTGCACCTTGCCCGAAGTCTCTTCCGGCGTAACCGGCGCAATCGGGGCAATCGGCTTAAGCGTGGCGTCCATCCGGTTCTCGCCGAGAGCGCTGACGACCTTCAGTTCGCCTTGACTGATATCCGAGACGGGGTTCTGCGCCCAGACGGCTTGGGGCAGGCTGATCACGGCCACGATGGAGACACCAAAGGCTCGCATGGCGATCGGGACCATCTGCCATCGCCTCCTTTTCCTGCTGCTCCTCTTCTCGTTGCCTGGCATGCGCAACCCCCGATCGCATTCCTATGGTGAATCTTCGTCAGCGAAGACCGATAAGCGAAAGATAGCGATGATCGCACCCTGGTCGGTATTACTCATAGAAGCGGCGATTTCCGCATCCAGCAGACACTGAAGCTGATTCTGCACAGGAGGGGTGATTCACGGCAAGGGTCGATTCGATCTACAAAATCGCGAAAAACGAAAATTCTTACCTTCGGGCTGAGTGAAGGATGGGCAAGAGATAATTGGAAGCCGACGTCCTCGCGCCCCTGAGGCTGGATCCACGCGCATCGTGAGGCGTTAAATCGGGTGAATTTGCCATGGCCTGACCGGATATGGCTGTCGACCGGGGTGATCCCGGTCCGGAGCGGCGACGGTGCGAGGACTACGTGGATCAGATTCTTGGCGACCTAGAAGAACTCGGATTTATCCTTGGCTTCGCCAATATAGTGCAAATTCGAACCTGCGGTCCCGGTAGGACGGCTCGGCATTCGTAAGACTGACGCTATGACCTGCGTATCCGTCGTGATCCCATGTTACCGATCAGTGCAGACACTTCCGACATTGGTGGATCGCCTCCTTGTCGTTCTGCCGACCGTCGCCTCCCTGTTTGAGGTCGTACTTGTCGTCGACGGTTCACCAGACAACACGTGGGAAGTCGCTCAAGAGCTTGCCGATCGGCATGAAACAGTCCGTGCGCTGCTGCTGGCCCGAAACTACGGACAGCACAACGCTCTTGTCGCCGGCATCCGCTGCGCTCGCTACGACATCGTGGTGACCATGGACGATGATCTCCAGCATCCACCAGAAGAGATTCCCAAACTCCTGGCAGGTCTCCGGCCTGAGCTCGACATCGTTTACGCAGTCCCACACACTGGGACACACGGATTTGTACGTGATCTAGCCTCGAAGTCGCTCAAAATTGGACTCTCTGGGCGGTTCGGCGGGGAAAACAGTCAAGATATTTGCGCGTTTCGTGCCTTCCGTAGTTTTCTGCGCGAATCATTGGACGGAGTCACAGGGCCGTACACCCAAATCGATATCGCATTTTCATGGGCGACCACGCGAGTCGGGACCGTCCGGGTGAATATGGAACACCGATCCGTTGGGAACTCCAATTACACTGTTCCGATGCTCGTTCGCCACGCGGTCGATGTACTGGTTGCATACAGCACTATCCCGCTTCGCTTGGTCACCTATTTCGGATTGTTGGCGGGCGCTCTCGGCACCATCCTTCTCGCGGTCTTTCTTTGGAAGTATTGGTGTGGAGATACCACGGTTAAAGGATTCACGTCGACGGCCTCCATGATTTCGCTCTTCGCCTCTGCCCAGATGGTTGCCCTTGGGGTCATCGGAGAATATCTCGGCAGGATTCATATGGAACGCATGGGGCGCCCAACGTACATCATTCGCAAACGGTCTGAAAGTCATGCTCCAAGCCTGTCAGTGACTCCTGATGTGAGCAGGGAAACTATCATCCATCCGGGAGCCGGCATTCACGAACGATAGTCCCCCAGGGGTTTCCCTGAGGGATTCATGCGAAGTTCGAACAAGTCGAAAGTGTGGGGCGCATGAAACGGGTTGCGATAGTTCAATCAAACTATATTCCATGGAAGGGATACTTTGACCTAATCGCCGGCGTTGACGAGTTCATCCTCCTCGACGAAGTGCAATACACTGACAGAGATTGGCGTAATCGTAACCGTATAAAGACGGCGACGGGTCTCAGGTGGCTCTCGATTCCGCTCAATCGCGGTCCTCGGAGTCAGTTGATCAACGAAGTGACCATCGCCGACCCGAACTGGAGCGTCGTGCACTGGCGAGTCCTCACGCAGGCCTACCGGAGGGCTCCCTATTTCGACGAGTTCGCATCGGCCCTGGAAAGACTTTACCGCGGATGTGGAAGTGACAGGCTGTCTGAAATAAACAAGCACTTCCTCGATGGGCTCTGTTTGATCCTTGGTATTAAGGCCAATCTGCGCTGGTCCACCGACTATGAAACGACAGGATCCAAGACAGAGCGCCTCGTCGATCTGTGCCAGAAGGCGGGCGCCTGCCAATATGTCACTGGTCCGGCTGCGCGGGCTTACCTCGATGAGGGCCTCTTCCGGAGAGCGGAAATCGAGGTTCGATGGTTCGACTACTCAGGCTACCCCGAATATCCACAGCTCCATCCGCCGTTCGACCACCGGGTGAGCATTCTTGATCTCATCTTCAACACGGGGCCGAACGCTGTCGAACACCTAAAGATCACTAATTTCGGGAGTGCATTACGATGAGTGCCGATTCGATCCTGAGCGAGGCGAATGTTGCTTCACCCGGAAGGCCGCGGCGTACTGCTGTCTCCGTGGTATGGAAGAGGCCGTGATAAAACTGGCGACCGAGATCGAGAAATCGGTCATTCATGTACTGCATTCGTAAGGTAAGCACTCCCTGGTTCCGGCCGTTGGATCTGACCCGAGGATGACGCTGACAGTGGGCTGCATCACGCGCGAGCCGTCTTCGGCTCCGGAACCTGATGAATGCTTACCGGATATCAGTGGAGTCAGCATCGGCTGACGCATCTCGACTCGTATTCTGTCACGTCGATATCACGTGATCGACTCCGAAAGAGGCTCGTGGACTCTCCTCTACGACGATGTTCTGCGGTTCGCGCCCGTCTAGCGACTGCCCGAACCGATCCGTCAGGCCGACCGCTTCTCACGTCGGCGCCGCTGGAACCGCTCTGCCACGAGGCTTGCGCAGGCCGTATGAAAGGAAGGTCATGAAGGTCAAACTGAGGCCGGTCCGAGAGGAAGATCTGGACGTCTTCGAGGCGGAACGGGCTACCCCGGAGCGCAGAGGCGAGCTCCAGTGGTACGGACACCGCTCTTCTCACGGGCTGCGCCAAGAGTTCGCCGAGAACGGATTCCTCGGTGCTGACTCCGGCCGACTCACCATCGACGTCGACGACGATGCAGCCGGATGGGTGGTGTGGTGGATGACCGCCTGGGGACCAGACTCTACGTGCTGGTGCTGGGCGATGGGCATCTGCGTCTTCTCCGGCTTCCGCCGCAAGGGAATCGGAACACTGGCTCAGCGCCAGCTTGTGGATTACTTGTTCGCCCACACGCGGGCCGAGCGCATCCAGTCCTTCACCGACATCGCCAACTACGGCGAGCAACGCGCTCTGGAGAAGATCGGGTTCGAACGCGAGGGGATCCTGCGCCGTGCCCAATGGCGGGATGGCGGCTGGCACGACCAGGTCCTCTATTCGGTGCTGCGCCCTTGACATCCTCCCCTCCCCGAAGGGAGGGGAGTCCCCACGGCCACCCATGAATGCTTGCCGATTTTCGTCCACGCCGGATGGCCAAGGAGGCAAACGTGGCTTGATGCGGCATCAGCAGGTTGAACAGGCGGTGCCGGCTCTGCTCCGCCCGGATTCAGGCGGGTGCGCATTCTCCAGACGATCGGGGGCGGTGTGCTCTCACGATGAGGGAGACTCCAGGGAGCGACTTGACCGGCAGGTATCTCTCAGCCACGATGATGGCGCTAAGGCCCATATTGACCAGATGTGGCGTCTCCGTGAGGTCGGACCCGGAGATGCGTCTCCTGCGCCAGGCGACGACCGGTCTCAGCAAGACGTTCCAGCTCCACATGCGGTCGATGATCAGGCCTTCCCCGGTCAGCAGGGAGTTCAAGCCATCCCGTGTGTACCGACGGACATGGCAGGATGCCACGTCGTGTGCTGACCACAGAGCCATGTCGCATGGGACCGTGATCAGCGCCGTTCCTCCAGGTTGGAGCACACGTACGAGCTCGCGGACGGCTTTGTGGTCCTCCTTGATGTGCTCCAGCACGTCGAATGCCAAGACGAGGTCGAATCGCATGTCGGGCAGAGGTAGATCCCGCGCGTCGGCATGGACTGCCTGCAGACCACGCTCGCGGGCAAGCCCTACCGCGGTTTCGGAGTAGTCCGCGGCCAACGCGTCCCACCCGTGCTCGACGAGCACGCGGGTATTGCCGCCCCCTGCCGCACCGATGTCGAGCGCTCTGCCGGGCGTACTGATTCGGCGGAGCTCACGCGCGAGGATGACACGTCGCTCGCGATACCACCAGTGCCGGTCTTCCACCTCGACCGTGCGACGAATCTGAGTGGCCTCCATGACATGCACCCTTCTAGGAGCTATACACGCGCGGAAAGTAGTTGCGATCTCATCATGTGTGCTTGCGAATCCAAGGCGCCCCAAAACCTGGGAGGCATGACCAACGCTCCCGAAACCGCTGTTGGAGCGTTCGGTGAACTGCGGTACTCCAGCGATCACCGATCGGTTTTCTTCAGCCGACGCCACCAGTCCTGGTGATCGCGGTACCACCGCACGACTTGGCCGAGTCCTTCATCGAAGTCAATGCGGGGTTTGTAGCCGATCGCCTCGATCTTGCTGCTGTCCAGGGAGTAGCGCTGATCGTGTCCGAGCCTGTCCGGCACCTGTGCGACCATCTCCCAGCTCATGCCGAAGGCTGCGAGCAGCCGTTCCGTGAGCTCCCGGTTGGTCAGTTCGACCCCGCCGCCGATGTTGTAGATCTCGCCGCCTGAGCCCTTGTCCAGTACGAGTTGAATGCCCCGGCAGTGATCATCGACGTGCAGCCATTCGCGGACATGCCGGCCATCGCCGTACAGGGGCACCTGATGTCCGTCGATCAAGTTGGTGATGAAGAGCGGGATGACCTTCTCCGGGTACTGATAATGGCCATAGTTGTTGGAACAGCGGGTCACCCGTACATCGAGCCCGTGGGTTCGGTGATAGGCGCGGCAGAGAAGATCGGCTCCCGCCTTCGCAGCCGAGTAGGGGGAGTTAGGCAGTAAGGGCTCCGACTCGGTCCAGGATCCTGCGGCGATGGATCCGTATACCTCGTCCGTGGAGACCTGAACGACCGTACGCACGCCGGTATCGAGCGCCGCCTGCAGGAGCAGCTGTGTACCGTGGACGTTGGTGACCACGAAATCCTCAGGGCCGCTTATCGATCGGTCGACATGTGTCTCGGCGGCGAAGTTCACGATCACGTCGTGGCCCGGCACCACATCGGCGAGTAGCTGGACATCGGTGATGTCCCCTCTGACGAATGTGAAGCGCGAATGCTCAGCGATCGGGCGCAGGTTCGCCAAGTTGCCCGCATACGTGAGCTTGTCCAGTACCGTCACATGGACATTCTCATAGCCGGGATATCTTCCGGACAGCAGCGATCGCACATAATGGGAGCCGATGAATCCAGCGCCACCTGGAACAAGGATTTTCATGCCCGCACCTGAATCTTGCTGTGGTCGCCGACCATGAGTTGATGCGTGTTGGGCACTCCTCTGGCCCGGCTGACCTCGACGTTTCGGCCGATCAGGGAGTACGTGAGCCCTGAGACGCCTCTGATGGTGGACTCTCCCAGAACTATGCTGTATTGCACGTCGGCGTCCTCCAGCACGCAGCCCTCGCCGATTGAGGTGTAGGGACCGATGTACGAACCGTTGATCTTGCTGTGGGCCCCGACAACCGCAGGCCCTCGGATCACCGAGTTCTCTACCACCGCCCCGGGCTCGATGACAACGCGTCCCGTTATCTCCGAGAACCCGTCAACGGTTCCCCGGATGTCTGGTTCGATTGCCTCCAAGACGATGCGATTGCACTCCAGCATGTCCTGCAGACGCCCGGTATCCCTCCAGTAGCCGCTGACGAAGTGCGAACGGACGCGACCACCGTTGTCAATGAGCCATTTGATCGCATCCGTGATCTCTAGCTCGCCGCGGGCGGAAGGCGTGATCGCCCGGACCGCCTCATGAATGGCCGGAGAGAACGTGTAGACCCCCACGATCGCGAGATCGCTACGCGGGTGCTCCGGCTTCTCTTCCAGCCCGATGATCTCGCCGTCCGGCCCGAGTTCGGCGACTCCGTAGAATTGTGGTTCGGCGACTTTGGTGAGCAGGATCTGGGCGTCATTGTCAGCTTCACGGAAGGCATCCACCAGGCCAGCGATGCCGTCCACCAGGAAGTTGTCACCCAGGTACATCACGAATGGCTCATCGCCGAGGAACTCTCGGGCGATCAGGACACAGTGCGCAAGCCCAAGAGGAGCGTCCTGGGGGATGTAGGTCACGTCGAGGCCGAACTTCGAACCGTCCCCGACCGCTTCCCGAACCTCGCGAGCCGTGTCGCCGACGATGATTCCGACGCTGCTGATGTCCGCGTCCCGTATCGCTTCGAGTCCGTAATAGAGCACCGGTTTGTTGGCGACGGGGACCAGTTGCTTCGCCGAGGTGTGGGTCAGCGGGCGCAGCCTCGTCCCCTTGCCGCCCGCTAGAACGAGTGCCTTCATGGTCCTTGAGTCCTTCCACGAAGAATGCTTGGCCGCAGCACGGTATGTCCGCTCAAATTTACGCGTAGCTCCAATTAGCGGCTCGTCGCCGTCCTTCGTTTTTGTCGAAGAGCGTGCGACATGTTGCCAAGACTAGACTTTTCCGCGATCAGGAAACGTCCATGTTCGGTGTATGGCATAGCCTAGCGGTGGACTCGCGATTATTATCAGACCTTGTGCTACCATAATCGGAATACCAGCGAATTCAACCAAAATCGGGACACCGATAACAGATGCCGCTAGGAAGCTCAATCCGACCACGTAGAACCGTAGATAACCCGCAATCCACGATTCCCTGGAAACGCGGAAGACCACCAGCCTGTACCAGGGATAGACGATGATAGAGGTGATCAAGTGGCTGACCACAAGTAGGGAAAGATAAGGAACATCATCTTTGGCGGCAAGCAATCCTAGGCCGAGGAGAACGTAATAGACTGCAGCCGTCATGGCGCCGGCCAGTAGATATGTGATGCGTTGTCCCCCAAGCACCGCGATCAGAGTTCGCCGCCAAAAATGTGAATTCCTGTCGCGGACGATTTGGTTTTCGACTTCAACCATATGGCAGTCACTCCGGACGGTGATCAGGTGGCGGGATCAAACGAATCGTGACCGACTACCGGAAACTAATCGGTTGTTAATGTCAGGGGCGATGGTCATTCCGTGTTACCGCCTGAACGGACTCTTTCGGTGCTGGTGACCCGGCTCATGTCGGTCGTCGCGACCGGACGTGTCCGCCCACCATGAGGGGATCCTCGTCGTCGGCGGAAGTTCGGACGATACCCAGAAGGCAGCCGCTGACCTGGAGCCGACGCCGGCGGTGATTTCTGGGTCTGTACGGCTCGCGCCTCGATCACGTCACACATCATCAACTCACCCTGTAGGTCTGGACGGCGTCGATCACGTGTGTCATGTCGGCCTCATCCAGGTCGGCGAACAGCGGCAGTCGTACGAGGCGATCTGCGATATCCTCCGTGACTGGGCATCCGCCCGAAGCCACCCGCCCATACCGCACGCCCGCGGGGGCGGTGTGCAACGGCTGGTAATGGAATGTCGCCTGCACACCTCTGCTCGAAAGATGGCTGATGAACGCCTGGCGGTTCTCCAGATCTGGGAGCAGTAGATAGTACAGATGTGCGGGATGCGCGCAGCCGTCCGGGATCATCGGCTGAGAGACCCCGTTCTTCGTCGCCCAGTCCGCCAGTTCCTTGTGATACCCGTGCCACGCGGTGTGACGCCGGAACTGAATCTTTTCGAAAGATTCCAGTTGGGAGGTCAGCTGTGCGGCGAGAACATCGGACGGCAGGTAGCTTGAGCCAATGTCGATCCACCGGTACTTGTCCACCTGACCCCGGAAGAACCGACTGCGGTCGGTGCCCTTCTCTCGGATGATTTCGGCCCGCGCAACGAGACCGGCATCGTTCAGGAGCAACGCGCCGCCCTCTCCGCACTGGACGTTCTTCGTTTCGTGGAAGCTCTGCGTGGACATGCATCCGAACGACCCCAGGGGCCGGCCCTGGTAGAACCCGCCCAGTCCGTGGGCGTTGTCCTCAACGAGAGCCAGGCCGTGCCGTTCCGTGAGTTCGCCGATGATCTCCATTGCGCAGCCGACACCCGCGTAGTGGACGACCACGATGGCCCGCGTGCGATCGGTGATCGCGGCCTCGATCAGGCGTTCATCCACGTTCAGGGTGTCGGGCCTGCAGTCGACGAATACGGGCACAGCCCCGCGTAGGGCGTAGGCGTTGGCCGTCGACATGAAAGTGAACGACGGCATGATCACCTCGTCGCCGGGCCTCAGATCCAGCAGGATCGCCGACATCTCCAGGGCATGCGTGCAAGAGGTAGTCAGCAGCGCATGTTTTGACCCGGTCATCTCCCTGAGAAGTCTGGCGGCCCGGTGGGTGAACGGCCCATCTCCGGAGGTGGATCCTTGGCGTACGGCCTCCGTGAGGTAATTGAGCTCATTTTCCGAGATATGTGTTCGATTGAAGGGAACCGTCTTCAGTTCGGTTGGACTCACCGCCGCAGTGAACAACGAACCGACCTGTCGCCACACATTGCGCCCTCATTCCATTGGGAAACCATTGAGCAAGTTTTGCCCTTATGTGCTCAGGCCGGTTTCGGACTTTTAGCCCTTTTATTCTTTGCGGTGGTGTGGCTGGTTCTCCCGAGGTCGCTCCGGATGTCAGCTTCCACGGCCCGGGGGAGGTTCGAGGGGGACCCCCCTCGCGAGGGCTGTCCTCCGTCCTTCGGCGGACTTCCCTCGCCGGTCATGCCGCTGGCGACGCCATCAAGCCGGAGCCCAGCGCCCAGCGTCCATGCCGGACGCTGGGCGCCGGAAAGCACTCCCCGATGCAGTACCAGCCGCCGTAGGTGTGTGGTCGTGGTCAGCGGCCGAAATGGTCTCAGTCGTCGGATCGGCCCGTTCGGGCCGATCCACGAGAAACTACGGTCGGCGCCACGGGCAATCCCACGAATGATTGAATAAGCCCTCAGAACGATAGGGCGCGGATCCTTCTTTTAGTAACGCGTCAGCATGTTAATGATCTACAATTTTAATATTAGTTGCTTTCGAACACCGCATCGACCCAGTAGTTAGTGGATTGGTAGGTGATCGTCGGGAAAGTGTTCGCTGTGCTGTAGCTGTATACGCCGTTGCCGCCTTCTTCGCCGTCTGCGAGTGCGGTGAGCGGGCCGTTCGTGTACTGCGAAGTGAAGTATGGTCTTGTCACTGAATAATACCCGGACGTGCGGTAGGAGGCGACATAGGTGGTGTTGGCGGTGATCGGAATCGGTGTTGCGAAGTTCACTTTCTGCCAGCCGGACGCGGTCTCATTGGTGAAGGTCGCGGACGTGAGCAGAGCGCCGTTGCTGGTCCAGAGGCTTCCGATGTGGGTCCCGATGTTCTGGGGGTTCTTGTAGAATCGAATACCGGTGATGACTCCATCCACAGCGGATCTGAATTTCACGCCGACCACGACGTTCTGGGAGTCGGGTTGAGATTGGACCGCCGGGGTAGCCGTGCTATCCCACAGACTGGTTGACGGCTTGAACACCACATCGACCCAGTAATTAGCGGATTGGTGGGTGCTTGTCGGGAAAGCGTTCGCTGTGCTGTAGCTGTATACGCCGTTGCCGTCTTCTTCGCCGTCTGCGAGTGCGGTGAGCGGGCCGTTCGTGTACTGCGAAGTGAAGTATGGTCTTGTCACTGAATAATACCCGGACGTGCGGTAGGAGGCGACATAGGTGGTGTTGGCGGTGATCGGAATCGGTGTTGCGAAGTTCACTTTCTGCCAGCCGGACGCGGTCTCATTGGTGAAGGTCGCGGACGCGAGCAGAGCGCCGTTGCTGGTCCAGAGGCTTCCGATGTGGGTCCCGATGTTCTGGGGGCCTTTGTAGAATCGAATGCCCGTGATGATTCCATCCACAGCGGATCTGAATTTCACGCCGACCACGACGTTCTGGGAGTCGGGTTGAGATTGGACCGCCGGGGTAGCCGTGTTATCCCACAGACTTTCTGACACAGACTGGGTCAGTTTGGGTGATGTGCTCGGGGCGAAGTGGATCAAGTTCTCATGATCGAAGGTGTCCCCGCCCAGGTAGACGGCGGTGATCTGGTGATCTCCTGGGGATAGGTTTGAGGTCGTGAACGTGGCGGGGCCCAGGCTGCTGTGGTTACTCGAGCCGATGATGGTCGAGCCGTCCTTGAAGACCACTTCACCGGCGGGAATGACCGGGCCGGTGTTCGCCTTCACCGTGGCGATGAAGGTGATCGGTTCCCCCACCCCGGCGGGGTTGGGTGATGAGGTCAGGGTCGTGGTGGTCGGCGGGTCGTTTGGCACGGTGATGCGGGTGGCCGGCACGCTGGCGGTGCCCTGGGTGCTGACCGTGCCGTTGAGGGCGAAGACACGGCCGAAGACGGCCGCGCCGGTGCTTACCGTGACCGAGTTCTGCGCCAGGACGTTTCCCCGGAAGGTGCAGTACGTGCCCAGGGTCGCGTTACCGCTGACCTGCCAGAAGAGGTTGTTCGCCTGCGCGCCCCGAAGGAGGGCGATGTTGCTGACGTTCGCCGTGGTCAGGGTGGACGCCTGGAAGATGAAGACGGCGTCCGGGTCGCCCTGGGCGTCGAGGGTGAGTGTGCCGCTTATCGAGAAGCTCCCGTTGGAGGAGTTGTAGACGCCCGGGGTCATGGTCGTGCCGCCGAGCTGCGGGGGCACGGTGGCGTCGGGCGTCCGCCCGGCGACGTCGTTGTAGGCGGCGACCAGATCGGCCTTGGCCTGCGCCGCGGTGGCGTCGGCCGCGTGTACGGTTCCCGACACGGTGCCGGGGGGGAAACCGACCACCGACGAGCCCGGGCTCACCCCGAGGTCTCCGGTGATTGAGGTGAGGTTCGTGTTGACGACGGCGGTCCCGGCCAGAGTGCCGAAGGGCGCGGCACTGCCGATGCTCACGGGCTGCGCCGCTTCCGCACTGCCTGGCGTTCCGGCGACCACGCCCATCACAAGGACAGCGGTGAGAGACGCTCTCAGCCAGGAACGAATGAAATTTCGTGGAAGAACTTGAGAGTAACCGGCGTTGATCGTAGGCGCGGTAGTTTTCCGTGCGGGTTCCGCACGGCGGGTAACCGTTTTTTCTGGATCCGTCAGAAGCTGTTGGGCAGTCGTTTCGTGCTTCAGTTCTTCCGACGCAACCGTATCGGCTGTTTGATCAAGCGCATCGCGATAGGGATTGGACATGCGACACAACTCCTCGCTGACTTTGTGCTGTGCCAGGCGTTTGGTCTGGCCCGTAGTCTGGAACTCGTTATGTTAACCTTTCGACATTCGCCTTGATTCTGCCTGGTTTGTCGCATTTATCGCGCAAGGCGTCGAAAGGTAGGTGGCGAGAAATATCGCCTGAATGTTGTCGTACTGATGGAAGATGCCATGTCATACGCTGACGACTGTGCCTCGGAGGGGACGCACGCGGGTCTCTGGGGGATCAGAAAAGACGCCTTTTAATACGTTATTAGAATAAAATTTACTTGTGCGCACTCCTGGATGCTCCCTGCTTTATAGTGTGAAAATTGTTTCTGTTCTCTACAGGTGATCATTCCTTTGGGTGGGTAGCAGGTTCGAAATCCGTTCGCGTCCATTAGGTGTGGCCTAGGTGTCAACGATATGGACACATAACGGCATATATTCGTATTTCGATTAGTTTGTAACGTCTGGATGATGCGGCCACGTTATCGGCAGTCGTCTCAGCGCACTCGCCGACATCGCGCCAAACTCGATCAGGAGACGACACGCCCAGGTCGCAGCCGAATCGATGTTGTGAGAACTCCGGGCTCCTACAGTCGGGGTCATATCTCATCTCGAAGTGACGGGGGTCCTGACATGGGAGAGAAGCTGGTCGTTGTCGGCCAGGGTTACGTCGGCCTGCCTCTGGCGATGCGCGCGGTCGGCGCGGGGTTCGACGTGGTGGGGATCGATCTGGACGAGTGGCGGGTCAAGCGGCTCAACGCCGCCGAGTCCTATGTCGAGGACGTCGGCGACGACCTGCTGGCCGCCGCCCATCGTTCCGGCCGTTACCTGGCCAGCGCCGACTACGCCGACGCGGAGGCGTTCGACGTCTGCGTGATAACGGTGCCGACGCCTCTGCGCGAAGGTGTTCCCGATCTCCGCCACATCGGCTCGGCCGGCCGGTCCCTCGCCCCGCTGGTACGGCGAGGCGCGACGGTGATCCTGGAGTCCACCACGTATCCCGGAACCACCGAGGAGTATCTCCGGCCCCTGCTGGAGGAGGGTTCGGGGCTGCAGTCGCCCGAGGACTTCTTCCTGGGCTACAGCCCGGAACGGATCGACCCGGGCAATTCCCGGTGGCGTCTGGAGAACACGCCGAAGATCGTCTCCGGGATCGACGAGACATCCCTGAAGAGGATCCGGACGTTCTACGGGCGGATCGTGCAGGAGGTCGTCCCGGTCTCCTCGCTGCAGGTGGCCGAGCTGTGCAAGCTTCTGGAGAACACCTTCAGGCATGTCAACATCGCCTTGGTGAACGAGCTGTCGATCTTCGCGCAGCAGCTGGGGATCGACGTCTGGGAGGCGATCGACGCCGCCTCCACCAAACCGTTCGGCTACATGCGCTTCACCCCCGGCCCGGGCGTCGGCGGTCACTGCCTGCCGATCGACCCGTCCTACCTGTCATGGAAGGTCAAGCGCAGCCTGGGGCACAACTTCCGCTTCGTGGAGCTGGCCAACGACATCAACGACCACATGCCGGACCACGTGGTGCACCGATTGCTCCTCGGACTGAACCGGCAACGCAAGGCGGTCAGAGGCAGCCGGGTGCTCCTGATGGGGCTCGCCTACAAGAAGAACGCCGGAGACTGCCGGGAGTCGCCCGCGATCGAGGTGGCCAGGGCACTGTGGAAGCTGGGCGCGGACGTGCGGGCCGCCGACCCTCACGTGGACGGCTTCCCGCTGCCCTCGGGGATCGGGATCGTCGAGCCGACCAGCCGGGAGCTGGCCCGGGCGGACGCGGTCGTGATCCTCACCGACCACGACTGCTTCGACTACGAGTTGGTCGAGCGGGTGAGCACCTTCGTCTTCGACACGCGTAACCGCTGCCGGGGTCCCAACGTCGAGCGTCTCTGAACCGGCCCGGCCACCGGTCACAGGTGCGACGGTTCCACCGCGGCGGGCTACGACCTCATGACGCGGGCGATCAGCTCTTCGACCTGGGTGTTGAGCTTGGCGCCGCGCGGCCAGCCCGCGTAGTGGGTGAGGAAGATGACGGTCTCGCGGAGCTCATCCGGGGTGAGCTCCCCGGTACGCAGCGCCGCGTCGAGCTGGACATCGATCACGTCGTCCATGCCCTGCCCGACGAGGAGGCCGAGCAGGAGCAGCCGCCGGTCTCGCATGCTCAGCCCGTCCCTGGACCACACCTCGGCGAACAGGTGCTCGACGGTCATGCCGAAGAAGTCGCCGGGACCCTCACCGGCCTGGTCCCAGCCGTGGACCCGCTTCATGATCTCCAATCCGCGGGCCAGGCGGTCAGAGGTGCTGTCGTTCGCGTGATCGCTCATGTGCACTCCGAGTCCGTCAGCCAGCCGGTCCAGGGCGAGTACGGCGAGAGGCGGCTCGGCCTCCCACCCTTGACCGGCTCCCCTGACGGGGAAAGGCCTTCTCGCCAAGAGTCCTGACATGTACCAATATGTCGCGCGAGAGGCCGCCGGATGTTACAGGTTCCGCCGTCTTCCGCAGCATGATCATTTCAGGTCCGCCGCCGGTGCGCCCGTCCGGCTCACCCCGATGAAACCGATCCCCACCCCATGCCCCCTCACCGATTCGGCGATCATCTGCTCGAATTTCGCAGAGAGAGGGAACCGCGACGACCCTGATGCGGCTCTCTCCCGGAACGTATCACCCCTCTTCGGGCAGGACGACGACCCCGGCCTCCAGCCCGGGTCTACCGGTCCGCGCCGGACTCCACGCCCCGCCGTTCAGCGGACCGGCCGCTCCGCGCGCAGGGGCGCCTCCGGCTCGACCTCAAGCAGGGTGACGTGCGCGCCGCGCGGCATGGAGATAACGGCCAGCACGGCTGCCGCCACGTCACGGGGATTGAGGAAACGGTCGTGCCTGGCCAGCCCGAACCTGACCCAGTCGTCCAGCACGGCCTGCAGGACCTCCACCGGCCAGGTGGATCCCATCCCCGACAGCGTCGGCCCCGGCCGCAGGATCGACGCGCGGACCCCGGTGCCCTCCAGCTCCAGCTGCATCGCCCTGGCCAGACCCTCGACGCCGTTCTTGGCGGCGACGTAGGCCCCCATCCGGGGGCGCGGCAGCCGTACGACGTCGGAGCTGACGAACACGATGTCGCCGCGATGCCTGGTCGCCATCGAGGGCGCCACCCTGGCCACGAACCGCTGGGTGCCTACCAGGTTGAGCTGCAGCTGCGCCTCGAAGTCGGGAGTGGCCGTCTCGTAGGCGTTCTCCGGCGTCACCTCGCCCGCGCACGTCACCACCACCTCGACCGCACCCAGCACCTGCTCGGCTTCCGTGACGAAGGAGGAGACGGACTCGTCCGAGGTGACGTCCAGAGCCAGTGCCACCGCCTCCCCGCCGTCGGCGCGGATCCTCGCCGCCAGCTCCTCGCAGATCGCGGTACGGCGTGCCCCCAGAGCCACTGGATACCCGGCCGCGGCCAGCCCGACGGCCACGGCCGAGCCGACCCCCGAAGAGGCCCCGGTCACCAGAACCGGCCGCCGCTCGGGATGGGTGAGAGCTCTGGACACGCACATCCTCCTCCGTCCGGCTCACCGGTCCGCCCTCGCCTGCCGGCTGCGGCAGTACGGCCCGTGTGGTGACGGCGAGCAGGTGGTTCCTGGAGGCGAGTGGATGGAGGCGGTGGCGGTCAAACAAGATACTTGTCCAGAAGTTAGTTCAGCTGTCCATCCCTGCCTAGACCCAAATGGGTCACCACGGGGGAACGATCCGGTTCTGACTGTCCGGGTGTGACGCGTCCGGAGCCGCGGAACTCCCGTTTCGGCGAGAGCGCTTTCAGCGGGACGGCGATCTGGTCGCCGTTCCGCAGGCAGACCTCCCGAAGCGAGAGAAACAGCCCGTTGAGCGCTATTTCTGATGCGTACGTCGATCGACAGACGCCTGTTCCTTCGAGAGAGCGCTCTCGCGTAGCTATTGACTCGGCCGTCGTACCCGGGTCAAGATCTGCGCAGTGCGGACCGGGGGCCGCCACGACCGTTACCGCGACTCGAGAACGGACCCTCGTTGACCAGACCCCTCGCCCGATCGGGCGCCCGACGGAGCGGACTCGCGGTGCTGGCGAGCCTCGCCGTCCTGGCCGCCGGCGTCACCGGGATCCCGAGCGTGGCCGCAGACGCCGCGGGAGGCGCCCGGCAGCCGGAGATCGGCAGACCGTCCATGGGCGCCGGCGGCTGCGCCCGCATCGAGAAGAGCCTGCCCACCCTCGCCGACTGGCCCAGGGTGAAAAGCCAGATCGGGCGGAACCCGGCCGACGAGAAACAGGTGGCGAAGATCCTCGCGGGCATGACGCTGGCCGAGAAGGTTGGGCAGATGACGCAGCCGGAGATCGCGGCGATCACGCCCGAGGAGGTCAGGCAGTACGGTATCGGCTCGGTGCTCAACGGCGGTGGCTCGTGGCCCGGCCGGGCCAAGAACGCCTCGCCACGGGACTGGCTCGACCTCGCAGACGCTTACTGGAAGGCGTCGGTGAGTACCAGGACGAAGATCCCCGTCATCTGGGGCATCGACGCCGTCCACGGCAACAGCAACGTCTACGGCACGACGGTCTTCCCCCACAACATCGGCCTGGGAGCCGCGCACGACCCGTGTCTCATCCGCGACATCGGGGTGGCGACGGCCGCGCAGGTCCGCGCGACCGGCCAGGACTGGGCCTTCGCACCCACTCTCGCGGTCGTCCGGGACGACCGGTGGGGCCGCACCTACGAGGGCTTCTCCGAGGACCCCCGGATCACCCGGGCCTACGGGTACGAGGCCGTCAACGGTCTGCAGGGCGGTCATCCGCGCGGCATCGGCGACAAGGGCGTCATCGCCACCGCCAAGCACTTCATCGGTGACGGCGGCACGCTCAAGGGGACCGACCAGGGGGTGAACCCCTCCTCCGAGGCTGAAATGATCAACATTCACGGCCAGGGCTACTACGGCGCGCTCGCGGCCGGGGCCCAGACCGTGATGGTGTCCTTCAACAGCTGGGCGAACGCGGACCTGGGCATCGACGAGGGCAAGCTGCACGGCAGCAAGCGCGTCCTCACCGACATTCTCAAGCAGAAGATGGGCTTCGACGGCGTCGTCGTCTCCGACTGGAACGGCATCGGCCAGGTCGCCGGATGTACCAACGCGAGCTGCGCGCGGGCCGTCAACGCGGGCATCGACGTCGTGATGGTGCCCAACGACTGGAAGGCGTTCATCGCCAACACGATCGCGCAGGTCCAAGCCGGTGAGATCCCGATGGCACGTATCGACGACGCGGTCACGCGGATCCTGCGCGTGAAGCTGCGCGCCGGGGTGTTCAGCGCGCCGAAGCCGTCCGGACGCGCCCTGGCCGGGTCGGCCCGCGCCCTGGAGTCGTCGAGGAAGCTCGCCCGCGAGGCCGTCCGCAGGTCGCAGGTCCTGCTCAAGAACAACGGCAGGGTGCTGCCGCTGGCCAGGAACTCCAAGGTGCTCGTGGTCGGCAAGAGCGCCGACAGCCTGCAGAACCAGACCGGCGGCTGGACCCTCACCTGGCAGGGCACCGGCAACACCAACGCCGACTTCCCGGGCGGTACGACGATCCTCGGTGGCCTGCGTGAGGCGTTGGGCAAGGCGAACGTCACCTTCAGCGAGACGGCGGACGGCGTCACCCCTTCGGCGTACGATGCGGTCGTCGCGGTGATCGGCGAGACGCCGTACGCCGAGGGGGTCGGCGACCTCGGGCGGCGCACGCTGGAGGCGGCCAAGCTCTACCCGGGTGACCTGGCCGTCCTGGACAAGGTCAGTGGCAAGGGCGCGCCCGTGGTCACCGTCTACGTCTCCGGCCGCCCGCTCTGGGTCAACAAGGAGCTCAACCGCTCCGACGCCTTCGTCGCCGCCTGGCTCCCGGGCACCGAGGGCGGTGGCGTCGCCGACCTGCTCGTCCGCGGATCGCACCAGGAGGACGGATACACCGGCACGCTGTCGTACTCCTGGCCGAAGAGCGCGTGCCAGGCTCCGCTCAATCCGGGCGGCGAGGGTTACGACCCGCTCTTCCCACTCGGCTACGGTCTGCGCTACGGGCAGAGTGGGTCGGTCGGGACACTTGACGAGACCGCCCCCGAGTTCGGCTGCGGCCAGACGGGCGGCGGCGGCGAGGCCGGCGAGGACCTGGAGATCTTCAACCGGGCGGACGTCGCGCCGTACCGGAGCTTCATCGGCTCGGCCGACAACTGGGGTGGCACCGAGATCGGCGTCGACGGTGAGGCGGCGCATTCGGCGATCAGCGTGGTGCAGTCCGACGTCAACGTACAGCAGGACGGCCTCAAGGCGACCTGGAACGGCAGCGGACCGGCACAGATCTACATGCAGGACCCGGCGGGCGGCACCGACCTGCGGGGCTACCTCAACGCCGACGCCGCTCTGGTCTTCGACACCATCGTCCACCAGGCCCCGGCTGAGAGAACCGTGATCAGCGTCCACTGCGGTTACCCGTGCTTCTCCGAGGTGGTGGCCACGTCACTGTTCCGGGGCCTTCCTCCGGGGAGCAGATCAACAGTGAAGATCCCGATCGCGTGCTTCGCGGCGACGGGGCTCGATCTGGAGGCGGTCAACACGCCGTTCCTCGTCTACACCGAGGGTGCGTTCTCCGCCTCGTTCGCCAATGTCCGATGGGTGCCGAAGGCGGCCAAGGATGCCGATGCGAGGAGCTGCGACAGCCTGACCTGAAGGCGGTGTCCCGCCGGAGCGGGCCCGGCTCCTGACGGCGGCGATGGATCCCGAGGTCGCGATGCGGATTCTCGGCTACGACGACCCTGACGGTCCGAAGGCCCGCTGAGGGTCCGGACCGCCCCACGGGCCTGGTCACCGGCTCGGAACGACGAGCCGGTGACCAGGCCCGGGGCATCGGGCCGGGTATCGGGCCGGCGGCTCCAGGGGAGCCGGCGACGCGGCTCACCCGGAGCCGTCTCAGCCGAACTCGCCGTCCTTCACACCGCCGACGAAGGCATCCCACTCGCGCTGGGTGAACGCCAATGCGGGACCGTCCGGGTCCTTGGAGTCGCGGACGAGGTAAAGCTCATCGGCGTCGGCCTTGTGTCCGGCCAGGGCCGGGTCACCGGGCACGATCGCCACTTCGACGCAGTCGCCTCCGTTGGTGCTGCGACTGCTCTTGCGCCACGCGACGCTGGACAGATCCATCGTGGGCCCCCGCATTTCTCTCTTCCTATTGTTGGTTGGAACATCTTTCCGCTCTCCGGGCGATGAAGGCGGCCGACGCCTCCGCGCCGAGAGCCAGTGCCGACAGGCTCCCGAACATGAGGGTGTAGCGGCGCACCTCCTCCGGGTCCTCCGGCACCAGCCCGCTCGCGGCCTGCTCCAGATAGACCAGGTCGGGATCTTCGGGTTCGGGGAAGCTGAGCAGGCAGAACTTACCGTCCATCGCGGCGTGCGCGCCTGCGAAGAACGGGATGACCCGTATCTCCACATTGGGAAGTCTGCCTAGATCGAGGAGGTGTTCGAGCTGTTCGCGCATCACCCCCGGGCCGCCGATCTGACGCCGGAGCACCGCCTCGTCGAGCACCGCGACGAGCTGGATCGGATCACCGGGGCCGTGCAGCAACTGCTGGCGCGACATGCGTACGGAGACCTTCTCGTCAACCGCCGATGGGGCGTGGGTCAGCGAGGTCGCCTCGATGACGGCGCGCGCGTACGCCTCCGTCTGCATCAGACCGGGGACGACGAGTGGTTCGTACGAGCGCACCACCGACGCCTCCGCCTCCAGCCCGATGTAGGAGTCGAAGCCCGGTTTGAGTGCCTGCCGGTGCCGGTGCCACCAGCCCCGCTTTCGAGCCTCCCTGGCCATCTGGATCAGGGACTCCCTGGCCTCCCCGGTCACGCCGTACACCTCGGTGAGGGCCGACACATCGGAGGGTTTGGGACGGGTCAGCCCGGTCTCGTATCTCCAGATGGTGGTGTCGGTGGTGCCGATCCGTTCGGCCACCTGCGCTCTTGTCAGACCGCTGTCGGCGCGGAGGTGGTTCAGTTCGGCCATCAGACGGCGATGACGGGCCGTGGGGCTGCGCCGGGAAGCCATGCGCGTACCTCCGTCGAGGGGAAAGAAACTGAGGAATTTCAACATGAGCTATTGAAGTCCCTGATAGAACAGTTCACCGTGAGTGAGTGTGCCATCTCGGAGCGCCATGTGCACTTGAATGTGCACGGCGGAGAGTGAGGCCGATCATGATGCTTGATCAGCGGACCGTTCCGCTCCGTTCGACGGTCACCCTGCGAGGCGCACCGGAGTCGGCGTCGGTTGCTCGGCTCCGGGTTGGGGAGCTTCTCGGGGAGGGCCATCCGGCGTTCGACGACGTCGTCCTGCTGGTGAGCGAGGTGGTGACGAACTCGGTGGTCCACTCGGGGTCGAGCGGCGGCGGCAGGGTCGAGATGACCGTGGCGGTGAGGGCCGGCGCGGTGCGGGTGGAGGTGCGCGACGCCGGATCGGGAGTGTCCGTGCCCCACGTGCGCAACGACCCGGAGGAGGAGGGCGGGCGGGGGATGTTCCTGGTCGACCTGCTCGCAGAGCGCTGGGGGGCCCGGGAGGACGCGCACGGGTTCAGGACTCTGTGGTTCGAGGTCTCCTTCTGACCATGCAGGCCCTCCGGTGCCACCCGGACGGGAGGCGTCAGGCCCGGCAGAGCAGCTCGCCGTGGAGCAGGGACAGCCAGCCGTCCGGCTCCGTGGCCCAGGCGCGCCAGCCGTCGGAGATGCGGCGTAGGTCGTCCTCGGTGGCAGCGCCCGAGGCCAGAGCCTGGCGGGCCATGTCGGACTTCAGGACCCGCTCGGCCCACATGCCGCCCCACCAGGCGCGATCCTCAGGCGTGGCGAAACACCAGGTGGAGGAGGTGGCGGAGACATCGGTGAAGCCGGCCGCGCGGGCCCACGACAGCAGTCGCCGCCCGGCGTCCGGCTCGCCGCCGTTGGCCCTGGCGACCCGCTGGTAGAGGGCCATCCACTCGTCCAGCTCGGGCAGGTCGGGGAACCAGGCGAACGCGGTGTAGTCGCTGTCGCGGACCGCGACGACCCCGCCCGGCCTGCACACCCGGCGCATCTCCCGCAGAGCCTGGACGGGATCGCCGACGTGCTGCAGCACCTGGTGGGCGTGGACGACGTCGAAGGTGTCGTCCGGGAATCCCAGGGCGTGCGCGTCGGCGACGGAGAACTCGATGTCGGTGCGGCCGCGCCGCTCCGCCTCCGCGCGGGCGAGGGCGAGCGCTTCCGCGGTGACCTCGACCGCGGTGGTCGCTCCCGGGGCGATCCGT
The DNA here is from genome assembly GCF_044741965.1 of Streptosporangium sp. NPDC087985. Taxonomy (NCBI): domain Bacteria; kingdom Bacillati; phylum Actinomycetota; class Actinomycetes; order Streptosporangiales; family Streptosporangiaceae; genus Streptosporangium; species Streptosporangium sp. NPDC087985. Next base: position 298,893 of record NZ_JBIUTQ010000003.1, read on the forward strand.
TCCGCCAGATCGGCGGTGATGGTGCCGGGGCCGCAGCCGACGTCCAGCAGGGACATCCCCGGCCGCAGGTGGGGCAGGAGGTAGGCCGCCGAGTTCTCCACGGTGCGCCACCTGTGGGAGCGCAGCACGGACTCGTGATGGCCGTGGGTGTATACGGCGTCCTTCGCTGTCATGGGACCACTCCTTGGATCGGGTGGGCCAACCGTAACAGCAGTCTCATATCTTAAGAAAGACAGTCCCATTATGTGGGCATAGAGGTTCAGGTCCGGCCGGGCCGGCGAATCCGTGAGGGGCCGCGCCGCAGCACGCGGCCCCTCACGTCATTCCCGGCAGGCCTGACGGCCTTCCAGGCGGGTGGCGGTCCTGCGCGGGCCGTACGGGTTCTTCCCGAAGGCGGCGCGCGGACCGGTGGACGCGGTGAGCGGATCCGGCCTTCGCCCGGCCGGCGTCCGGTCGCGAGAGGGTCGGCTCCCACCGGCCGATCCCTCAGCGAAGATCACATCGGCCGGCGCGGTACACCTCGTCCATGAAGAGGCATGCCGCGATCATGATGGGGAGAACCCCCCGCTATGGCAAAGTCAGAGCCGGAAATCCAGATCCGGGATGATTTCTGCGACATCCATCTGAGCCTTCTGGAGTTTTCCGGAGTAGTCCCAGTTCATCGCCTGCCAGCGGGTGAACTGGTCGAGCACCCACACCCCTGACTGGCGGCTGCCGTTACCGGACTTGCCATTCCCGCCGAAGGGCAGATGGGCCTCCGCGCCGGAGGTGGAGTTGTTGACGCTGACCATGCCCGCACCGATGCCCGAGCGGAACCGGAAGGCCGACTTGGGATCGGTGGTGTAGATGGAGGAGGAGAGCCCGTAGCCGGGTCGGTTGGCCAGTTCGACGGCCTCCTCCAGCGTCGAGAAGGTGGTCACGCCCACGATCGGCCCGAAGGTCTCCTCCAGGAACAGCCGGTCACCGGGGCGCACGCCGTCCACGATCACCGGGTGGTAGTAGAGACCACCGTCGCCGGAGAAGTCCTCGCGCGGGTTGGCGCCGGTGATCCGGCCGATCGGGCCGGAGACGACCGTGTGGTGCGGCTGGATCCAGCCCAGATACTCCTCGTAACGCGCGGCGAACCTGTGGTCCAGGAGCGGCCCGCACAGCACGTCTCCCCGGGGGTCACCGATCGTCGCGGCCGCCACGGCACGCGTGTAGCGGTCGAGGAACTCGTCGTGGACGCTCTCGTGCACGATCACCGTGCCGAGCGAGGTGCAGCGCTGTCCCGCCGTGCCGAATCCGGCGAACAGCGCCCCTTCCACCGCCAGGTCCAGGTCGGCGTCGGGCATGACGACCATCGGGTTCTTGCCGCCGAGTTCCAGGCAGGGCGACTGCAGGTGCCGCCCGCACAGCTCGCCGATCCTCCGGCCGACCTCGGTCGAGCCGGTGAAGCCGACCTTGTGCACCGTGCCCTCGGCCAGTGCCGTCTCCAGGCCCTCGAACGTCGTGGGACCGTCGGCGAGTACCAGGTTCAGCACGCCCTCGGGCAGCCCGGCCGCCGCGAACAGCCGGTAGAGCGCGTGCGCCGAGGCCGCGGCGTACTCCGCGGGCTTCCAGACGACCGCGTTGCCGGACAGCAGCGCCGGAACGAGGTACCAGGACGGCACCGCGACCGGGAAGTTGCCCGCCGTGATCACCGCGGCCACCCCGACCGGCACCCGGAAGGTGAACAGATTCTTGTCCGGCATCTCCGAGGGCACCGTCTGTCCATAGAGCCGGCGCCCCTCGCCGAGGAAGAAGTCACAGGTGTCGACGATCTCCCGGACCTCGCCCAGGGCCTCGGCGTACGGCTTGCCGATCTCACGGGTGACCAGGTGGGCCAGCGGCTCGGCGTTGGCCTCCACCAGCCGCCCGATCGAGGCGATCACACGCCCCCGGACGGGCGCGGGCACCCGCGCCCACTCCTGCTGTGCCTCGGCGGCCGTACGGCACGCGGAGGAGAACGTCTCCGCGTCGACCAGCCGGACCCGTGCCACCACCTCGTCCACTCGCGCCGGGTTGATCGAGTCGTAGGCCGTGCCGTTGCCGGTCTGTTTTCCGCCGATGACGGAGACGATCTCGCGGGTCACCGTTGACCTCCTTATATGCCTGGTAACCGCATTCTCTCCATAGATGGGCAGACCGTCACACCATGCGGGAGCCGGCGTCGTCGGATCCGGTGGAGCGGGCGCGGCTCACGAGCACGCCGGTGAGACATGGTGGTGCCGGTGTCATCTGATGAGGCCGGATTTGTCGGGGGGGTTGGCTACGGTTCGGACCGTGATCGAACGGTGGAACCGGGATCAGGTGCTCGCGCTCGCGCCCGACGCCCCGTCCCGGAAAGCGGCCCAGGGGGTCTCCTCGCCCGGCAGGTGGTCAGGGATCGGAGTCACGGCGGACGCGCTGTGGGGTGAGTGCAAGGGCAGCGGTTCCACGCCTTACCGGGCGTGCGTCGACCTGTCCGAGCCCGCCTATCGGTGTAGCTGCCCGAGCCGGAAGTTTCCCTGCAAACACGCTCTCGGCCTGCTGCTCCTGTGGTCGGCCGACGGCGTTCCGGCCGCCGCCGAGCCCGCCGGCTGGGTGGCCGAGTGGCTCGACCAGCGGCGCGAGCGCGCCGTCAAGGCGGCGACCCGCGCGGCGGCGGAGGAGGCCGGGGAGTCCCAGGCGGAGGAGGGCGGGGCGCCCCGCACGGCGGGTCCCGCCGACGCCCGCCGGGCGGGGCAGCGTGAGCAACGCGTCGCCGCCGGCCTGGCGGAGCTGGAGCGCTGGCTCGCCGACCAGGTCAGGCAGGGGATCGCCGGATCCCGGCGGCACGACCACTGGGACGATCTGGCCAGACGTCTGATCGACGCGCAGGCCCCGGCCATGGCCGGTTCCCTCTCCCGGCTGAACTCCGTCCTGGGTGGTGAAGACTGGCCCGCCCGCCTGCTCAGCGAGTACGCGCTCCTTCACCTCCTCTGCGTGGCCCACCGCCGCCTTTCCACCGTCGCCGGCTCCGTCGTCGAGGCGCCGGGGGAGGAGCCGGGGAACTGGGCGGGAGCGGACGCCACCGGGCTCCTGCAACGGGTCCGTGAGCGCGTCGGTTTCCCGGTCACGAAGGAGGAGGTGCTCGCCGGGGAGACGGTCAGGGACGTGTGGGACGTGCTCGGCAGCCGCGACGAGGAGCAGGACCGGCTGATCGCGCGCCGGGTCTGGCTCCGCGGCAGGACCACCGGCCGGGCGGCGCTCGTGCTCTCCTTCGCCCCGGTGGGCCAGGCTCTCGACGCCTCGCTCGTCACCGGCACGGCCCTCGACGCCGACCTGGCGTTCTACCCGGGAGCATCGCCGCTGCGCGCCCTGGTCACCGCCCGTCATGGTGGTGCCCCCGTCGCGCCCGCGTCCGGATCCACCCCGCAGGGAGCGTTGGAGGAGGTGGCCGGGGCGCTGGCCGGAGATCCCTGGGTTGACTCCTGGCCCGTTGTCCTCGACGCGGTCACCCCTGCCGGGAACGGCCCCTGGTCGTTGGCGGGCCCTTCCGGGGGGCTCGCACTGCACCCGTCCGCGGGCACCCCCTGGCGGCTGATCGCGACCTCCGGGGGGCACCCGCTGACCGTCGCCGCCGAATGGACCCCGAGAGGCCTGCGGCCCCTCACGACCTGGGACGAGGAAGGCAGAGTGATCGTCCTGTGAACGCCTTGGCCGAGTGGGAGGATCTCGTCTCCGCCGCGCTCGTCGGCACCGACCGCCGCCCCCTTCCCGGCGGCCCCGCCCCCGAGATCGAGCTCCTGGAACGCGCCGCCGTGCACACGCTGCGGATGCGGGCCGGTCGGCGGCCGGACGGTGGCGAGCCGTTGAGTGTCGCGCCGCCCGAGGAGCAGCCCATGGTCTCGCGCGCGGCGGCCGACAGGCTCGGCCGGATACTCGGCGGCGAGCGGCCGAGGCTGCTCGCCGAATGGCTGGAGACCGCGGCCGGGCGTGGCTACCGGGTCTCGCCGCACCTGCTGCCCGAGCTTCTCGACCAGGGGGCCAGGGACCGGTCGATCCGCCCGCACCTCGGCGTTCTCGCCGGAAACCGGGGCCGCTGGCTGGCCGGGCTCAACCCGGCGTGGGATTTCCTGCGGGAGGAGGTCACCGCGGTGGCCGCGACCGGATCCGACGACGCCCGGGAGGTCTGGGAGCTCGGCACCTCCGGTGACCGCCGCGCCTACCTGGGCGCGTTGCGGGCGGCCGACCCGGCGGGAGCCAGGCAGCTGCTCGCGGCGACGTGGGAGAAGGAGACCCCTGACGACCGGGCGGCCTTCCTGGAGGTTCTCGCCGCCGGACTCTCGCCCGACGACGAACCGTTTCTGGAGGTCGCCCTCGACGACCGCCGCCGTGAGGTGCGCCACCGGGCAGCCGACCTGCTCACCCGCCTGCCGGACTCACGTCTGGGCCTGCGGATGGCCGGACGGGCCGCCCGCTACCTCACGGTCGAGGACGGGAGCATCCAGGTCACCCCGCCCGTCGCCTGCGACGGCACGATGGCGCGCGACGGCATCCGGGCCAAGCCGCCCCGGGGAACGGGAGAGCGGAGCTGGTGGCTGCAGCAGGCAGTGGCCCGCACCCCGCTCGGTGTCTGGACCCGCCTGCTCGGCCGCCCGCCCGCGGAGCTCGTCCGCATGAAGATCGACGACTGGGGCAGCGAGGTCAGGGCGGGATGGGTCAGGGCCGCCGTGCTCCAGCGGGACCCCGAATGGGCGAGGGAGCTGTTCGCCTGGGACCCGCTCGCCGACCTGCTGGCCGCGCTGCCCCCCGCCGAGCAGGAGAGCGTCGCGGCGGGCTTCGTCCGGCGGCACGGCCTGGACGGCCAGCTCATCATGGTTCTCGGTGGCGCCGCGGCGCCCTGGGGGCCAGGCCTGGCCAGGGCTGTGCTGCAGAAGATCCTCGAGGTCTCCGGCACCCAGCCCTGGAACCTGGACGAGCTGACCAGGCTCGCCGGCGAACGCATCGATCCCGCCCTGTACGGCGTGGCCGAACGGCTCTCGCTTGAACCGCCCATCCAGGAGGTCGCCGCCCTCCTGCGTTTCCGTGATGACATGTTGAAGGAGCTTCTGTGACAACGGTTCTGCGGGCCCATGCCGAAGACCAGTACGCCGAGGAGCTGGCGATCCTGGCCAAGAACGACGACCGGATCCGGCCGCCGGGCTGGAAGCTGTCTCCCTGGGCGGTGACGAGTTACATCCTGGGCGACGGCGACCAGATCACCCCGAAGTACATCGGGCCCCGCCGCATCGTGGAGGTGGCCGTGGCGACCCTCGCGACCGACCGCGCGCTGCTGCTGCTCGGCGTGCCCGGCACCGCCAAGACCTGGCTGTCGGAGCATCTGGCCGCCGCGATCAGCGGCGACTCCACCCTGCTCGTGCAGGGGACGGCGGGCACCGCCGAGGAGGCCATCCGCTACGGCTGGAACTACGCCCGCCTGCTGTCGGAGGGCCCGTCCCGGCAGGCGCTCACCCCCAGCCCGGTGATGCGCGCGATGGCCGAGGGACGGATCGCCCGGGTGGAGGAGCTGACCCGGATGCCCTCCGATGTGCAGGACGCGCTGATCACCGTGCTGTCGGAGAAGACGCTGCCGATCCCCGAGCTCAACGAGGAGGTCCAGGCCTCGCGGGGTTTCAACGTCATCGCCACCGCCAATGACCGCGACCGTGGGGTCAACGACCTTTCCAGCGCCCTGCGCCGCAGGTTCAACACCGTCGTGCTGCCGGTCCCCGCCACCGCCGAGGAGGAGGTGGACATCGTCTCCCGCCGTGTCGACCAGCTCGGCCACTCCCTGGAACTGCCCCCGACGATGACCGGGCTGGAGGAGATCCGCCGCGTCGTCACGGTCTTCCGCGAGCTGCGCACCGGCGTCACCGAGGACGGCCGCACCAAGGTCAAGTCTCCCAGCGGCACCCTCAGCACCGCCGAGGCCATCTCCGTCCTCACCAACGGCATCGCGCTGGCCGCGCACTTCGGCGACGGCGTGCTCCGCCCCTCCGACGTGGCCGCCGGAATCGTCGGCGCCGTGGTCCAGGACCCGGTCTCCGACCGCGTCGTCTGGCGGGAATACCTCGAGACCGTCGTCCGTGAGCGCCAGGACTGGCGCGACTTCTACCGGGCCTGCCGTGACGCGGGCTGACGTCTCCGTGCTGGGAGTCCGGCACCACGGGCCGGGATCGGCACGATCCCTGATCCAGGAGCTGGACCGGCTCAGGCCGGACATCGTGCTCATCGAGGGGCCGCCCGAGGCCGACGACCTGGTGGAGCTGGCCAGGGACGCCGGTCTCGAACCCCCGGTGGCACTGCTGGCCCACGTGCCGGGAGAGCCGTCCAAGGCGGCGTTCTGGCCGTTCGCGGTCTTCTCGCCCGAGTGGCAGGCGATCCGCCACGCTGTGGAGGCGGGCGTCCCGGTCCGCTTCTGCGACCTGCCCGCCGCCCACAGCCTCGCCTCCCACCCGGACGGACCGGAAGAGGAGCGGCGGGACGGCCGGGCGCCGGACCCCGGGGAGCCCGCCGTACGGGCCGATCCGATCGGGACGCTCGCCCGCGCCGCCGGATACGACGATCCGGAGCGCTGGTGGGAGGACGCGGTCGAGCACCGGGGGGACACGCCGTTCCAGGTGATCGCCGAGGCGATGGCGGCGGTCCGCGAGGGGCATGTGCCAGACGGGCACGGAGCCCGGCGCGAGGCCTTCATGCGGCGCACGATCCGCAGGGCGGTCAAGGACGGCTTCGAGCGGATCGCCGTCGTCTGCGGCGCCTGGCACGTGCCCGCGCTGGCCGGGACGCCGAGGGAGGGCGCCGCGTGGGGTGCCGGGCTGCCCACGGTGAAGGCCGACGACGCGCTGCTGCGGGGGCTGCCCAAGGTCAGAGCCGAGATGACCTGGGTGCCGTGGACGTACGGGCGGCTGGCCGCCTGGAGCGGCTACGGCGCGGGGGTGACCTCCCCGGGCTGGTACCACCACCTGTTCGTCTCCGCCGACCGCCCGGTGGAGCGGTGGCTGACCGCCGCCGCCGGGGTCCTGCGCGACGAGGACCTGCCGGTCTCCTCCGCGCACGTCATCGAGGCGGTACGGCTCGCGCGGGGGCTGGCCGTGCTCCGGGGACGGCCGCTGGCCGGGCTGGCGGAGGTCACCGAGGCGGTCAGGGCCGTGCTGTGCGAGGGCGACGACCTGCCGGTGGAGCTGATCCAGCGACGCATGGTCGTGGGGGAGCAGCTCGGTCACGTCCCCGACGCGACCCCGATGGTCCCCCTCCAGCGCCACCTGCGCGAGGAGCAGCGGCGGCTGAAGCTCAGGCCCGAGGCCCTGGACCGTGAGCTCGACCTCGATCTGCGCAAGCCGCTCGACCTGGAGCGCAGCAGGCTGCTGCACCGGTTGCGGCTGCTCGGCGTGGACTGGGGGACGCCCCAGGAGAGCCGGAGCAAGGGCACCTTCCGTGAGTCGTGGACGCTGACCTGGCGTCCCGAGTTCGACCTTGACCTGATCGAGGCGGGTGCCTGGGGCACCACGGTCCCCGCCGCGGCCGGCGCTCGGGTCCGTGATCTCGTGGACGGAGGGCGGATGACCGGCGCGGCCGTACCGGGAGGAGGGCCGGGGGCGGCGGCCGCGGCAGGCTCTCGGCCGTCCGGCGGCGGGCAGGGCGCCGCGCCTTGCGTCTCGCTGGCCGGGCTCACCGGGCTGGTGGAGCGCTGCCTGCTCGCCGAGCTGCCGGACGCGCTGCCGTACGTGCTCGACGCGCTGTCGGCGCGGGCCGCACTCGACAGCGATGTCACGCACCTGATGGCCGCGCTGCCCGCGATGGTGCGCGCCCAGCGATACGGCGACGTGCGCGGCACTCCCGCCACCGGCCTGGCCGTCGTCGTCGACGCCCTGCTCAGCAGGGTCTGCGTCGGGCTGGGCGGAGCGGTCACCGGGCTGGATGACGACGCCGCCCGCGACCTGCTGCGCCACATCGACGGGGTGCACGCCGCCGTGGCCCTCCTCGACGGAGCCGCCGGTGAGGAGGCGCCCCGGACACGGTGGCTGGCCACGCTGCGCGGCGCGTCGGGCCGCTCCGACCTGCACGGGCTGATCGAGGGGCGGCTCACCAGGATCCTTCTGGACGCCGGGGACCTCGACGCCGTGTCGGTGGGCCCGCGGATGTCGCGGGCCATGTCGGCGGGACACCCGCCGGCCCGGGCGGCGGCCTGGATCGAGGGGTTCCTGTCGGGTGGCGGGCTGTTGCTCGTCCACGACGCCCGGCTGCTCGCACTGGTCGACGGATGGCTCACCGGGCTCGCCCCGGAGACGTTCGTGGACGTGCTGCCCCTGCTCCGCCGGACGTTCGGCGCCTTCTCCGCGCCGGAGCGGCGCTCGATCGGCTCGCGGGTCGGCACGCTCGACGCGGGCAGGAGCGTCTCCACCGTGGAAGACGTGGACGAGGAGCGCGCGGCGGCGGCCGTGCGGACCGTGCTGATGATTCTGGGAAGGACGGAGGGCACGTGAAGGACGAGAGGCTGCGCCGCTGGCGGCTGGTGCTCGGCGGGGACGCCGACGGCACCGGGTGCGCGCTCGGCGGGACCGACGCCCAGATGGACGAGGCCCTGGCAGCCCTCTACAACGGTGGTGACGGCGAGCGGAGCGGGGGCCTCGGAGCCTCCGCTCCCAGGGTGGCGCGCTGGCTGGGCGACATCCGCTCCTACTTCCCCTCGACCGTCGTGCAGGTCATGCAGAAGGACGCCGTCGAGCGGCTGAACCTGACCCGGCTGCTGCTGGAGCCGGAGATGCTGGAGGCGGTCGAGCCGGACGTGCACCTGGTCGGCACGCTGCTGTCGCTCAACCGGGTGATGCCGGAGAAGGCACGCGAGTCGGCCCGCGCGCTGGTCCGCAAGGTCGTCTCCGAGCTGGAGCGGCGGCTCGTGCGGAAGACGGAGGCGGCCGTCACCGGCGCGCTGGACCGGTCGGCGCGGACCCACCGGCCCAGGCGGGTCGCCGACATCGACTGGGACCGTACGATCCGGGCCAACCTGAAGAACTACCTGCCCGAACGGAACACGGTGGTGCCGTCGAGACTGGTCGGGTACGGCAGGCGCCAGCGGGCCGTCCAGCGTGAGGTCGTGCTCTGCATCGACCAGAGCGGGTCGATGGCCGCCTCCGTCGTCTACTCGAGCGTCTTCGGCGCGGTGCTGGCCTCGATGCGCTCACTGAAGACGTCGCTGGTGGTCTTCGACACCGCGGTCGTCGACCTCACCGACCAGCTCCACGACCCGGTGGAGCTGCTGTTCGGCACCCAGCTCGGCGGAGGCACCGACATCAACCGGGCCATCGCCTACAGCCAGGGCCTCATCACCCGGCCCACCGACTCGATCTTCATCCTGATCAGCGACCTCTACGAGGGCGGCGTCCGGCAGGAGATGCTCCGCAGGGTCGCCCAGATGACCGCGGCCGGAGTCCAGGTCATCGTGCTGCTCGCGCTGTCGGACGAGGGCGCGCCCTTCTACGACCGCGACAACGCCGCCGCCTTGGCCGCCCTGGGGGTGCCCGCCTTCGCCTGCACCCCCGACGCCTTCCCCGGCCTGATGGCCGCCGCGATCGAGCGCCGCGACATCGGCCGGTGGGCCGAGCGCGAGCTGGAACACGCGGCCACCTGATCCCGCTCCGGCGAGGGTGGCACGGAGGCCCGCCCTTGCCGGAGCGTCATCGCCTTGGGTGGCCCGCCTGACCTAGTCTGATTACTCTGCGTTTTGGTGTGCATACACAGGGAAAAGGGAAAGGGGGGCGGATCGTGGCGCCGTGAGATTCCAGGGAGAGAAGATGACCGTACTGAAGGTCCAGGTCGTTACCGTCCCGGTAGCCATGCTGCTGGCGGTGACGCTGCTCGGCGGCTGCGGCGGGGAGAAGCCGCCCGCCATGGCGCCTGAGGGCGCGGTGGCCACGTACTCCGCGCCGGCGAGCACCCCTCCGGCGGCGTCGGACGTGGACACCAATCAGGAATACGAAGGGGAGTGCCCGACGGGGGCCAACGCCAGGCCGTTGGCCAAGACGCGCTTCGCGCTGCACGCGGGCCTCGCGCTGGGGGCGTTCTACCGCTACATCTACCGGCCGCTGCGCAACGGCGGCTTCCAGGCCGGGGCGGACAAGCGGAAGCGCACCTTCCTGAAGGCCGCCGTGGCCGGTGCCTTCACCATTCACGAGCTGAAGGTCGCCCGGGGCTTCGCCCTGGCCAACCCGACACTGTGCAAGGGCGTCCAGGGGGTCAGCAACAGCTTCGCCGCCCTCACCAGCAAGCTCAAGAGCGGCACGGCCACACCGGCCGACCTCGACGCCACCAAGAACGCGCTGGACGGCCTGAAGCAGAACGCCCTGAAGAACGGCTACGACTTCAAGGAGCGGAACGTCACGGTTCCCGGCGCCAGCTGAGCTCACCGGGCGGTCTCCTCCTCGGGACGGGCGCGGAGCGGGAGCAGGAAGGCGACGAGGAAGGCAACGGCGAGCAGGCCCACCTCGATCCAGATCGTCAGCAGCATGGCGTCCTGGAACGTCCAGCCCCGCTCCCGCAGGCCGAAGAAGACCGTGCCGATGGCCGCCATCCCCAGCGCGCCACCGAGCTGTTGGATGGCGGTGAGGGTGCCGGAGGCCGAGCCGGACTCGTGGGGCTCCACCCCGGCGAGCACGATGTCGAAGAACGGCGCCATGATCATGCTCATCCCGGCGCCGGTGACGGCCAGGGCGGGGGCGAGCTGCCACGGGGTGACGCCCGGGCCGGCGAGGCTCAGGGTGAGGCCGACCCCGGCGACGCCCGCGGCCATGACGACCGCGCCGAGGTGGATCAGCCTGCGGCCCACCTTCTGGGCCAGTCCCGCGGCGTTGACGGCGATGAACCCGACGAGGGTGCCGATGGCGTTCGGCAGTCCGGTCAGACCCGCCTTCAGCGGGTCGTAGCCCAGGGCGATCTGGAGGTAGAGACCGGACACCAGCGAGAAGCCGATCATGCCGGAGAAGAAGACGAGGCCGGTGACCAGTCCGCCGCTGAAGGAGCGCTTGCGGAACAGGCTCATCACCACCAGCGGGTCGCCGCCCGCGCGCTCCTTGCGGGACTGGTGACGGCCGAAGAAGGCGAAGATCACGAGTGCGGCGGCCATCGAGACGAAGGTCCAGGCGGGCCAGCCGAGGTCGCGGCCCTGGACCAGCGGGAAGATCAGCAGAAACGAGGAGGCCGAGACCAGGCCCATCCCGGTCAGGTCCAGGCGCGAGGTGGGCGACGGTTCTGACGCGGGCAGGTAGCGGATCGCGCCGAGGAGGGCGGACAGGCCGACCGGGAGGTTGATCAGGAAGATCATGCGCCAGCCGGTGCCGAAGAGATCGGCGTCGACGAGCCAGCCCGCCAGGACCGGCCCGGCGACCGTGGACAGGGCCATGATGGGGCCGAACGCGCCGAAGGCGGCGGCCAGTTCCCGGGGCGGGAACATCTCCTTGATCATGCCGAGTCCCTGCGGCACCATCACCGCGCCGAACAGGCCCTGGAGCACCCGTGCGCCGATCAGCATCTCGGGGGAGAGGGCCAGCCCGCACAGCAGCGAGCACGCGGTGAACCCGAGCGCGCCGATCACGAACATGCGCTTGCGGCCGTAGAGGTCGCCCAGTCGGCCGCCGGTGATGAGCCCGACGGCCATCGCCAGGGTGTAGCCGGCGCCAAGCCACTGGATCGTGCTCGACGGGCCGCCCAGGTCGGCCTGGATGGACGGTGCCGCGATGGTGGTGACCATCGCGTCGAGCAGGTCCATCACCTCGGCGGCGAGGATCACGAAAAGGGCGATCCATCGCCACCGGTACGGCTCGGTGGTGACGGGAGGACCGTTGTCGATCGCGTGGGTCATGGGGGCTCCGATCTGGAGAGTGAGACGAACGTCGTTCGCTACATGCGAACACTGTTGTATTAACGAACGTTGTTCGTGTCAAGTGCATCGTTCGTATCGCGTATAGCATTCGTTTATAGAACGATGTTCTTTCCTGGTACGACGTTCGCGAACGGATCCGGTGCGGTATACGATCGGCGGATGACCGACATCCCCGCTCCGCCGTGGCGCAAGACCCGCAAGGTGAGCGCTCCGCGGACCGTCCTGAGCAGGGATCTCATCGTCGCCGCCGGTCTGCGGCTCCTCGACGCCGAGGGCCTGGATGCACTGAGCATGCGCCGGGTCGCCCAGGAGCTCGGCACCGGTCCCGCCTCCCTCTACGCCCACGTGGAGAACAAGGAGGAGCTGCTCGACCTGATCTACGAAGAGGTCATGGGCGAGATCCAGGTGCCCGAGCCCGATCCGGAGCGCTGGCTGGAGCAGCTCAGGGAGGTGGCCATGGAGGCGTTCCGGGTGTTCAGCGCCCACGCCGACATCGCCAAGGTCGGTCTCTCCACCATTCCGACCGGGCCCAACGCGCTGCGGGTCGCCGAGGCGCAGCTGGCCATCATGCTCGCAGGCGGGGTACCACCCAAGATCGCCAGCCTGATGCTCGATCGCCTCGCCCTCTACATCTGCGCCGACACCTACGAGGGGTCTCTCTACCTCAGCAGGCAGCGGACCAGCGGCAAGGACCTGGAGAGCTTCATGGGGGAGTTCTTTGGCCAGATCGAGGAGTTCTACCGCAGCCTGCCCGCCGACCGGTTCCCCCACCTCGTCGCCCAGGTCGACAACCTCATGGAGGCCGGCGGCGTGGAGCGGTTCGAGTTCGGCCTCGATCTGCTCCTGCGCGGCCTGGTCTCCCACGCCGAGGTGGGTCCTACGACCAAGGACTGACCTCCGAGGTCGATGCCCGGAACGGGGCGGCGGCCGTATCGTCCAACCATGACTGGTGCGACGGTTCTGGCCCCACCTGAGGGGATATTCGCCCACCGTTACCGCGCGTTGACGGTCGGCTTGGTGGCGCTCACCTCCCTGATCGCCTTCGAGTATCTGGCGGTGGCGACCGCCATGCCGGTCGTGGCCGACGAGTTGGACGGGCACGCGCTGTACGGGCTGGCGTTCAGCGGGGCCATGGCGGCCGGAGTGATCGCGACGGTGCTGGGCGGCCGATGGAGCGACACCAGGGGACCGGTCGCGCCGCTCTGGGCGGGCGTGGCGGCCTTCGCCGCCGGGCTGGTCGTCGCCGGGACGGCGCCGACCATGGACCTGTTCATCGTGGGCCGGTTCATCCAGGGCTTCGGAGGAGGCATCTTCCAGGTCTCGATGTACGTATTGGTCTCGCGGGTCTACCCGGCGGAGATCCACCCCCGGGTGTTCTCGATCTTCGCCACCGCCTGGGTGGTGCCCTCCATGGTCGGTCCGGTCATCACCGGCCTGGTGGTGGAGAGCGCGGGCTGGCGCTGGGTCTTCATCGGGGTGGCGGCGTTCCTCCTCCCGGCCGTGCTGCCGCTCCGGCGCGGTCTGGCCGCCGCGCCCATGTCGGACCGGCAGTCGCCGGGAGCGCGACCCTCGATCGTGCGGCGATTGGGCTGGGCGGTGCTGACCGCGATCGGCGCCGCGCTCATGCAGTACGGCGGAGCTGCCCGGGGCGCCGGGCTGATCCTGCTCCTCGCCGGCCTGGCCATGCTGGCTGCGTCCCTGCCCCGGCTGCTCCCCGCCGGCACGCTGCGCGCCGCCCGCGGCCTGCCCGCGGTGATCAGTCTGCGGGGGATCGCCGCGGGGGCGGCCATCGGCGGCGAGGCGTTCCTGCCGCTGATGCTCAACGAGCAACGCGGCCTGTCGCTCACCATGGCCGGGCTCACCCTGACCGGCGGTGCGCTGAGCTGGTCGTTCGGTTCGTGGGTTGTGGGGCGCCGGCGGTTTGACCGCGTCCTGGTCCTGCGCGCCGGCTCCGTGCTGATCGCCTCGGGACTCGCACTGATGGCACTGACCGTGTTCGCCGTGGTCCCGGTGGCCGCCGCCTTTCTCGGTGAGATCGTCCTGGGCCTCGGTATGGGAATCGTGTATCCGACGCTGTCGGTGCTCGTCCTGGAGTTGTCGCGCCCCGGAGAGGAGGGGGAGAACAGCGCGTCGCTGGGCGTGAGCGAGTCGGTCTACACGGTCGTCGCGGTCGCGGTCACCGGCGCGATCCTGGCGGCTCTGGGCACCGCCACCTCCACCTACGTCCTGTGCTTCGTGCTGACCGCGCTGATGGCGGCCACGGGTGCCCTGGTCGCGGGCAGGGTCAGAACCTAACTACCGTGGCATCATGGGAGGAACGCCGCCCTTTCCCGTGTTGGAGGGTAAGTCCCGCCTTCGGGCGGGATTCGTGTTTTTCCGAGCAGAGATCGAGGGGGGTCCATGCCGCGTGTGCGTGAGCTTGAGCTGTTCCGCCTGGCCCTGCCGTACGGCAGGAGGCCGGAGAGCATCCTCGTCCGGCTCACCGACTACGGAGGCATGACCGGGTGGGGAGAGGTCGTCGGCCCCGGGCCGAAGACCTGGGCGTCACTGGAGGAGGGGCTCGGAGGGACGCTGATCGGCGTCGACTGGGAGCACCCCGACGAGCTGGGTGTCGTACCCGGCGGCTCGGCTGCCGACATGGCCTGCTGGGACCTGTGGGCGAGAATGCGCGGCGTGCCGCTCTCCCACGCGCTCGGCGGCAGCCGTACCTCGTTGACGGCCACCGTCAGGATCGGCGCCGAGCGCAACCTGGAGAGCCTGGTCGCGCGGGTGAACCGCCACGTCTGTGCCGGCTACGCCCACATCACCTTGGATGTCCACCCCGGCTGGGATGTCGAGCCGCTGCGGGCCATCCGTCAGGCCTATCCGGTGCTGAGCATCGCGGTGGACGCCCGCGGCGCCTACACCGACCTCGGCGCTCTTGAGGCGCTGGACGCCTACTCACTCTCGTCCATCGAGCGTCCGTTCGCCAACCTCGCCGACCACGCCGAACTGCAGGAGCGCGTCGCCGCCCCGGTCCTGCTGGAGGTGTCCTCGCTGGCCGAGCTGGACGAGGCGATTCTCGTGAACGCGGGCCGGGCGCTGCTGCTGCGCCCGGACGTCCTGGGCTCCCTGGGTGAGGCGCGGCAGGTGCACGACCACGCCGTGGAGGCGGGATGGGAGATCGCCTGCGCCGGCGGCCGGGGTGCCGGCCTGGTCCGGGCGGCCACGGTCGCCGTGGCCAGCCTGCCCGGCTGCACCCTCCCTTGCGACGTGGCCGAGCCGCCGCGCAGCGCGCAGATCGTCACCCCGCCGGTCGGCGCCTCCGGCGGCGTCGTGGCCGTCCCACTCACCCAGCCGGGCCTCGGCCACACCGTCGACGTGACCCGCGTCCGCCGTCTCGCCAAGGACTCCTACGCCGCTTAGCCGTCGCCCGCGCGGATTCACCGGTCTACCAGGGGAAGGCGAACAGGCTGTAGTAGGCCGCGGCGACCAGGAGCAGGCCGGTGCCGCCCAGCACCCCGGCGATCGCGGCGCGCTGCGTACGGCTCGGCCGCCAGCTGTCCCGCAGTCCGGAGACGACCGCCGCCACGGCCGTGATCTCCTGCACCAGCATGAGCACGGCCAGGATCCGGATGACCAGCCACCCGGCGAGCACCGCCGGCCAGGCTCCGGCCTGGTTGACCGAGAACAGCACCAGCAGCGTGATGAACGCCAGCACCGACACCAGCAGTCCGAGCCCGGTCCACGCCATCCGGCGGAACCGCCGCCGGATGGGGGGCCAGATCACGACGTTGGCCTCGGCGGGCAACTGCCGGCCGCGCAGCCGCAGCACCATCTCGGCCACCGGGCCCACCACGTATCCGACGGCGGCCAGGCAGAGCGTGAGCCCGAGGACCGTGCCCCCGGCGTACCACGGGGCGTTGGGGACCTCGCTGGCCTCGTAGCGCTGGACCGGGGTCGCGCCCGCGATGTGCACCGGCGGCTTGGCCGTACCGGGCAGGCCCCTGACCCAGTTGGACAGCGTCTCCAGGTAGCCCGGCACGAACGGCCCGCCGTGGACGCGCATGCCGTGGTCGGCACCGGCGAGGTAGCGGATCGTGTAGTCGGCGTTGCCACCCTCGGTGAGCGCGTCGGTCAGCGCCTGGCTGCTCTCCACGAACGGGATCGACGGGTCGCGCGTGCCGTACAGGGCCAGGACCGGCTGGTGGATCCGGCGCAGCGCGGGCATGCCGTCGTAGCGCAGGAAGTTCATGTTGACCGCGCTCATCGCCCGGATGATCAGGTCACGCACCCCGCCGGGCGCGTGCAGCCGGTCGAGCTGCTCGCCCAGCGCCCAGGTGACCTGCCGCATGGGGGAGACGTTGGGCGCCGAGACCAGCACGGTGAACCCCACGTCGTCGCTCTTGGCCGCCGCGATCGGGACCACCCAGCTCCCTTCGCTCACCCCCCAGAGTCCGGTCCGGGCCGGGTCGACGTCAGCGCGCAGGCGGAGGCGTTCCAGGACGCGGAGCGCGTCGTCGGCGAGCAGCCCGAAGTCGCGGTTGCGGAAGTCGTAGCCCACGGTCCGCTTGTCGTAGGTGAGCGTGACGATCCCCGTTCTGGCCAGCGCCTCGGCCTGCGTGGTGAACTCACCTCGCAGGCCGGCCCCGGCCCCTTGGACGAAGACCAGGGCGGGGTGCCTTCCGGGGGTGAGCGGTGCGCGGACCGTGGCCTCAAGGGTGGTGTCCCCGACGTCGACCGTGATGTCCTGCGTGATGATCTGCCCGGCAGAGGAGAGGGGCCTGACCTCGGCGGGCGGCTGGGCGGGCAGGGTCTGGAAGATCGGGTCGGCGGTCAGCGGCGGCGGGTCGAAGGGGGGCGGCAGTATGTAGCCCACCGTCGCGAGAGCCAGCAGGATCAAGCCCGCGGCCACGCTCACAACGCCTCGGCCAACCTGCACGCCGATCCGCTCCCCGATCGTCGCCTGTCTCCTGAGGATCGTATGCCGGTATCGTTCCCTCTGATCATCAAGCCTACCCACCGCCGGGGTATCACGACAGAGGAGTGAGGGCGGTGTGGTAAGAGTGGACGCATTTACGGCTGAGGCCTGTTAGCTTCAAGCGATATGCGCGTGCTGCACACATCGGACTGGCATCTGGGCCGTTCGTTCCACCGTGAGAGCCTCCTGGCCGCCCAGGAGGCCTTCGTCGACCACCTGATCGAGACGGTCAGGGCCGAACGGGTCGACGTGGTCGTCGTCTCCGGCGACGTCTACGACCGGGCGCTGCCCTCGGTCGACGCGGTGGACCTGTGCAACCAGGCCCTGCGGCGGCTGGTCGCCGAGCGCGTGCGCACCGTCCTGATCAGCGGCAACCACGACTCGGCGCGCCGTCTCGGCTTCGGCGCCGACCTCATCGACGCCGCGGGCGTCCACCTGCGCACCGACGCGGGACGGGTCGGAGAGCCCGTGGTGATCGACGACGTGGCGTTCTACGGCATCCCCTACCTGGAGCCCGAGCTGGTACGCGGCCCCTGGGAACTGCCCGAACGTACCCACACCGCCGCGATCGACCATGCCATGTCCCTGATCCGCGCCGATCTCAGCCGGCGGGGGCCCCGGGCGGTGGTCCTGGCCCACGCGTTCGTGACGGGAGGGCAGGCCAGTGACAGTGAGCGCGACATCAGCGTCGGCGGGGTCGCCCACGTCCCGGTCTCGGCCTTCGACGGCGTCGACTACGTGGCACTGGGTCATCTCCACGGGCGCCAGAGGATGAGCGAGACCGTGCGCTACTCCGGATCGCCGATCGCCTACTCCTTCTCCGAGGTGGGTCAGGTGAAGGGCTCCTGGCTGGTGGAGCTCGGCTCCGAGGGACAGGTGAGCGCGGAGTTCGCCGAGGCGCCGGTGCCCCGGCCGGTCAACCGGCTCCGCGGCCGTCTCGACGACCTGCTGGCCTCGGCCGAGTACGCCTCCTATGAGGACCACTGGCTCCAGGTGACGCTCACCGACCCGATCCGGCCGAAGAGCGCCATGGAGCGGCTCAGGTCGCGTTTCGAGCACACTCTCGCGCTCTCCTTCGAACCCGAGGGCGGCGTCAGGGAGATCGCGGCGCGGCCGAAGCTGGCAGGGCGCCCCGAGATCGACGTCACCCTCGACTTCGTCAGGGAAGTGCGCGGCGAGGCGGCCGACGCCGACGAGACCCGTTTGATCCAGGAAGCCGTCGAGGCCTGCCGTACCAAGGAGGCGATGGCGTAGATGCGCCCGCACCGTCTGTGGATCAGCGCGTTCGGTTCCTTCCCCGGGGACGAGGAGGTCGACTTCGACGCCCTGGCCGAGGCCGGGCTGTTCCTCATCCACGGCCCCACCGGCGCGGGCAAGACCACTGTGCTGGACGCGCTCTGCTACGCCCTCTACGGCAGGGTGCCCGGCAAGCGCGACAGCGCCAAGAGCCTGCGCTGTGACCACGCGCCCCCGAGCCGGGGACCCAGCGTGGCGCTGGAGGTCACGGTCAGGGGGCGGCGGCTGAAGATCACTCGGTCGCCCGCCTGGCAGCGCCCCAAGCTCAGGGGGACCGGCACCACGAGGGAGAACGAGAAGGCCCTCCTGCAGGAGCTGACCCCCTCGGGGGAGTGGATCGGGCTGACCACACGGGTCGACGAGGCCGGGGAGCTCATCGGCACTCTGCTGGGCATGAACGCCGACCAGTTCTTCCAGGTCGCGATGTTGCCTCAGGGGGATTTCGCCAGGTTCCTGCGTGCCGACGGCGAGGAGCGCCGCAAGGTCCTGGAACGTCTCTTCTCCGTCAGGATCTACGCCGCGGCCGAATCCTGGCTCGCCGACAGGCGGACCGAGGCCCATCGCGAGCAGCAGGCCCTCCGCAAGGAGGTGGACTTCGCCGTCAAGCGGCTGGAGGAGGCCGCCGGCCCCGATCTCCTCGCGGCCCTGGCACCCGAGGCCTCCGGATCCGGGGACGCCGGACCGGCGGAGCTCCCCGATCCCGCCGGAGGTGACGCGGGCCAGGCCGCCGTGGTCTCCGCGGAGGACGACCCGCTGGCCTGGGCCCGTGCACTGGAGGAGTTGGCCGCCGGAGCGGTCGCCGGTATGAGCCAGGACCACGGCGAGGGCGAGGTTGCGGTACGGCGGGCACGCGCGAGGCTGGAGCAGGGCACCGCGCTGATCGAGCGGCGCCGTCGTCACGCCGAGGCGCTGACGAGGAGCCGGGCGCTGGAGGAGAGCGCCGAGGAACGGGCGGACCTGGAGGTCATCCTGGCCGAGGCCGCCCGCGCCGATCGGGTGCTGCCCCTGATCCAGGGAGCCGAACAGCGGGCCGAGGCCGCGGCCAAGGCCCACCGGCTGGCCGCCGACGCCCTCGCGCGGGCGCTTTCCCTTCTCGGCGGAGGGCCGGAGGACACCACCCCGGACCATTTGGCCACGCTGGAGCGCGACCGCCAGCGCGAGATCACCCGGCTGGGCGAGCTGCGCGGTGAGGAGGCACGTCTGGCGACGATCGTCCAGAACCGGGAGAAGTTCGGTCACGAGATCACCGAGCTGACCGCCGCCCAGGTCGAGACCGACGCCCGCCTGGCACTTCTTCCCGGCCTCCGGCACGACGTGGACACCCGCCTTACGGCCGCACGCCTGGACGCCGCCCGGATCCCGGCCGCCGAGTCGGCGGAGGAGGCCACGGCCGCTCGCCTGCGGGCGGCGGAACACCGCGACGGCCTCGCCGTCGCCCTGGCCACCGCCCGCGACGACCGGACGGCCAAGCTCTCCGCCCTGGCCGTCCGCGATGCCCTGCCTGCCGACCTGCTGGCCGCGGCCGTCCAGGACGGACCGTCTGCGGGCCTCCCGGTCCCGGCAGCCCACGACGGCCTGTCCGCCGTTTCGGACGAGGCCGAGGTCCGCGAGCTGCTCGCCGTACGTGAGCGTGAGCGCAGGGAGGAGCTTGTCGGCCTGGAGGGACTGCGCGCCGACGAGGCCCGGCTCGCCGAGCTGGCCGGGCTGCTCGCCGCGCTCGACACCGAGCTCCGCGACGCGGCCGTTCAGGAGTCCGCACTCGGCGAGACCCAGGAGAGACTGCCCGTGGCCTTGGCGGACGCCTCGGCACGCCTGGCCGCCGCCAGGGACCGGGCGGCCAGGATCCCCGCCGCCCAGGCGGCGGTGGACACCGCCGCCGCCCGGCTCGACGCCGTCCGGCGGCGCGACACCCTCCACGGCGAGCTGGAGAGCGCGCGCACGGCCCAGACCGAGGCCACCGACCACGCCCAGCGGCTCCGTGACCGCCACCTGGACCTCCGCCAGGCCAGGATCGACGGCATGGCCGCCGAGCTCGCGCGTAAGCTCGCCCCCGGCGAACCCTGCGTGGTCTGCGGCTCACCCGACCACCCGGTCCCGGCAGCCCCGGCCGACGAGGCTCCCACCGCCGAGGACGAACGCGCCGCCCAGCACGCCTACGACGACGCCGACGGACGGCGCCGGGCCGCCGAGAACACCGTCGCCGCTCTGGCCTCGCGACTGGAGGAGGCCTCCGCCGTCGCCGGTGAGCTGAGCGTCGGCCAGGCCGAGGAGGCCCTCGCCGAGGCCACGCGGGAGCTGGAGACCCTGACCGCCGCCGCCGACGAGGAGAAGACGCTCAGCGCGGAGGCGGACCGTGTCGCGGCCGAGCTGGAAGGCGCGAAGACCCGGGCCGTCGAGATCGGGCGGGTGCTGGCCGAGGGCCGTGCCCGCCAGACCGGGTGGCAGGCCGAACACGACCGGCTGACCGGCCGCCTGGATGAGGCTCGGGGCGCCGATCCCACCGTCCAGGCCCGACGTGACCGCCTCGCCGAGGACGTGGCCCTTCTCGGCGCCGCCCTCACCGTGGCCGCCCGCGTCGCGGACCTCGCCGCCGCCCACCGCGAGGCGGCCGAGACGACCGATCTCACCGTCGAGCGCGCGGAAGAGGAGTTGCGGGAGGCCGAGTCGGCCCTGGCCCGGTTGCGGGAGTCGGCCGGGGCCGAGCCGGCGCTGACGGCCGAGGCCGACCGGATCACGGGCGAGACCGCCGAGCTTCAGGAGCGTTCGCGTGAGCTCGCGGTCACGCTGGCCGCCCGCCGTACGGACATGGAGAAACTCACCGCCGACGCCGAGCGGCTGACCGCGCGCATCGACGAGGCCCGGGGCGAGGACCCGACCCTGGCCGCCAGACTGGAGCGGCTGTCCGAAGAGGCCGAGCTGCTCAGGGAGGCGGTCGAGGCCACCCGGGAGGAGCTGGTCACCGCCGGCGAACTCGCGACCGCCCAGGCCCGTGCCCAGGCGGCCGCCGTCGAGGCGGAGTTCCTGGGGCTCGACGACGCCCGCGCCGCGGTCCGCCCGCCGGCCGAGCAGGAGGAGAAGGCCGGGCGGCTCCGCGAGCTCGACAAGGAACGCGCCGCCATCGCGGCCGTGCTGGCCGATCCGGAGCTGATCGCCGCCGTCGCCGAACCCGAACCCGACCTCGACGAGCTGCGCCGCGAGCGAGACGCCGCCGACGCGGCCCACGCCGGCCTGTTGTCCGCCCGGCACCAGGCCGAGACCCGCCAGGCCCGGCTGACCGCGCTCCGCGCCGAGCTGGCCGAGTGCCTGGAGCGCTGGCTGCCCGCCGCCGAACAGCACCGCCTCGCCGACCGGCTCGCGGCCCTGACCGGCGGTAACTCCAGCGACAACCGGTGGAACATGCGGCTGTCGTCCTACGTGCTCGGCGAGCGTCTGCGCCAGGTGGTCGAGTCGGCCAATGAGCGGCTCGACCACATGTCGGGCGGGCGCTACCTCCTGGAACACAACCTCGGCCGTTCGGCGGGGGACCGCAGCAGGTCCGGCGGCGGGCTGGGCCTGCGGATCCTGGACGGCTGGACCGGCGCGGACCGCGATCCGGCCACTCTGTCGGGAGGCGAGAGCTTCATCACCTCCCTGGCGCTCGCCCTCGGCCTGGCCGACGTGGTCACCGCCGAGGCCGGGGGAGTGGAGCTCGGCACGCTCTTCGTCGACGAGGGGTTCGGCACTCTGGACGAGGACACCCTCGACGGGGTGCTCGACATCCTCGACGGCCTGCGCGACGGCGGCCGGGCCGTCGGCATCGTCAGCCACGTCGCCGAGCTGCGCACCCGAGTCCCCGCCCAGCTGCGCGTCCGCAAGGACCGCCACGGCTCCACCCTGTCCGTGGTCGCCTGACTACGGATCAGAAGGTTGGGGTTTCGAGTACCTCCGGCCGCACACATGCAAGAAGGCCCCTGAACAGGCATTACGCCGTCAGGGGCCTTCTTCGTTTCTTGATCGTTTGAGCTTCTTGCTAACACCCTTGCTAACAGGGTGGCTCCCGCTGCTTTCCGATCTCTCATACGGAGTGGGCGAGCGGTCCATGGCCGCGTAAATGACCGACTCCTCCCGTCATTGTGGATCTTGATGACGGGCGGAGTGAGCACGCCGCCATAGGTCGGCCAGGCCGTGTCCATCCGCTCACAGATGTCGATAAGTCTTGTACTTCCCAGTGAGCGAGGATACGGCGGCCTCCGCGACGTCTTCCCGGGATCCTGCGGCGCAGGTGGTGAGGAAGGCGTGCACGGGCTGCCCCTGCCAACCCGCCGCCGCCACGGCAGGCCAGAAACGGAGTCCGTCCTCAGGTAGCCGAGGAGCCAGAAAATCGAGGATTCGTCCGATGGTCTTGTCGTCGGGAACCATGTGCAGCATCGCCATCGCACGGAAAGCCCCGTCGATGAGCTGGTCGTTGCCGGTGTTGAGGCACCAAAGAATTGGGGTGGAGTTGTCGTCCTTCTGGTCCAACCGAACGAGCGCATCCCCGATCGCTGTATGGACCATGGTGGCCTTGAAGGGGTGACGCGCGAGTTCGTAGAGGTACGGCACCGACGCCCGATGGTCGCAGGCACCGAGCGCCATCACCAGGTGGTAGAGAGTCTCCCAAGCCTGAGGACCCCCGGTTTCGCGCCGCAACGCTTCCAGCAACGCCGGCCCCGCCGCTGGATCGGCGAGTTTTCGCAGCCGCTTGGCTCCCGACTGTCGGCGAGCTGCCGCGCGATCGGCAAGTCGTCCGATCGCCTCGCCAAAGGTGAGCGCCACTGATTCTCCTTCACCACTCGGTCAGCCGGCAGATCCGTTATTCGTCCTCGTCCTCATAGCGCCATTCCTCAATCGCCCAAGGCGCAGACCGCGAAGGCCTTCGGGCCGCGTAGCCGCAGGGCATGGTGGCGATGTCCGCCACGGTGGGGTCGCGGTCCACCACGTGCTGCACATGGCTGAGGGCCGAGGCCGCGGGATCGCTCGCGTTGGTGACCCCGTCCCCAATCAGCCAATCGTTCTCGTCGTCATGGATCACTACGAGTGCAGGAAGCTCGCCACTCGACACCGTGCGTTGAACGACGGCTCCCAGCTCGGGCGGAAATTTCCCGTCAGGGAAGGGAAACGGCACGTTCCTGACCAGCTGACTCATGGCAGGCAGTTTGCTATCCAGGTCTGACAGTCTCGGGCGAGAGTAATCGGGAGCATTCAGTGGCGATCGCGGTTGCGTCCATGGACGCGATGCGCAGCAGCACCGGACGGCAACACTGCTTTCATGATCGCACGCCACCAGTCCATAGCCACCGACTGCGCGGCGCCGCTGACAAAGTGGTTGTCCTTCCCTGAGGACCAAAGGCCAGGAATTCGGATCTTCCGGCCATGCAGATACACGAAGGCCCCTGAACAGGTCTTAGCCTGCCAAGGACCCTCGTGTTTCCTCGATCGTTCAGACAGCTTCACTCCCCTTCGTGTGGCACATCGGTGAACGCCTTGGTCGAGTGACCGAGAGATTCGACGACGAGGACCCTGCTCAGTGCATGGGGGCGGAGTTCGTCTTCGAGACGGGAAGCGTACTCGCGTGGAGTTTCGGCGGCGATCTCCATATGGCCGACCGGTGAGCCGGCAGAAAACCGAGCCCACTGACTCGGTGCTCCCTGCTGAAGCAGGCGCTCAAGCTTTCGGCGACGGCCCCACCTAGGCTGGATCACTGTGCAACGACTCGCGCTCTTCGACCTGGACAACACCCTCATCAACCTGGACGAGGCGTTCCAGACATGGGCCAGGGAGTTCACCAACGAGCACGACCTTGGGCGCGAAGCGGCTGACTGGCTGCTCGACCTGGACCGAGCCGGCTACCCACATCGTGAAGTCTTCTTCGCCAAGGTCCGCGACCACTTCGCCTTGCCCCAATCGGCCGATGAACTGTGGAGCCGCTACCGCCAGCGCATGCCATACCTCGTCCGCTGCCGTCCCGCAGTGATGGACGCTTTGTCCCAGCTCCGCACGTCGGGCTGGAAGGTGGCCATCATCACCAACGGCATGGCGGACAACCAGCTCGGCAAGATTCAGCGGACGGGACTGGCCGAGGCTGTCGACGCCTATGCGCTCTCAGGGGTCGAAGGCATTCGTAAGCCCGACATCGGGTTGTTCGAGGTCGCGGCCCAGCGTTGCGGTATGGCTCTCGAAGGCGGGGGATGGATGGTCGGTGACAACCTCATTGCCGACATCGGTGGGGGACAGGCGGCCGGGCTGCGTACGATCTGGATCGACCGAGGCACTTGGGGCGGCCACGATCACCGCGCGGATCATGTCGCCACCGACGTGCTTCAGGCCATGGAGATCCTGCACAACGAGCGGTGATCGAGCGACCAAGCCGCAGCCCGGCGAGGAGTGCCGTACAGCAACCTCGTACAGCAACATCGTCTTACACGATCACACGCCACCGACCCGCATCTACCACTCGACCAGGGCGTGAGCCTACCGACCTGGGACGTGCCGTTGACTCGTAATGAAGGGGTCTGGGGTTCGATTCCCCAAGGCGGCTCCAGGTCAAAGGCCCTCACCGGGTTCCGGTGGGGGCCTTTTGCTAGCACCTTTGCTAACAGCGCTGTGGACCGGTGGTTTCTCCCGCACAAAGTGAGTGTCAAAGAATCGATCGATTCTCCAGCATGATCCCAGCGTGGGGAGCTATGTGACCTGACTCTCCACCTGAGGTCAGCGACCGGCGGGGCTGGTGTGTTCGCCTGCCGAGGGCTTGTCTGGCGTGCGGCCGGTGGGGGCCTGGCTGGAGTGGCGGGTGCGGGCGGTGACCCAGTCGACGATGGCGGTGGCCAGGTTAAAGGCACTGACGGCTAGCGGGATCCAGACGGGCAGGTCGTGCATGAGGGGAGAGGATCACTCCAAGCCGTTCACATAGCCTGAGCCAGGTCTCATCGCGCGGTGCGCGCTCCAGGGCGAGCACAGGCTGAACCGGCACGGTATCCCCAAGGCGGTCGGCGTAGCGCAGGATTTGCCCAGGCCGTACCTGAGCTGTCGCTCTTCGTTCTCATCGCTCACACTCTTGACCTCGGCGACAAAGACCGTGCCGGCGACCTCATCGGTGCATGGGGCACATGACGGCTAGGGTTAGTCCGTGTGGTATATCGCGATCTTGTTTGCGATGATCGTTGGCACTCTCGCCATCGCCCGGCGCCGGTTGGTGATCGTCCAGGTGACCGGGCCGAGCATGCTACCGGTGTACCGTTCTGGAGATCGTGTGCTCATCCGCCCCGTGGTCGGCTCGAAACTCAGGCGGGGTCAGGTGGTGGTCTTCGAATCGGCGCTGGGAGGCCAATGGCGCACTGGTCCGCTGTCCGCCCCGAAGGATTCGAAGTGGCTCATAAAGCGTGTGGCCGCAATGCCCGGTGATCCGGTGCCGCCGAAGGTCACGCACGCGGTGAACGCCCCCGAGGGGGCGCTGGTCCCCAAGGGGCGGCTGGTCGTCATCGGCGACGGTCCGATGAGCGCGGACTCGCGGAACTGGGGCTATCTTCCGGCAGACCGGGTATTGGGTGTGGTCGTGTGCAGGCTTTCCCCGGCACAGCCTTCCAGGGGCGCGGCAGAGGGCTCCGACGTGAGCTCGTAGCCGCTGGCCTGCAGGCCGAACAGCCGCGCGTACTTCTGTCCCAGCGCCATGAGCTCGCTGTGGGAACCGCGTTCGGAGATCTTCCCCTCGCTCAGCACGACGATGAGGTCCGCGTCCCGCAGGGCTCCCAGCCGGTGTGAGATCAGGACGCTGGTACGGCCCGCCCGATGCCGGCGCAGTCCCAGGTGGACGGCGTGCTCGGCCTCCGCGTCCAGGCCGGAGCTCGGCTCGTCGAGGATGAGCAGATCCCGGTGGTGGCGCATCAGGGCGCGGGCCAGCGCCAGCCGCTGCCACTGCCCGCCCGACAGTGTCACTCCCGCCTGCCGCTCGTCATTGTCGCCGAAGAAGATCCGGCTGAGCAGCGTGTCGTAGCCCCTGGGCAGCGTGTCGAGCGTGTCGTGGATCCCGGCGCGCCGGGCGGCGGCCCGGATGGGCTCCGGATCGGCGCCCGCGGCCAGGTCACCCAGCATGATGTTCTCGGTGGCGGTGAGGTCGTACGACATGTAGTCCTGGAACACCGCGCCGACCCGTGCGCGCAGGTCGTCCGGGTGCACCTCACGCAGGTCCACGCCGTCCCAGTGGATGGAGCCGCGGACCGGGTCGTACAGCCGGCACAACAGTTTGACCAGGGTGCTCTTGCCCGCCCCGTTCAGGCCGACCAGGGCGACGGCTTGGCCGTGCGGGATGAAGAGGTCCACACCGCGCAGTACCCAGGGGTGCTCGTCGTCATAGCGGAACCACACGTCACGCAGCTCGATGCCCGCTCGCAGCGGGGGTAGTGCGGTGGGCTCCGCGGTCACCGGGAGATCGGGCTCGGCCTGGACGACGCCGATGTAGTGCCCGAACATCAGCAGGGCGTTGTGCGCGCTCGCCCACTGGCTGACGATCGAGGTCAGGGCCATCTGCACCCCGGCGACGGCGGCGACGAACACCGAGACGTCCCCCACGCTCAGACCTCCCGCCGCGGCGGCCAGCACGGCCCAGAACAGGCCGCCGGCCGCGACGGCGGCACCCAGCAGGGACAGCAGCCCCTGGCTGCGCAGCGTCCGCCAGTCCAGATCCCGCTCGGCCTCGTTGACGGTCCCGAGTTCCGTGAGCATCCGGGTGCGCAGGAAGTCGCCCAGTCCGAACAGCCGCACCTCCTTGGCCGCGTCGGGGCTCGTGAGAAGGGCGCCGTAGAAGATCTGGCGGCGCGTGTTGGAGCTGATGCCCCACATCGTGCGGGCCCTGCGGCGGCTCAGCGCGAGCTGTACCCGGGCCGACGGCAGCGCGGCGGCGATGACGATGACGACCATGACCGGACTGAGCACGGTCAGCGTGACGACGAACCCGAGCAGCGTCAGGATGCCCTGGCAGATCACCAGGGACGAGCCGACGATCTGCTGCGGAGCGTTCTGGCCGGCCTCATGGGCCAGCCGCAGTTCGTCGTGGAAGGAGGGGTTCTCGAAGCGGCTGAGCCCGGGGTCGGCGTTGACGGCCTGGAACAGCCGGTCGTAGATCAGTCTCTGCAGCCCCCGATGCAGCTGTCCCTTGAGGTACTCGGAAACATGCGGCAGGACGACCAGGGCCAGGCCCGCCACTCCGAGTGCGGCCGCGAGTGGGAGTAGGTCGCCCTGGCCCCCGCCACCCGCCAGCCTGTCGAGAACCAGCTTGGTCAGCCATGCGGTCGCCACTGGTGCCACCCCCATGAGCAGCACTATTGCCAGCGAACCCATCACGGCGGCCGACTGCGCCCGCCAGGCCAGCTCGACCGCCACCCGTCCGCGACGAAACAGGGAGCCCACCCCGGAGTCCCTCCCCGCAGGGTCTTCGGGATCCTTGAGGTCCCTCACGTGAGCGCCGCCAGCGGCAGCTCATCCGGGGTGAGCGCCGCGGCGGTGATCACCGCTCGGCCATCGATGAGATAGAAAGCCGGGAAGAACGACACCTGGAACGCCTTGCCCAGCGGTCCGTTCGGCGGCTCGACGACCATAGTCGCCACCGGGGTCAGGGCGGCGGCGAACGCACCGGCGTCCCCCTGATCATCCACGACCACCGCAAGCGCGCGTCCGGGCCCCAGAGACTCCGCCCGGGTGGTGAACTCGGGCAATCGCTCGTGACAGGCCGTGCAGGTGGTGGAGAACATCCCCACCAGGGTCGGTCCGGTGAAGAAGTCCCGCGACACCGTCGTGCCATCGGACGCGGCGGAGGTGAACTCGGGCAGGGCGGTGCCGGACGCCACGAGGGGCGGTCTCGCCGGCCGGTCGGCGGCGAGCTGGGCCGAATGCTCGCGGAGGCGGCGGATGACCGCCAGAGTCAACAGCAGGTTCACGGCGCACAGGGCTCCGACGAGGACTACGGCGACAACGAGGTACGACATCGGAATCCCTTCACAGGCCGGCACGCCCGGAGGTCGGCGGCGGCCCGGCGAACAGGTCGGCCAGATCGTCGAAGAAGACGATGGCCAGAGCGAGCACCCCGGCGCAGGCCATCCCGATGGCGACGCCCGCGGGATGTGCCTCACCCGGCGCGGTGAGTAGCTGGGCCGTACCCCCCGCCGCCGTTACGGTGAGCAGGACCGCGTTGCGGACCAGGTGCCTGCCGCTCAACGGGGTCGCCGTGGCGCCGAAGCAGCGGCAGGGCGTCCGTGCGCCGGAACGTAGGGTGCGCGCGATTCCCGCGCAGAACGCCAGCAGCACGGCGCCGGCCAGCACGAAACCGACCGGCGCCGTCCGCTGGACCGCCAGCAGCACGATGACGGCTACCTCGGAGCAGACCACCGCGGCGCTCACCAGGGTCGCCCCGCCCGCCGGAAGCGCCACCATGTCAAGCACGGAGGCGCGGAAGGCATGGAAGGCGCCCCTGCCGCGCACCTTACTGAGCACTGCCGTCAGGAAGACCGCAGCCAGTGCGCATCGGCAGGCCAACGCCACATACTGCATGACGATCACTCGGCGAGGATCTCGATCAGCGCCAGGGGGTGCAGGCCGTGATACCGCCGGCGATACAGCACGTCCTGCGCATACCGTAGCCGACGTACTTCGTCTCGTCCCAGCATGTGTCCGCGGCGGCGGAGGTCGTGGGCAGCAGCTTGTCGAGCAGCCGGTCACCCAGCTTGCCAAGAGAACGGATCATGAAATCTCCTCTGTCGAGCCCCGTACAAGGTCATTGACACGGTCATCGAGCACTGAGCACCTCGTCGTGCGCCGTCGTTGCGTCGCCGGAGTCGGTGATCATTGCTTGTTGGCGCCTGCAACCTACGCCGGACCAAGATCAGAGAATAATGATGAAAATCATCATATCAAATGATTCCGTTTTGATGATTTTTGCTGTTGACATAATCTTCTGACTGGTGTATATGGTCTGAAGTTTGGACGTTGTGGCGGCCTGAGGACCGGCCCGGTCTCGGCAGTTGGCGGGCCGGTTTGTCATCTGCGCCACATGCGCAAAGAAGGGCTGCTGGATACACCTGAGCCATCAGTTTTGAAGCCGCGTGGAAGCCGATCGGCCGTCCCCGATGAGTTTCGGCAATTATGTCCGTAAGGTGCGTGATTCTGCCCTTTTATCGCGAATAGAGTGTGTCGGCGCTCCGTTCCTAGGCGCAGTTGTATCGGCCGATCGGGTTCAGGGCGACGCCGGGTTTTCCTGAGTCGCGGGCCGGGAGCTTCCAGCGAGACGAGGCGGCATTACTTCGCGCTCTTGATTGATCGAGATGAGCCGTGCCGCCCAGCACACCATGACGCAGACTTACCCGCCCGTGCGTCAGGAGACGGAGCGGCGAAGTCGGCGAACCCCACACCGAGAGATCCCAACCCGAATATCCAAGCTCACCGGTACCGGTACCGGTGCGGAGCCCTCCGGGGCCCAGGCAAGTTCCCGTTTCGGCCGTTTCGCTGACGGAGCTTCGCGCACCGCCATGGCTGAATCAGCCGGTGGTCTCAGTTCTCGATCTCTACACCCGCCCGTATCTGCGAACTCGCAAACCGGGAGGAATCCCTAACTCGCCGGGGCCCTGGGTGCAAGCTGTAGAGCAGTGAGGTACAGCAACAGGGCCGCACAGTTTCTCACACCGACATCTGCTACCACATACGTGAACGGGGCGAGTGGCTCTCTACGTCATTAGTACGGCAGTCTCCATTCGTGAGCTGAGCTGTGGGTTTATGTCATAGCCTGACGGGCGCGTTTGTGGAACCAACGGGCCCGAGCTTGATGCCGGCGTCGCCAGATTGACCAGTGGGCGGCGTGCGGCAGCGAGGGTGTCGTCGCGGTCGCGGCGTTGAACAGGCGTTTGATCTCGGCAATCGTCACGGGGATCATGCCGGGGTCGGCGGGTGGCGGCTGATCGGGCCTGATGGGCGGTGGGGCCTGGGTGTCGGTGCGGCGCCGGGCGGCCGCGGCGCTGGCCGCGCAGATGGCCAGGGCGGCCATGACGAGCACGATGTGCCGCAGAAACGCCTCGTACAGGCGTACCTGAGACTGGTCCAGGCCGAACAGGTCCTTGCCGAACTCGAAACACTCCTCCACCGGCCATCTCAGCCCCGTGGCGGTGATCAGAAGGGGCAGGGCGGCCGGTCGGCCGGCGGGCACGGAGCAGTAGTGGAAGGCCAGCTCGCAGGTCTTGCGGTGCTTGCGGATCAGTAGATAGTGGGTGGGGCTGGCGGTGGCGATCCAGGCCCCAGGCGTAGGCGCGTTCGCCCTTGGAGCCGTTCCCTGCCGAGCGGATGGTCCAGGCACGTTTCGGCTTGCAGTGCCGGGTTGTGGCCTGGGCGCAGGTCAAGGTGGTGCCGCCGCCCAAGGTCACCGTGAAGGAGGAGCGGACGCGCAGCACGTAGGCCTGCTCGTGCTGTTCGAGGAAGGCGCGTAGCTTGGTGCAGGCGCCGTACACCTCGTCGCCGGTCAGGAAGTCGAAGCGGACATCGTCGGTGTAGGCGTCGGTCAGCAGGCCGATGGCCAGTTCTCCCTTGGTGGCGAAGGCCAGGTCCAGGGGCGGCCCGGTGGTGACGGCCGTGACCGGATCAGTGATCTGCTCCGCCGGGATCCACTGCCGGGCGCCGATCAACGCGTGGCCGGTCCCGCCCTGGATGTAGGCCAGGTAGACGGTGTTGACGCCGTTGTCCACTCCGCCCGCGCAGCCCATGTACTGCCTTTTGACGCCCGAGGTGGCGGTCCCCTTTTTCTCCTGTCCGGACTCATCCAGCGCGCCGACGGCCAGGCTGCCGGGGCTGCCGGGGCTGGCGGCGGAGTCCAGGCGGGTGACGGCGAAACGGCGCACGACGCTCATCGCGCCGGCGGTGTCCCAGCGGGCTCGGTTCAGCAGCCGCTGGGTGGCGGCCGGAGTCCGGTCCCCGGCGTGCTCGGCGATCGTCCATCTGTTGCGTTTAGAACTCCTAGCAAAATGCGATCAGCGGGTGAGACGCCGCCAGCAGATGATTGCGAGGGCGAGGGGCAGGAAGGCCTCATGGATGTCGTCGCGGATCTCCCAGCGGATGCGCAGCCGACGGAACCAGTGCAGCAGTGCGATCGTCTGCTCGACCACCCAGCGGTGGACGCCGAGGCCGGAGCCGTGCGACGTGCCGCGGCAGGCCCGAAAGACGGCCGTGGACGGTCGTGTTCTAACTCGTAATGAAGGGGTTGGGGATTCGAATCCTCAAGGCGGCCTCCAGGTCAAAGGCGCTACGCGATCCTTGCCGGAGGCTTTTGCTGCCTGCTCATGGCTGGCTACGATTTGCTGGTAGGTCCCCATCTTCATGAGCAGAAAAGCCCCGCACGAGAGCGGGGCTTTCGTACATCTGGGGCGGAGAATTCTAGAGCTGATCGATTGACTTCACCAGATCGGCCTGAATCATCAGGATCAGCTCGCCATCTTCCTTGAAGGTGTAGCGGTCCTCGTCCTCATTGACCGTATCAGCCCATACAGTCCGTTCCCCATCCAACCCCTTGTTAATCACATACTTGTGCTTTCTGGCTATACGGATCGCACCTTCCTTGAAGAGCCACGGACGATCGCCACATAAGCACGTCCATGCATGGTGTGCGCGGCGTCGTAGGTAAACATGACCTTGAGGTAAGAGCGAGCAATGCTCAGAACCTGTGGATCGGCTCGGGGGCGTACCCTCCCGAGTGATCGATTCGAAGGTCACTGAGTAGGCCGACGTTGGCGCGTCGGCTGGGAGGGGAGCAATTGTCAAATCCTGTGAATCACCCGCAATCCACAGGATTTGACAATTGCTCACCGCTGTACGCAGTCCGGTTGCTGTGCGTAGTGAGCAGCGCTGACCGTTGTGTTTCTCGCGCGTTCTCAGGGATGGTCCTGCTTCAGCAGTGTTATGGCGTTTTCGCAGTGTTCAGCCCAGTATATGAGGCCGATTTCTGCGTAGAGGCGACCTGCCGAAGCATAAGAGGCGATCGCTTCCCCAGTCAGCTTGCGATGCTTCTCCATCCGGGCCGTACTCAAATACAGGTTGGCTTGACCGAGGCGATCGCCGATCTGGTCGTAGAGGTCGCGGGCGTCCTGGTAGTGCCCGGCCGCCTGCTTGTAGTCGCTGCGCATGCGGGCGACATCGCCCAGGCGCTTGATGGCGTTGGCTTGACCGAGCTCGGGGCGATGCCCAAGTCGACGCATCCGGGGGCGAAGAAGGCCTTGGCGGAGATCTGGAACGCCGAGGACAAGGATCACGCCCTGGCCGCGGCTCGGGCGTTCGAGGCGGCCTACGGTGCCAAGTTCGGCAAGGCCGTCGCGAAGGTGGTCGATGACCTGGACGAACTGCTGGCTTTCTACGACTTCCCGGCCGAGCACTGGATCCATCTGCGCACGACCAACCCGATCGAGTCGCCCTTCGCCACCGTCAGGCACCGGACCAAGATCATCAAGGGGCCCGGCTCACGGGCCGCAGGGTTGGCGATGGCGTTCAAGCTCATCGAGTCGGCACAGGCCCGCTGGCGTGCCGTGAACGCGCCCCACCTGGTCGCCCTCGTCCGGGCCGGCGCGACATTCACGGGCGGCAAACTCATCGAACGCCCCGACGACGACCAGGTTCCATCCGAAGCAGCCTAAATTCTTGATCCACAGGTCTTGACTATTGCTCCAGGGCCGCTCCAGGCGGTAGGAGATCGGTTGGCCACACGAAGGACGCAGCCACTGTGGCCGTGGTCTGTGCTGCAGTCGTGCGTCTGGGGTCCGGTAGGGGGTACCAGATGCCGGTCGTCTCAGGCACCGAAGGCCGGGTCGTGCGGCTCCCGGATTCCGTCCTCCAGGTCGGGACGGTGAAAGGGTACGCGGCCGCCGAGCATCCTCGGCCGCGCACCCGTCCGGTTCCACGGACTCACTCTCCACCAGCCATACCGCTCCCGGCCGACCCGGCGGCCTCCACGATCACCGTCCTGGGGTCGGCCGCGCCTTGGCCGTTCATCGATCAGCCACAGTGCTCCCAGCCGGACGCCCAGCGAATGCCTTCCGCAGAGCCACCCCACGAAATGCAGGTTTTCGCAGCGCTGATTTCGACCGGGCCGGCGTAGTAATAGTAGAAGCCAGCATCGGGGGCCGATTTGAGGTCGCTCTGCCGCTCGATATGCACTCGCAGGTCGTATCTCTTGGTCCCGGTCGGGTTCCTCACCCAGGTGACGGCGCAGTTGGACGACCCGTTGTAGAACAGGTAGATGTCGGCCACCGTGCCCAGGGCGTGGCGATCGATCTGGTAGTAACCGCTACCGCACGCCCCGCTCGGCGTCGTGGCCGCTTCGGCCGGAGCGGTCACGGACACCATTCCCGCGGCCATGACCAAACCGCTGAGCGCGAGGGCCATCGTTCGCTTTGACTTGCGCATGAGACTCCGTTTCGTGCATCCCTACCCGGGATCTTCCGTGGGCACGGTAGCAGCAACCAAGATCACCTGGCCATGGGCACTTGCGGCAGCCCGCTCGGTTGGGGGCGCCAATGAGCCGATCCCATCCTGATCTTGCTGGTTACAGGCTGGTTGCCTGCCACGCGGCGCGCTCGAGAACCAGAGAGAAGCTGCTGCCCTTCTACGACTTCCCGGCTGAGCACTGGGTGCATCTGCGCACCACGAACCCGATCGAGAGCACCTTCGCCACAGTCCGCCATCGGACCAAGGTCACCAAGGGGCCCGGCTCACGGGCCGCCGGCCTTGCGATGGCGTTCAAGCTCATCGAGTCCGCCCAGGCCCGCTGGCGCGCCGTCAACGCTCCCCACCTCGTCGCCCTCGTCCGCGTGGGCGCCACCTTCAAGAACGGCAAGCTGGTCGAGCGACCCGACGACCAACCTCAACAGGCAGCAGCCTAAAAGATCTCGATCCACAGGTCTTGACTATTGCTCGGTAAGAGCAGCCTCAGGAGGGATCTTCTCTGTCAGACTGCGCGCGAGGGCTGCCCCAACTCGCGAGCCATGCTTTCGTGGAACTCCCTTGAACGATCTTGAATGAGCTGCGGATCAAAAGGCCGAGGCTGTGTGTGCCAACGTGGTGACAGTAGCGCTGACAGCAACGTCCCCGTACCCGGGCTCACTTTGACCACCGTCTACCACCCTCTGACCACGGCATCCATGAGCCGAGCAGGGTGATCGCTCCGTCTGAAAAGCGGAAGGTCAGCAGCTCGACCCCGCTCCTGACCGCCAGCGTTGACCAGCAAGAATGCCCCGAAGCGATCATCGCTCCGGGGCGTTTTCGTTGTGTTGATGGCAACTCTGGATTGGGTTTAGGTGTCTACCTCGTAGCGGTACCAACGCCGCGGATCCCCGTCCTCGTGCAGCCACAGCGTCCCATCTCTGCCGATCTTCCCCCGTGCCCAGCCGGTCGGGTGTCGGTCGTCTGGTAGCAGCAGGTGCTCGCGTTCCGTCTCGGTGACGGCTCTGCCCTGTCGGCGGGCTCTGCGGATCTCCCAGCGGAATCCGCCGCTCGCTCGGTGCTGATCGAGGAAGGTGAGCTCAGAACCAGAGACGGCCAAGCCGCTGCATCGCGTGACGGGGTTCGGTGTGACGCTCCGGACGCCGTCAGCGTCGATCTCGATCAGCGGAAAGTCGGTGTAGGGGCACGCGTGGACCAAGTCACGGCCGACATTCAGCGCATAGCAGTCGCACCAGACGACGCCTGGAGTGTGGGACGGCGCCATCCAGGGCGGGCCGCCGTCGTTGTCCCAGCGCGCCAGGCCGATCATGAAACCGTAGGAGCGGGTGCCGTCCGGGTTGGTGGACCAGTAGTTCGACTCGTCGAAGTAGCTGGTCCAGATGTTGCCCTGGGCATCTGTCATGAGCTGCTTGATGCCGTCACCAGCGTAGAAGGCCGACCGGGTCTGGCCGCCTCCGTCGATGCCCACGGGCTCACAGCGAGCAGTGGCCAGCACGATGCCATCGCCGATGGTGTCGATGTGGGTGAACCATAGGCCGAGATCTGTCAGCGGAATCTCGCGGATCTCGACTCCGTCGCAGATGACGGCGGTCGCGTCGTAGCGTAGGGGGCGGCCGGAGCTCGGAGAAGTGTGGGATGGGGGTGAAGCCCTGGGCGGGGTCGGCAACCAGGGCGGCGAGCCGGCCGCGGTGGTCGATGGTCGAGGCCAGGACCTCATAACGGGCGTAGCGGTCGGGAAGCGTCGCGTGCAGCGCGAGCCGGCGGTCAGCGACCATGGGCCTTTCTCGTTGTCATCCATCGATGATCGCATACGAGGCAGCGCTGAGTCGTTGATGCGTGCGACTCCACACTCAAGGTCGAATACGTGCAATCGAGTCGATGTTCGAAAGCGCCGAACCTGTGGCCTGAGCAAGGCGAGGACCGTGTGATGAAGGTGCTGCTCCGCGGATCAGATGCTCAAGTGTCGTACGAGCCGTCCCATGGTTCGTAGAAGCCGAGGTTGTCCGGGTAGAGCTCGGCGTGTTCGGTGCCTTCGAAGGTCTCGATGACGAGGCCGAACAGCACGTCGTCGAACTCGTGGCGGAAGGGGCGGATGGCGATGTCGTCGAAGCGGTGGCCGGGGAGGGTATCGAGCCACTGCTTCAGTTGCTCTTGCGCCGCGTCGACGGCCGTTCGGTGGTTGTCGTCGGTTCCGGTGCGCTCGATGCGGGAGTCGAGGTGGTGGCCGGCGGTGTCGAAGGTGTGCAGAACGGCGTACCAGCGTTTGTGTGCGGGCCAGTCGTCGGTGATCGTGTAACCCTCTGGGAAGGCGGCGACGACGGAGCTGAGGAACTGGCCGCCGTCCCAGTGGCCGATGGTGCCGGTGTGGTAGTCGGGTTCGTACTCGATGGGGATGATCTCGGGGACTGTCATGCGCGGGAGAGTAGCGATCGGGTACGACAATGCCTCTGCACTGCGCGTGATCTTGCTAACGGAAGTGCTAACACCGTCCCTGGACGCGAGTGGACATCCACAGAAGACGATCAAGTGTGAGATGGCTCTGAGCAGGGTTTTCTGACACCTGTGGACGTCGGTGGACGTTCTCGAACCGGCTACGGATCAGAAGGTTGGGTATGGCTCACCGGCTCCCAGCCTTGCCTGCACATCGAGACCGCAACGGCAATCCGGAATCACGACCCGCATAACGGTTTGGGCTATTGGCCTGACCGATACGGCAGCTGAGCTGCATAAATATCACCACTAGCCGGACTTGTCATGAAAATAGCGCAAATGACGGGTTGACTGCCGATCTTTTGCGGTTCAAGACTTCTTCCAATCGCGCGCCTGGACCGGGCTGACCCCCTACCCGGTGGGCGCGCCAGATGGAGGATTTCTTGACCAGGAACACCCAACATGGCAAGAGAGTCCGCCGCACCGCGGCTGCGCTCGCCCTACCCCTGGCACTCGCGCTGAACATCGTCCCAGCACTCGCCAGCCCGTCCCCCGACGAGGTCGTCCCCGATCGGCAGCCGAGCAACGTCCAGAACGGCGTCGCGCTGCTGCGGATCGTCGTACCGGATCAGGACGGGGTCGACCGCCTCAACTCCATGGGCGTCGACCTCGCCGAGTACAAGAAGCCCGTCGACGACGGCATCGAGGTGCATGCCGTCCTCAGCCCCGAGGAGGCCCAGGAGCTTCGCGAGCAGGGCTTCGACGTACGCGACTCGATCTCCGATCAGAGCGACTTCGCCGCGAACCAGGCCGAGCGGCGGGTGGCCATGGCCGCCGCGGCCGCGGCAGCGGCGGAGACCGACACCCTGACCCCGCTGCGCGCCGAGTGGTTCACCAGCCTCGAGGGCCAGCGTTTCCTCTCCATCGAGGTGAAGTCGAGCGCCACCGACGCGCAGACGGTGCTGACCGCCAGCTGGGACAGCGGACCCAACACCGCCTCCGGCTCCGGCGGCACGGCGACGATGTCGCGCTTCACCGACGCCGGGCAGTACATGTACCACCGGTTCGGCTCGCCGCTCGCCATCAACGAGGCCCCGACCTCGGTCACCATCACGAGCAATCGCGGTGGTTCGGTGACGGTCCCGGTGACCAAGTGGCTGGGCGGGACGCGCAAGGCGCCCACGCACTACGTCTCCGACTTCATCGACCACTACATGGACCCGACCGAGGTCACCGAGCGGGTCACCTCGCTGGCCGCGGAGTTCCCCAAGATCTCCCAGATCATCGACCTGCCCAACAAGACGAACGGCTACCGGCGTCAGGCGCAGGCCCAGTTCGGCACCGTCCAGGCGAGCACCCTGTACGTGACCTCCAAGGCGTACGGCAGCGAGGGCGGCAACGACATCACCGTCGCGCTGGTGAAGCCCGCAACCGCCTCGGCCCCGCTTTCGGTCGCGGTCAACGGTAAGGACGTCGTGGTCAACCTGGCCACGAACGCATCCGGCGCGATCACCAGCACGGCCGCCCAGGTGGGCGCCGCACTCAACGGGAACTCCGCGGCGTCGGCGCTGCTGACGGCCAACACCTACCGGGGTAACGCCGGCACCGGTGTGGTGGCCGCCGCGGCGGCGACGAAGCTGACCGACTACCTGAAGGCCCCGGCGAACATCAAGCGCGAGCCCTTCCAGATGAAGGCGTTGCGTATCGGCAAGAGCCGGGACGGCTCGAAGGTCGGTGTGTTCCTCTACTGCCAGGAGCACGCCCGCGAGTGGGTGACCCCGCTCACCTGTGTGGAGACCGCCGAGCGGCTGCTGCGCAACTACGCGAAGGACGCGACCACCAAGAAGCTGGTCGACAACCTCGACATCTTCATCATGCCCACGGTCAACCCCGACGGTGCGCACTACTCGATGTACGACTACAACATGCAGCGCAAGACCATGGTCAACTACTGCGCTGCCAACGCGGCGGACCCCGCGAACCGCAACTCCTGGGGTGTGGACCTGAACCGGAACTTCTCGGTCGGCTCCATCTTCGACGGGTACAGCGGCGCCTCGTCGAGCTGCACCGGCGAGACCTACGCCGGTCCCGGCAAGCTCTCCGAGCCGGAGGCGCGTAACGAGGTCTGGCTGACCCAGCAGTTCCCGAACATCAAGTTCGCGATGAACACGCACTCCTACGGCGGCTACTTCATGTGGCCTCCGGGAGCGTATAAGTCCGCCGGTCGCGAGCTGCTGCCGCGGGTGGACTTCGGCACGGAGAACTTCTTCTGGGACGCCTCCAGCTACATCCTCTCCGCTGTCCAGGAGCACCGCGGCACGGCGATCTGGCCGGGCCGCACCGGCCCGATCCCCGACGTGCTGTACTCCGCGGCCGGTAACAGCGCGGACGAGCACTGGTACAACCGGGGCATCGTCGGCTGGGACTTCGAGGTCGGCGCGGACATCTACGACCCGAAGACCAAGCGGTTCACCGCGGTCGGCTTCCAGCCGCCGTTCCGCGAGGGCCACGAGGAGGCCATGGAGTTCTCCACCGGCCAGATCGCGATCCTCGAGGTGGCCCAGGCCTTCAACAAGGACCACCAGCGGCCCGAGTCGACCCTGAAGATCACCGGCCAGACCGACACCAGGACCACGTTCACGTTCGAGATCGACGAGCCGGCGAACGTCTACTACACGCTGGACGGCAGCCGGCCGACGCTCAACTCGCCGAAGCTGACCACGGCCAGCATGCGTGAGGGCGCGGCCCAGATCACGGTGGACAAGACCACCACGGTCAACTGGTTCGCGGTGGACATCGCGGGCAATGTCGAGAAGAACTACAAGCCGGACGGTAACGGCAAGAACTACAACAAGGCGATCGTGAAGGTCGGCAAGGACTGATCTCCGGATCCCCGACACGAGTCGGCCGCCGGTCCTCGGACCGGCGGCCGATTCTTCTCCCCCCATCGACCTCACCGGCCGGACCGCCGGTCGTGGCTCCACCGGAGGATCCCCTGCGGACTCACACCCACGCGCACGCCCACACCCATGGCGAGGGCGGCGTACTCGCCACCAAGCCCGCCGGCCGCCGCGTGCTGATCGTGCTCACCCTGGTGCTCGCACCGCTCGCACTGGCGACCGTGGTCGGCATGGCGGTGCTCTGGCCCGAGCGGGCGGGTCACCCGGCCTCCGGCACCGCCAGCGCGTTACCCGCCCGAGAGCTCACCCATCCGGAGGCGACGGTACTGACCGTCAGCCCGTACGAGTGCCCGGCCATCAATCAGCGCCCCGGCCCCACCGGCCCGCCACGGACGGTGACCTGCGCCAACGTGGAGGCCCGGCTCGAGACCGGGCGGGAAAAGGGCGAGCTCGTCACCGTCGACGTGGCCGCCGAGAGTTACCGGGCCGGCCTGCAGGCGGGCGACCGGATCAGACTGGTCCGCGTCTTCAACCATCTGGCGGGTCCGCCGACCTATGGCTTCTTCGATCACGCGCGCCAGACACCGATCGGCGTGCTGGCCATCGCGTTCGCGGTCGTGGTCGTCGCGGTGGCCCGGCTCCGCGGGCTGGCGGCCCTGCTCGGCCTGGGTTTGGCCTTCCTGGTGCTCATCAAGTTCATGCTGCCCGCGCTGCTCGCGGGTGAGTCTCCGCTGCTGGTCGGGCTGGTCGGCTCCTCGGCCATCATGTTCGTCGTGCTCTACCTCGCGCACGGCTTCTCGGCCCGGACCACCACCGCCCTGGCCGGTACCTTGTTCGGGCTGCTTGCCACGGCCGGGCTCGGCACCTGGGCGGTGAACGCGGTGCACCTGACCGGGCTCGCCGACGGCGACGGGGTCACGCTCACCGCGCTCAACGGCCGGGTCGATCTGCCCGGGCTCGTCCTGTGCGGCATCATCGTGGCCGGACTCGGCGTCCTCAACGACGTGACGATCACGCAGTCCTCCGCTGTGTGGGAGTTGCACGAGCTGTCGCCGAACCGCTCGGCCCGCGAGCTGTTCAGCAGCGCGATGCGCATCGGTCGCGACCACATCGCGTCCACCGTGTACACGATCACGTTCGCCTACGCCGGCGCCGCGCTGCCGATCCTGCTGCTGGTCGACACCTACGGCCGGCCGCTACTCGACGTGGTCGGCAGCGAGGGGGTGGCTGAGGAGGTGGTGCGTACCCTGGTCGGCTCCATCGGCCTCGTGCTGGCCATCCCGCTCACCACCGCGATCGCGGTGCTGGTGGTGAGGTCGGCCGCCGCACGAGAAAGGGACCAGCCGAGCCCGTCCGAGGATCCGGCCTGATCACGGCGGAGAGTGGCCGGCTCCCGCGGGCCAATAAAGGTCTCGTGGTAAACAGACCACTTTAGTCGCTTTAGATGACTAAATCCACTCTTGACCGTTTTATTACCAGTTTATACGATCTAGATCATCTTTCTCCGGCGCCACTGTGGCGTCGTTTCCGAGGGCGCCCTATCTCCTGCCCCGGGAGATGGGACGTCCCTGCCCC
Source organism: Streptosporangium sp. NPDC087985 (assembly GCF_044741965.1). Lineage (NCBI taxonomy): Bacteria > Bacillati > Actinomycetota > Actinomycetes > Streptosporangiales > Streptosporangiaceae > Streptosporangium > Streptosporangium sp. NPDC087985. The sequence continues at coordinate 339,430 of NZ_JBIUTQ010000003.1, forward strand.
CCTTTTGAGGAGACGCATGCTGCAAGGCAGCGCGAAGTACAGGAGACCCGTATCCGGGAAAGTGGCAGGTGTGGCGGCTCTGGCGATGGCCGCGCTGATGCTGCCGCTGAGCCCGGCCGCGAACGCGGACCCGCGCCCGGCGCAATGCAACACCGATTCGAACGCCCACCTCGACTCCGTTCCGAGCCCCGAGAAGTTCTTCGGCTTCCCGCTCGGTAAGGGCCAGTCCCGCCTGGTCACCACGGAGGAGATCAACCAGTACGTCAAGGCCGTGGGGCGTGCGTCCGACCGCGTGGTCACCGGCACGATGGCGCACAGCGTCTCCGGCCAGGAACTGCCCTACGCCATCGTCTCCAACCAGCACCACATGGTGCCGGGACAGCTCAAGAAGATCGCCTCGCAGATCCGCGAACTGCGTGATCCCCGGTCGCTCCGGGCGGACAAGGCGGCGCGGTATGCCGAGGACTCCCCCGCCATCGTGTGGGTGGCGGGGAACGTGCACGGCGGCGAGAAGAGCGGCGCCGACGCCGCGCTCAGGACCCTGTACGAGCTGGCCAGCGGCCTGTCCTGCGACGTGGCGAACCGTAACGACAACCTCGTCACGGTCATCGTGCCGACCCAGAACCCGGACGGCCGCGACGCGAACCGCCGGCAGAACAACTACGGCTTCGACCTCAACCGTGACTGGTTCGCCCGCACCCAGACGGAGACCGACGGCAAGATCGCGATGATGCGGGACTACCCGCCGCAGGTCTTCGTCGACGCCCACGAGATGAGCGGACGCCAGTACTTCTTCCCGCCGAACGCCGACCCGATCCACCATGAGATCGCCGACCAGCCGGTGGACTGGATCAACCGCATCGGCGCGGCCAACGGTGAGGGCTTCGGCTACAACGGGGCCTGCCGTACCGGCGTCACCCAGGAGTGCTACTTCAACTACTCGACCTACGACCTGTTCTTCATGGGGTACGGCGACACGGTGCCGGCCGCCGGCTTCGGTGCCGCCGGCATGACCTATGAGAAGGGGAGCTCCTCGTCGGTCGAGGACCGGGTGCAGCAGCAGTTCAACACCCAGTGGGCCACCACCGGCTGGGCCGCCGCCAACAAGCGCGAGATCCTGGACGGCTACTACAAGATCTGGCAGACGGCGATCGCCGAGGGCACGGCCGGTGCGCTGCAGCCCAACGAGGTCGTGCAGCCGACCAACACCGTCCAGTTCCCGGTGCCCGACACCAAGATCCGGTCGTACTTCCTGATGCCGGACCGTCAGCTCGGTGACGTGCGCGGGCTGGTCGAGCGGCTGCGCAGCATGGACGTCGAGGTCTACCGGCTCAAAGAAGCGGTGACGGTGTCGGACGCGCGGATCTTCGGCGGCCGCGCCGCCAAGGACCTCAAGGTTCCGGCCGGGGCGTACTGGATTCCGATGAACCAGCCGCAGAAGCACTGGATCCAGGCGCTGATCGGCGAGGACCCCCACGTTCCTTTCCCCTACTTCTACGACGTCTCCTCCTGGAGCAACCCGCTGCTGATGGGCGTGGAGACCGTCTACACCGGTGACGCGCTGTCGCCGAAGGCCGAGCTGGTGAAGCGTATCGACGGCGGCGTCGACTCCTCGGCCCCCGCGAACGGCTCGTACTCCTACGCGCTGGACTCGGCCGCCGCCTCGGAGCTCACCTTCCGGCTCCTCGGTTCGGGTGTGTCCCTCACGCGTGACCTGGCCACGGGCGTGGTCAGTCTGCCGGCCGGCGCCCTGACCAAGGACGCGCTGGACAAGCTGGCCCGGCCGCTCGGCGTGAGCCTCGCGGGCAGTTCGAAGCCGGCCTCCGGCACCGCCCTGCGCATGCCCGAGGTCGGCCTGTTCGCCGGCACCGGCATCACGACGACCTCCGGGTCCTACGGCGAGGCGCGCTACGTGCTGGGTGACCGCTGGGGCCTCGACCTCAAGCCGGTGACCACCGCCGACATCAACGGCAACACTCCGGCGTTCACCGAGCGCACCGTGCTGATGGTCCCGGACGGCAGCAGCTCGAACGGTGGTCTGAACGCGCAGGGCCTGGCGAACCTGAAGTCGTGGGTGGCCGCGGGCGGAACGTACGTCGGACTGCGCAACGAGGGCACCCGCCTCGCGCGTACGGCGGGGCTGACCTCCACCACCGAGAAGACCAAGCCGACCGGCTACCAGGTCATCGGCTCGCACTTCCGGGTCGACGTGGCCGCCGACAACGCGGTGGCGCTCGGCCGTCCGGCGGAGGACTTCCAGTTCAACAACGGCGACCCGATCCTGAACCCGAGCCAGACGGGTGTGAACGTGCTCACCTACCCGTCGGACGACAGGTTCTGGTCCAACGGCCACACCGCCAAGGCCGACACGCTCAAGGGCACGGCCGCGCTCGTCGACGAGCCGACCGGTGCCGGTCACGCCGTGCTGTTCGCCTACAACCCGCTGTTCCGTGCCTACAACGAGAACGGCCTCCACCTGGTGGCGAACGCACTGCTCCACCCGGTGACGGCCGCGGCGCCGCAGCAGCGGATGGCGGCACCGCAGGGCGGCGCGGACGCGCTCCGTGCGGCGGCGGCCCAGGCTGAGGAGCCGGTCAACCTCGGCGGCGAGTGGCGGCCGATCACCATCGAGGTCGCGAGCGAGGACCTGGCGCGGACCGAGTCCGTGGTCGGTGGCTACACCGACTCGGCGAGCTCGGCCGTGGCCGACGGTTCGGGATACATCACGATCCCGAACCCGGAGGGTCTGGCGGTCGACGAGCACCCGTTCCTCCGCGAGCTGATCCATGACCTGCGCGGCGCGGACATCCCCCTGCGCTCCGTCGTGGGCTGATCCCTCTCCCCGCTGTTCCGCTAGAACGGGCTCCGGCCGGGCTGCGCCCCGGCCGGAGCCATTTGACAGGAAGCGCTTACCCCCCGGCCTTACGGGGGCCGCGGATCGGGGTCGCAGGTGTCAGTAGCCGCGGGTGCGGCGGGCGGCGGGGCGGGTGACGAACGGCTTGCGGGCGCCTGGGCGGCGTACCCGCCTGGTCAGGTCGGAGCCGGTGACCGCCCGCAGGACCTCCGCGCCGAGGATGACCCCGGCGCCCAGGGCGAGGGCGGTCGACAGTGCCTGCAGCAGGCTGGCCAGGCCCGCGTCGGTGTGGCCGAGGTTGAGTTCGAGCATGCCCCGGTAGAGCGCGGTACCGGGCAGCAGCGAGCCGATCGCCGGGATCGTGAGCACCATTGAGGGCACCCTGGTGGTCCTGGCGTAGGCGCTGCCGAACAGGCCGATGACCGCGGCGGAGACGGCCGTCGCCAGGATGACCGGGACCTGCCAGATGTAGAGCTGCACGAAGACCACCCAGACGAGGCCGCCGCCGAGCGCCGCCGCGATCAGGTGGCGGGGCGGGACGAGCAGCGCGACGGCGAACGCCAGTGTCACCCCGATGGCCCCGAGGAGTTGTGCCGGTCTGATCACCAGGGGGGCGGCCGGCACGTTCTCCACGCTCAGCGGTACGCCCAGGCGGACCGCCGCGTAGAGCGTGATGCCGATGCCGGAGATGACCGCGGTCAGGATGAAGAAGACCTCGAACAGCCGGGCGGTCGCCGTGACGTATTCACCGGCGATGCCGTCCTGCACGCAGGCCACCATCAACCGTCCGGGCAGCAGTGCGACGACCGCGCCGACCACCACGGCCTCGGCACGCAGGGGCGCGCCGACCGAGAGCAGCAGCACCGCGACCAGCGAGCCGAGCAGCGCCGCCACCGCGAGCTGGAAGAACTCCGCCACACCCCGGCCGGCCAGCCACGCGCTGGCCCGGTCGCCCAGCACGGTGGCGGCGAACGCGGTCAACGCGACCGGCACGCCACCGCCGACCAGGATGCTCGCCGAGGCGCCGACCAGCGCGAGCCCCGTGACCAGGAACCAGTCGGGGTAGACCCGCACCCGCCGGGTGATCTCCCGCAGCCGGGTCTCGGCCACGTCGAGCGGCAGCGTGCCCGCCGAGCTCTCCGCGACCAGGTCGTGGACCGCGATCAGCCGGTCGTAGTCGGGCAGGCGGCGACGGACCCTGCGCTCGGCGGTCACCGGCACGCTGCCGTCCGTGGGGACGTACGACAGTGTGATCGCCGACAGGTTGACGTCGGCCTCGCAGTGCGGCACGCCGTACGCGTTGGTGATCCTGCGCATGGTGCCGGCCACCGTCTCGGTGGCCTCGCCGCTGCCGAGCAGCAGCTCGCCCACGCGCAGGGCCAGCGCCATGGTCCGGTAGAGGTCGTGGTGGGTCGGTGACTGCTCCAGTGGTGATACCGACACCGATCCGCCCCCCTCTCATGACCAACCCCTGGCAGAGGTTATCTGCTTACCGCCGAGGCGAGGACACGCACCCGCTCGGAGTGGTGATCATGACCGATGATCACCGGCGGCTCGTTGTACGGCATGGCATCGGAGGAACGGCGCAGTTTGATGTACTGTCCGCAGGCGTCGACCGCGTAGGGCTCCATGTCGTCCTGGAGCGCGCCGATGACCGTGATCCCGTAGGTTTCGCCGATCCGGCGGAACAGCGCCACGGCCTCCCTGCGGTGCTCCTTGCCGAGGTTACGGCCGAGCTCGTCCAGGACCAGGCATAGGTTCCCGCCGCCGGAGGACGCGATCGCCGCCGCGCAGACCAGCTTCACCGCCTTCTCGTCCATCAGCGCCGTATTGGCCCGCCGGTTGTACGGCACGAAGCCCTGGCCCTCACCCCGGCGCCATTTGGGCGTGACCCGCCACGCCCAGCGCTGTTCGGGGTCGGCCGGCGCGGGCGGCACCGGGAACTCCAGCGTCGCGCCGTAGCCGCCGTAGGCGGTGTCCAGCTTCTCGAACTCCTCCGCCACCCGGGCCAGCCGTGCCTTGATCGCCGCGGTCAGCGCGGCCCGGTGCACGGCGGTGGACTGGGCGGCCTCCTCCGCGCCCTTGGCCGCGGCGTTCAGGTCCCGCTGCCGGGTGGCGATCTGGGTCTCGATCTGGCGGCGCTGGTGCCGTTCGTACTCCTCCTGGCCGCGCAGGTAGGACGAGAGCGCCGCGCACACCCCGGGGAACGTCGCCTGTTCGCGTGCCGTGCGCCCGGCCCCGGGTTCGGTCCGCTCCCGGACCAGGAAGCGCAGCTCCTCGGGCATCTCCCCGTCCTCGCCGGGGAAGGTGTCGCGCAACGCCTCGTCGAGACGGCGCTCCGCGGCCCGCCACCACTCCTCGGCCGTCAGCGGACGCTCCTGCTCGCCCAGCGCCTCCAGCCACTCCTGGGCCCCCTCGACCGTGCCGCCCCAGTCCTTGACCAGCGCATCCAGTCTGAGGGCGTCCCGGTCGGACGCGACCCTCGCCGCCTGGTCCCTGGCCTGGTCCCGGTCGGCCTCGTGCCGGGCCCGGCGGCCCTCCAGACGTTCGATCTCCATGTTCCTGGTCCGGGCGCGGAAGTCCAGGCCGGCCGCCCGGCGTTCGGCCTCGCCCACTTTCGGCCCGATCTCGGCCAGGGCCCCGACCAGCTCGGCGAGGGCGCCCCGCCGTTCGGTCATCCGCCGCTCGATGTCCGCCAGCTGCACGGCAGCCCTGGCGCCCTCCAGCCGCCGGTCGGCCTCGGCCACCCCGTCCTCGGCGGCCCGAACGGCTTCGGCGGCTGTCTCCTGCACGTCGCGGGCCCGGTGCAGCCGCTGCTCGGCGGCCTTGATCCGGGCCTCCCGGCCGGTGGCCACCGCCTCGAACGAACCCACGACGGTGACGCCCGCCGCGCTGACGAGCACCGATCCGGGCAGTGCGTCCAGTGCCCGCGCCGCGGCCTCCAGGTCGGCCGCGTCCACGATCACCGCGTGTTCTCTCGGCCACCCACGGCCTCCCAGGGCCGTCGTCATCTGTCCCCCGCGGTCAGGCGCGGCCCCGTCATCGCGCGCGTGCTCGGCGACGTCGAGCGCGTCGAGCAGGCCGGTCGCCCCGACACCGGCGTGGGCGAGCGCGTTGAGCTGGGCCGCCGCAGGGCCGCCCTCGGCGTCGTCCAGTGCGGCCCTGGCCCCTTCGACCTCCCGGTCGGCCACGCCCAGGGCCTTGAGCGCCTCGTTGAGCCGGAACCTGGACTGGGCCAGCTCGGCATCGGCGGTCTTCACGTCGCGGCCGTCGGCCAGCCGCAGCCGCTCCGCCAGCCCGGGGATCCAGCCGCGCAGCTCGTCCACCGAGTTCTCCGCCACGGCCCGGTCGGCGTCCAGCTTGGCCGCCCGGGACTGCAGGGCGGCCAGCTCCTTACGGGCCTCGGCCAGGGCGCGCTCCAGCGTGTCGTCTTTGAGCGTGGCCGTCTCCGCCCTGACCACGTTGATCGCCTCCGCCGCGCGCTCACCCGCCGCGCGGAACCGTTCCGCCTCGGCGGCGAGCGACTCGTCGCGCCGGGCCGCGTCGGCGAGTCTGCGTGCCAGCCGTCCCCGCCAGCAGCGCAGCGCGTCCGCCAGGCGCACCCGGGCCCGGTCGCGTCGGTCGAAGGTCGAAAGCAGCGTCCGCGACTCGTCTTCGAACTCCTTGAGCAGCTCCACCGCCCGTGCCGCCCGTACCCGTTTGACGTGCTCGTCGCGCCGGGCCTCCCGCTCCTGGTCGAGTTCGGCGTCCAGCCCGGTCAGTGCGGCGATCGCCTCGAAGACCCGCTCCGGCGAGATCTCGTTGAGTGGCTGGGAGAGCAGGTTCGTGGCGACCTTGCTCCGCACCGAGGTGGACAGGAACGACACGCACCGGACACGGTCGCCGTACAGGAACCTGGTCAGGTCCCGCGCCACCACGTCCCGGCGTCCCGCCGAGCGCGGCAGCGTCGCCCAGACCTCGTCGGCCCGCGCCACCCGCTCCGCCTCCGAGGGGGCCGCCGCGACGCGCACCCCCGGAATCCACCTGATCTCCAGGTGCGGCGCCTCCTGGTTGACCCGCAGCCACACGGTCACCGCGTCGTCCATGGAGCCGGCTCCGGCGAAGACACCGACGATGTAGCCGTGATCGGCACTGGCCCACGATCTGCCGCCGCCGCCCGCGGCGAGCTCGGCGTTGAACAGCAGTTCGGAGACCGCCTTGGCGCCGGAGGCGAAACGCCACTGTTCGTCGCCGAGCAACGCGGTGATCATCGCGATGAACGAGGACTTGCCCGCGCCGTTGGAGTCCTTCGGCCCCGCGCCCGCGACCACGATCAGCGTGCCCGGCACGGTCGGCACCGGGTGGGTCGACAGCCGGGAGATGTTGACCGCCTGTACGGCGATCAGCACGCGGTCGCCGACCACGTTCTCCGTGGGAGCCGCGGCCTGTGCCTCCACCGGAACCAGGCTCGCCTGGCTTCCGTGGGCCCGTTCCGCGGTCTCGGCCTCCTGGGCCGCGCCCGGCCTGTTCTTCCGCGGGCTTCTGGCCGTCCGGCCCGGCTGTCCGGTCACTCTTCCGTTTCCCTTCATCCGCGTTTCGCCCTCACGGCCGCCGCCAGCGGGGTGTGCGGCCCTGCGGCGAGGATCAGTTCTTCCTGCAGGTGGCGTCTGGCCTGCGGGGTCAGCCGGTGGAACTGCGGGCCCGGGGTGTATCCCCCGGATTCCTCGCCCGCCTTGACCTGGGTCACCAGGCCCGCGTGGCGCAGGGTACGCAGTGCCGTCTCCAGCTCCCCGATCGGGAGCCTGGTGTGCCGCCGCAGCTCCTCCAGCTGGGCGGGGAACGGCGACAGCCAGCTGTCGGCGGGCAGCAGGCCGTCGGCCCGAGGGATGGCCACCGAGTGGATCAGCACCAGCACCAGCACCGCCCGCTCGGCCTCACCCGTCGTCGTGCCTGTCTCGGCGGCCACCTCGGGGGCGTAGCCCGAGGTCCACGCCTCACGGTCCTGGATCAACACCCGGCCGCGGCGTTGCAGCATCTCCGCGAGAGTACGGCGGAGCACCGGATCGCGCAGCGCGGAGAACCGGGCCTCGTGAACCGGCTCGGCGGCGTGCTCCACCGCCATGAACGCCGCCACGATCTCGGCCCTGCGCCGCTCGTCGAACAGGCCGAGCAGGTCCTCGTCCACGCTCTCGGGAGTGGCGACGCTCGCGGCCGCCCCGTCGGGGACGTGCTCGGCCGCGGGGAGCACGTCCAGCCCGGCGGAGCCCTCCTCGCCGGTGGGCAGGCGGCGCATCAGCTCCCTGAGCTGGGCGTGGGAGGCGGGGGGCCAGCAGGCGCAGCGGGGGCCGAGCCGTACGAGACCGCCGTCCACCTCCAGCCAGGCCGAGTCGTGCAGGCGGCGCAGCGCGCCGACCGCCCAGTTGCGCATGAGGTCGTCGCCGCGTCCGATCAGCGCCCGGTAGGCCGACAGCACGTCCTCCACCGGCGCGGGTGCTCCCGGCCACGGGTCGGTGGTCAGATCGGTCCAGCAGCATTTCAGCGCCGCGGCCAGTACGCGCCGGGTCTCCCCGGACCGTTCCACGTTCACGGGCGCGACCTGGTACTCCTCCAGGAGGGCCGGGGTGGCGCCGTCCGGCCAGACCGGCAGTGCCAGGGCCGTCCCGTCGCCGCGCGCCAGCCGCATCATGCCCTGGGGGGCGGGGTCACCGGCGCCGAGGTGGAGCGGGCCGGTCGCCCTGGCCCGCGCGTGTGCCTGCTCAGGCGTCATCGCCCGACCTTTCCAGGTGGCCGTGTGACAGCCAGGCGGGTTCGGTGCCGGGGGCGGCGGTGAGGGAGTCGGACCAGCGCAGGCGGTAGGGGGACTCGGGGCGCAGGTCGGCGGAGACGAGATCGGCCAGCAGGCGGCGGGCGGAGACCCACTCGCCGTCGGCGGTGAGCAGCTCCTCCAGCCGGGCGGAGGCACGCCCGGCGAGCGCGGCCTCGGCGACGGAGGTCAGGTGGTCGAGGTCTCCGCCGCCCGGGTCGTAGGAGTCGGCGGGGCCGGGATCGGGCAGGGCCGAGCGCGGGGGAGTGGGCTGGGCGGGTGCCGGCCGGGGGCTCTCGTCCACCGCGCGGACGATCGCCGCCGGGTCGTGCCAGGGGGCGGGTGCGTCGAAGACGGATCCGTCGAGCACGGCGGCGAGGCGCTCCTTGGTGGCGGTCTGCGCGAAGGTGCGCCAGGTCTCCGCCGGTAGCAGGGTCAGGTTCCTGGTCGTGCCTGCGGAGTCGGCCAGGCGCCCGGCGGCGCGGCGGGAGGCGTCGCTGTAGGAGTAGATGGCGGCGCGCAGCTCGGTGCAGATGCGGTCCAGGTCCGGCCAGCGGGTGAGGATCGTGCCGTGCAGGCTCTGCGCCCGGCGGGCGATCTCCTCGGTGCCCCAGAGCTTGGGGGCCTGCTCGCGCAGTTCCTCGATGGTGCCGCTGGTCAGTGTGATCAGCTCCAGCGCCCAGAGGCGGAACGCCCGTGACAGGTTCTGCGCGCTGAGGCGGGCCTCCTCCATCGTTGTGCGGGGGTCGGCGACGTTGAGATCCTCCAGCGCGAGCAGCCGGTGCATCTCCGACTGGCCGCCGTCGTCCATCATGCGCCGGATGAACATCAGCCCCACCACGCTGGTGAACGAGGCGCGGTAACGGAGCTGGTTGGGCTTGGGGAACACCTCGCGGATCGCGCCGAGGCCCTTGAGTACCCGCAGCCGGTTCTCGAACTGGTCCAGTGGATAGGCCCGGCAGACGTGGCGCATCTGCTCGTGGGTCAGCCATTCCTCGCCGGCCTCGGCGAACGCCGCGAACAGCGTTTCGGCGATGTCGACCAGTGCGGGCTCGTCCACCACCGCGCCGCTGTCGCGCGCGAGCGCGGCGAACATCCGGCGGTAGGTCGCGAGCACGGCCTCCTCGGTGAGGGCCGAGTCCAGCGTGATCTCGTGGTTCGTCTCTGGCACGCGCCCTACCGTAAGGCTTGCGCCGGACAATCTTTGCCCGCGCGCCGGGCGGGCCGTCCTCCGGCGACCGAGGTCCGGCTCTCCCTGACATCGAGGAGAACCCGTCGCGCCTCGTCGGAGGCTCGACGCCGGTCGGCGCGTCCTGATGCCTGGGCGTTCATTTCCCTGCACGGATCTGGCGCGCGATGCTTAAGTCGGTTATTTAGGGTAGTCATCTGACTGCCCCGGGTAGCACTCATGATCCGGGAGACACGAATGAGTCACCGAAAAGGGGAGATAAGCGGTGATAAGCGTCCTGATCGCCGAGGACATGCATCTCATCCGTGGAGCAATGGTCGCCCTGCTCTCCGCCGAGCACGACATCAAGGTGGTCGACGAGGTCGGGCACGGTGACGACGTGGTGCCCTCGTGCCTGCTGCACAGGCCCGACATCGCGCTTATCGACATCGGCCTGCCCGGCACCGACGGCCTGGCCGCCACGGCGGAGCTACATCGCAGGCTTCCAGCGTGCAAGGCGGTCATCCTGACCGGGCTGGCGACACCGGCGGCGCTGCGGCGGGCACTGGACGCCGGAGCACGTGGATTCGTCGTCAAGGACACCCCGGCGGGACGGCTCGCCGACTGCCTGCGCCGGGTGGCTGCGGGCGAGCGGGTCATCGACCCCGAGCTCGCCGTCGCCGCGCTCAACGCCAGGCAGAACCCCCTCACCATCCGTGAACTGGAGGTCCTCAAGGCCGCGGCGGAGGGGGCGCCGGTCAGCGAGATCGCCGACCGGCTCTTCCTGTCCGGCGGCACGGTCCGCAACTACCTGTCGCGGATCCTGGCCAAGATCGGCGCCCGGACGCGGGTGGAGGCGGTCACCATCGCCCGGGAGGCCGGCTGGCTCTGGCCGGACGACGTACGGGAGATCGGGCTGATCCGATACCGCGACGTGAACTGACCCCCGCCGTTCACCGGCGACGACGCCTCCTCCCGGTGGCCCGGCGCCCCGAATCCCGGGTGGCGCGCGAGGGGCTCCGTCCCCCCGAGGACGGAGCCCCTATCAGCGGCCGGCCGGCTGCTCTCCGAGGCCGGTGTGCGCGGCGAAGAAGGCGAGCATGTCGGCCGCGAGGCCGACCGACCGGCTGACGGCCCGGGACCCGTGCCCGACGCCGTTCTCGTGGCGCAGCAGGATCGGCCGGGAGCCTGAGGTCGCCCACTGCAGCGCCGCGCACATCTTGCGGGCGTGCAGAGGATCCACCCGGGAGTCGCCACCGAACGAGGTCAGCAGTGTCGCCGGGTAGTCCACTCCCGTCCTGACCCGGTGATATGGGGAGTAGCCCAGGAGCCAGCCCAACTGCTCGGGATCGGAGGCCGAGCCGTACTCCGACCGCCAGGAGGGGCCGAGGCCGGAGTGTTCGTAGCGGACCATGTCGAGCAGCGGGGCCGAGCAGACCGCGGCGGCGAACAGGTCCGGCCGCTGTGTCACCGCGGCGCCGACCAGCAGCCCGCCGTTCGACTCGCCGCAGGCGCCCAGCTGTGCCGCGGTGGTCACGCCGTCGGCGATGAGCCGTTCGGCCGCCGCCACGAAGTCGTCGAAGACGTTCTGCTTGTGGTCGAGCATCCCGGCGCGGTGCCACTGCGCGCCCTCCTCGCCGCCGCCGCGCAACTGGGCCAGCACGAAGACACCCCCGGCCTCCACCCAGGGCAGGATGTAGCTGGAATAGGCGGGGGTGAGCGAGAGCCCGAACCCGCCGTAGCCGTACAGGATCGTCGGCCGGGGGCCGGTTCCCGGCCGCGCCAGCACGACCATCCGCACCGGGGTGCCGTCCGCCGAGGTGTAGACGAGCTGGCGGGCCGAGAGCTCCGGCACCTCGACCGCGCCGGGCGCGGCGGCCCAGAGAGAGCTCCGCCCGGTGCGCGCGTCGTAGCGGTGCACGCTTCCGGGGGTGACACCGTCGGTGTAGGTGAACCAGACCTCGTGGCCGCCTCCGGGCCGGGTGGACATTCGCCCGGCCGAGCCGAGACCGGGCAGTGGCACCTGGCCGAGCCGCTCGCCGGTGGCCAGGTCGTGGACGCTGATCTCGCTGATCGCATGCCGGGTCCAACAGACGAGCAGCACCGAGTCATCGAGGATCGCGAAGTCGCCGATCACCGCCTCCGGGTCCGGGCCGACCAGATCGAGCCAGTGCTCCGGCCCGGGGTGCTCGGGGTCGGCGACGCACAGGCGGCCCCGGGGCGCGTCCAGGGTGGTGAGCAGGTACAGGCGGCCGTCGCGGCCGACGGCGGGCGCCGTCACCGCGCCCGTCCTTTCCTGGACCACCCGTAGCGCAGGGCGGTCCGGAGGGGAGACGGACAGGTCGGCCAGCCAGAGGTCGTTGCCGCCGTCGGCCGCCGCCGACACCGTCAGCCAGCGGCCGTCGTGGCTGATCCCCAGCCCGTAGGACCGGTCGGCCGCGCAGATCACCGTGTCCTCCCCGGCCGGGGTGCCGAGCCGGTGCAGGCGGACCTGGCGGGACCGGACGTAGAAGAACGCCTTCCCGTCCGGGAGCCACGCCACGGGCGAGTGCCGGCACCGGTCGATGGGTCCGTCGACGATCTGCCGGGTGCCGACGTCCATGACGTACAGCTCCGACCGCTCGTCCCCGCTCCTGGACAGCTGGTAGGCCAGCAGCCGGCCGTCCGGGGACGGATGCCACTGGTCCAGCGTGGTCAGGCCGCTGGGGTCGAGCTCCACCGGGTCCAGCAGCGCTTCTTCGGACCGTCCGGGCCCGGCGGTGTAGAGCACCCCGTGTTCCTGCCCCGCCGTGCAGCGCAGGAAGAACCGGCGCTTCCCGCGCCAGAGCGGCGGGCTGACCGTTCCGGCGCCGGTGAGCTCCAAGACCCGGGCGTGCCACTTGTCGCGCCCGGCGAGCGTGGCGGCGTGGCCGCGCCACAGCCTGTCCTGGGCGGCCAGCCAGCTCCGCGTCGCGATGCTCGCCGGGTCCTCCAGCCACCGGTAGGGGTCGGGTACGGCGTGACCGTGGAGATGGTCGACGATCGGCTGACGCTCGGCGGGAGGGTAGATCACGGCACCAGCTCCTGGGTGGTCGAAGGGTTCCAGTGGCCGACCAGGTCGGCGTAGAGCGGTGAGGCGGCGAGCATCTCCTCGTGCTCTCCCAGCCGGACGCTCGTGCCGTCCATGACGAGAACCCGCCGGGCACGCAGCGCCGAGGTCAGCCGGTGGGCGATGACGAGCAGGGTGCCCCCGCGGCGGGCGAACGCCTCCTCCGCCCGCGCCTCGGCCGCCGGATCCAGGTGGCAGGTCGCCTCGTCGAGGATCACCAGGCGGGCAGGGGTGAGGTAGGCGCGGGTCAGTGCGACGAGCTGACGCTCACCCGGCGACAGCATGCCGGAGTGGATCTCGGCGGAGTAGCCGCCCAGCCGTGCCACCACGGCGGTCAGGCCGACGGCCGCCACGGCGTCGTCCACGGCGTCCTGCGATGCCTGGGCCAGATAGGTCAGGTTCTCCCTGAGTGATCCCCTGAAGATGTAGGCCTCCTGGGGGATGAGCACCCGGTGGGCCGGGTCGAGACGGTCGGCCCGGACGCCGCCGACCAGGATCTGCCCCGCGTCCGGCTGGAGCACGCCGGTGACGAGCGCGGCCAGGGTGGACTTGCCGATCCCGCTGGGTCCCACCACGGCGATGTGGTCACCCTCGGGGACGCGCAGATCGAGATCGGCGATCACCGGTTCGGCGTGCGGCCCGTAGGCGAATGTCACGCCGTTCAGCAGTACCTCCGCGTCCCGGGCCGCGTCCCGCCCGATCACCGGGCGGGCGGGGCCGTCGGCGCGCAGGATGCGGCCGAGTGACACGCGCAGCCGTACCCCGCTGATACCCAGCCCCTCCACGAGGTTGCCGAGCGCCGGAGCCAGCGACTGCGTGATGTAGGCCAGGGCACCGAGGATCACCCCGGCCCCGGCTCCCTGACTCAGCAGCCAGGGGGTGCCGGCGAGTACGAGCAGGACCGGCAGCCGCCCCCCCACCGCCAGCGACAGCGTGCGCACGGCGGTCACCCGGGCGAGAGAGCGTCCCGCACCGGCCTGCTCCGCCACCCGCAGCCCGATCCGGCCGGCCACCCGGTCGTGCGCCACGCAGGCGGAGATGTCGCGCAGCCCGCCGGCCATGGCGGTGACGGACTCGGCGGTGCGCTCGTCGGCCAGGAGGAACGCCCGCTGCCGCCGGGCCATGGCCGGGAGCGAGAGCAGGAAGAGACCGAGGCCGACGACGAACGGCGGCAGCACCAGCACGAGCACCTGGGGGATCAGCGTCGTCAGGCCGAGCACCACGCTCACCACGGTGAAGACGAAGGACCTGACGACCGTGATGACCGAGGCGAAGGCGTCGCGGGCCAGCTCGACCTGCAGGTTCGACCGGGCCACGGCCGCGGTGTCCGGTCCCCGCCCGGACGCGGCCGACCGTTCCAGCGTGTTCTCGACGACATGGCCGAGCAGTTCCTCCCGGAACGGCTCCACGATCGAGGCGACGGCCAGCACGACCTGCCGCGCACCGACGGCGGCCACCAGCCAAGCACCGGCGAGTACGGCCAGCCAGGCGAAGCCGGCGCCCGGCCGCCCGGCGGCGAAACCCTCGTCGATCGCCCGCGCGATGGCGAGGCCGATGACGAGGGCGGGCGCGGTCTCCGCGACGGACCAGGCGCCGAGCCGCAGCAGCGGGCGCGGGTCGCGCCGGAGCGCCCGGCGGATCGGGCGGTTCAGGGGACCCGCCTGCGGCGCCGCGTGGCGGCTCATGAGACGTCCACCGTGAAGACCGCCCGGTAGCGGGGATCGTCCCACAGCGCGCGGTGGGTGTCGTAGGCGCGTACCCGGCCGCCGTCCAGCCAGATCACCCGGTCGGCCGCAGCCGCGGTCGCGACCCGGTGGGCCACGATCAGGCGGGTACGGCCACGCAGCTCGCCGGCGAGCGCCCTGCCGACCTGGCGTTCGGTGACGGTGTCCAGGCTGGAGGTGGCGTCGTCCAGGACGAGCAGGCGTTCCCCGTGCGCGAAGGCGCGGGCCAGGCCGATCCGCTGCCTCTCCCCGCCCGACATCGGGGCGTCCTCAACCGGGGTGTCGTATCCCAGCGGCAGCCGCCGGATGAAAGCGTCGGCACACGCCGCGCGGGCGGCCGCGTGTACGGTCTCCGGGCAGGGGTCGTCGAGGCCGAGGCCGATGACGTCGGTGATGGTGTCGCCGACGAGGACGGGGCGTTCGAAGGCGTAGCCGACGGCCTGGCGTAGCGCCTCGGGGGAGAGGCTGGGCAGCGGCACGCCGTCGAGGGAGACCGTCCCGCTGAGGGGGTCGGTCAGGCGGCCGGCGAGGGCGGCGAGCAGCGACTTGCCGGCGCCGGACCGGCCGACCACGGCCACCGAGCATCCGCCGGGGACGACGAGGTCGACGCCGTCAAGGCCGTCGGCGGTGACGCCGCGCAGTTCCAGGGTCCCGGGACCGGTGGGCAACGGTTGCCCGCCGTATGTTCTCGGTCTCTCGGTGAGTAGCTCGACGACCCGGCCGGCGGCCGCGCGTGCCCGCGCCAGGCGGTTGACGTGGCTCAGCGCGGCGCCGAGACCGGCTCCGAGCACGACGTAACGGGCGGCGGAGTACAGCTCGCCGACCGTGAGGTCACCGCCCGCCAGGCGTAGCCCGCCCACCCCCAGCACGGCCACCTCCAGCAGGGGTACCACGACACCCGCCTGGACACCGGCCCGGGCATTGGCCCGCCACATGTCCATGGCGTGCGTGCGCAGCCGGGGGAGCGCGGTCAGCACCCGTGACTTCTCCTGGGCGGCGGTGCCCGCCGCGGCGATCGTCCGGCTCCCCGCCAGGGCGTCGACCAGGCGGGTGGCGATGTCGCTCTGCGCCTCCTGGTAGTCACCGGCGATGGAGGTGGTCACGTGGAAGAACGCCCGGAGCACGAGCGCGATGAGGACGAGGCCTGCCACCAGGGTCAGGGTCAGCCAGACGTCGATGAGGGTGAGGGCCACAAGGCTGCCCGCCGTGGGAATGAGCAGTGCCGCCCCGGTGACGATCGCCTCCGGCGCGCGTCCCGCCTCCTCGGCGTTCACGCCTATCCGGGTGACCAGGTCGCCTTCGGGAAACCGGCGGGTCATCGCGGGGCCGACACCGAGAACGTACCGCAGGGTCCGGTGACGGAGCCATGCCGAGGCCTGGGCGCTGCTCGCTCCGGTGCCCCAGATGCCGAGCATGTCACAGAGCATCGTCACGCCCACGATCGCGACGCAGGCGCCCAGCCAGGTTCCGCTCGCCGGCTCGGACGCGACGAGGCTGTCGACCGTCCTGCCCAGCACGAGCGGGAGCGCCAGCTCAGCGAAGGCGCCGATGACGCAGGCGACGGCGAGGACACCCAGCCAGGGGCCGCCACGCCGTACGGTCTGGGCCACCAGCCGATCTGCCGTCCGCACCGCTCGGTCCTCCTTCGCTGAAAGGGCTGTGCCCGGGACGGCCGCCATCGCTGGCCGTCCCGGGCACTCGGTTCACTAGTGGCAGAGCAGGAGGCTCAGGTTGCTGGGCTTGTAGGACGCGCAGCCCAGGACGGTGAGGGTGCTGCCGCCGCCGCCGCCACCGCCGCCGCCGCCGGTGGGGGTCTCCAGGGTCTGGAGGTCGAGAAGAACCATGGGATTGCCTCGTTTCTTGGAGAGTTACGTGGAGATGGGGGTGACTAGTGGCAGAGCAGGAGGCTCAGGTTGCTGGGCTTGTAGGACTCGCAACCCAGAACGGTGAGCGTGCTGCCGCCGCCGCCGCCACCGTGGCCGCCGCCGGGGGCTTCCAAGGTCTGGAGGTCGAGAAGTACCATGTCGTTACACCTCCTTCAGTGGCTCGTGGGAGCGAAGCCGCTCGGCGGATCCACGCACAGGCAATGCCATGGTCAGGGCGCCTGTGCCGCCGGGCGGCTCGGTAAAGGGGAGGAACACCGGCCGGTCGTGTAGCGCGGTGCTCATCGCGAACAGGACTCCGGCCGTGCCGGTCGCGAAGTCCATGGAGAGCCTGAGCAGCTGGTTGCCGGGGAAGGCCAGCCCGTCGCCGTAAGGCAGCGCGTGCCAGTCCAGCCCGCAGATCTGCTCGGCCAGGTCGATGTCGGGGTCGTGCGGTGCCGGCCCCAGGCCCGTGGCGAGGGCCGCGATCATGCCGCTCCGGCCGGTGAACAGTCCCGACTGGACGAAGTAGCGGCCCTGGGTGACGAGCCGGCAGCCGCCGAGCGCGGTCCGGAAGTCATCGTCGTCACGGTGGGCCAGGTAGCGGGCGAGGACCATGCCGATGCCCACGGAGCCCTCGTCCAGGTAGGGAAGGGTGCGCCAGCCCTGGCTGACCTGGAGCGTGCCGTCCTCGCTGGAGACACAGCGCCGCAGGTCCTGCCGGAGCGCCACGGCCGCCAAGTCGAGCAACGACCCGTCACCGGTCCGCTCGTAGGCGTGCAGGAAGAGGAGGGCGGGCCCGGACGAGCCGTACATCAGCCCCGCGCGGGGGTTGGCCCCCCCGCTGGTCTCCGGCACGTCCTCGGGACTGCCGAGTCTGTCCGCGCAGATACCGACGGCCTGGAGCGCGAGATCGGTAAGGGCCTGTTCGCGGGCCGCGTCGCCCAGGTGGAGCAGGTTCAGTCCGATCCCCGCGAGGCCGCCGAACAGGCCGAGCTGGAGTGAGTCCCACCTCTCCCGCAGGCACAGGTCCACCGTGTCGAGCGCGTCCTGACGGTGCCCGAGCAGGTCCAGGACGTAGGCCACGCCGTGGAGCCCGTCGTAGAACCCGACGCCCGTTCCCGGGTCGGGAGCCAGTGCCCTCCTGCGCAGCCAGTCCTCGTGCTCGGGGAGGCGGCTCATCCCGGCCCGCTCCAGCGCGTAGAGCACGCCCGCCGCGCCGTACGCCAGGTTGATTCCCCCGCCGGGCTGGAACTGGGCCACGTCGCCGGGGAAGAGTCTGTCCTCCCGCTCCGGGGTGGCACTCGCGATGATCGCCCGGCTCATTGCCGCTCTGACCTGGGGCCATGGGTCCTGGCCGGGCCGGGGAAGCGGGCGGGCCCTCGTCGGCGCCGGGCCGGTAATGGTCCGGACGGCCTCCTCGATCACCTCGGGCGTCACGGGGAAGGTCTCCCTGACGAGCTCGGCGAGCCGGACCACCTTGGTCCGGTCGAGCGGCAGCATGATCGTGAGCTGGGGGGCGAACAGCCCGAGACAGAGACAGGCGAGGGCGTAGACGTCGATCTCGACGCCCTGCCGATCGGGCGGCGCGCCGAAGGCCGGGTGGGCGAGGGCGGCTCGGCCGCGGTCCGCGGCGAGGGTCGCGACCTCGTAGTCGATCAGGACCAGCCGCCCTTCCCCGGTGACGAGGATGTTGTTCGGGTGCAGGTCGCCGAAGACGACTCCCCGCCCGTGCAGGGACTCGACCGCCTGCCGGACTTTGGGGAGCACGTCGAGCACCCACGAGGTGTACTCGGCGATGGTCCTCTGGTCGCAGGTCGCCCGGGTCAGGGGATATCTCTGCACGAGGAGCCGCTGCAGCGGATTGCCGTCGACGAACTCCTGGACCAGGAAATGGTGGTCGCCGAGCGTGAAGTAGTCGACCAGGGCCGGCACCGCGTCCAGCCCGGCCAGGCGCTCCAGCATGTCCCGCTCGTGTGTCAGCCGTGTCACGGCGTCCCGGTCGGCGGCGTCGAGCCCGGCATACGGGCGCGCCTCCTTAAGCACGACCCGCTCGCCGGTGCGCAGGTTCCGCCCGAGATACACGCCTCCGCCGTTGGAGAACTGGATGACGCTCTCGATCATGTACGGCAGGTCGTTGGTGGTCACCGCGTTGCGGGCCGCCAGATGGGGCTTCAGGAACTCGGGCAGAGTCACCCAGGGCGGCAGGCTGAAGGCCGGCTCACGTACGTCGGGCACCAGCCGCCCGTCGGCGTCCTCGATGGCCAGCACCAGCTCGCCGTTCTCGCCCAGGCACCGCCGCGGCGCGAAGCCGCCGTAGCGCAGGAAGAGCGGGCCGTCGCCGTACCGGAGGTCACTGAGAATGTAGGGCCCCTTGACGCCCCGGAGCAGCTTGTCGAGTTCCTTCAGCGTGAGCTCAAGCTGCCCCTCGTCCAAGGGGTAGATGGTCACAAGCTTGCCGCTGGACCCGCGGTCCGCGGCCTTGGAGTTCAGCATCGTCATGACTGGCCGGTTGCGCAGGAACTTGAACGCGATGTCCCGTGCCACGCAGTAGTCCCAGACGGCTTCCATGGCCCGCTCGGCATCCTCGAGGCACGCCGACACGTGGATCTTCCACCCCTGCGTCGGCGTCCGGGTGGCCGGGGGCGCGTAGTGCATCCAGGTGTCGGTCGCCTGGTGCTCCCAGCCGTCCGGGACATCCCGTACGGCGAGCGGAAAGTCGGGGTGGTCGCCCCGGCGGCCGTCAAGGGTGTCGTAAAAGAGTCGGTCCGCAAGGCAATAAAGCTCATACTGGTCATTCACGGCAATCTCCCTGCTGTCTTCCAGAAGAGAGAATTACGGATAACCCGAGAAATGACTAGTTACAAGCTCAACTACTCGTACATGCGAACTTCACATGCCTAATCATGAAGATGTGCGCTACCTGCACTTTTGTATTAGAAGTGAAATTTATTCGGGAAACTTTTGCGGCACTTCGGCGATCAGGTTGAACCGGCCGTCCTCGCCGGCGGTCACGCGCACCGCGCCCCCGACCCGGGTCATGCGATCGCGGAGATTGCCCAGACCCTCGCCGGTGGACGGCTGCGGACGCCGTCCGGGGACGCCGTCGTTGGTGACGGTCAGCCGCAGCAGGCCCTCGTGCTCGGCCAGCTCGATCACGCAGGTCCTCACCGTGCTGTGCCGCAGCATGTTCGTGACGCCCTCGCGGACAACGGCTCCCAGTGCGGCGCTCACCTCCTGTGGCAGGCCGGTGGCGTCCACCTGGACCGAGCAGTCGGCCCCTAGATCCGCGAGAAGGGTCTGGGCCCGCATGCTCTCGCCCTGGACGGACAGCTGCCGGTGGATCGTGGAGACGTTGCGCACGGCGTGCGCGGCGTGCCGTACGGCCTGGAGCGCCTCGCCCAGGTCTCCGCGCAGGCGCGCGTCGCCCGCCGCACGCCGGTAGGCCAGCTCGCTCTTGACGGAGGCCAGCCACAGCCAGTGCCCCACGAGGTCGTGCACGTCCCGGGCGAACTCCTCGTGCGCCTGGATGACCGCCCTCTCCTTTTCGGCGCGGAGCCGCCTGATCCGCAGGAGCAGGGCCACGGTAACGCATAGCGATATCAGGACAATTCCTACTATAACCGCTATGGCGATATTGAATTCGGGCGGCATGGATCGACTCTCATCGATGGAGGGCGTATCTGGCCATAAACTCAAAAAACCGTTTAACTGTCAACAAAAAGAAGAGTACTCCACGATAGTCAAGGTGGTCCGAGAAATAACGAAGGCCCCAGGCCGGGTCGGCATAATCTGATCAATCGGGCGGGACCGCCGGAACAGACGGATCAGCTGTAGCCTCCAGCGCGGAGAACCCGCCTTCATCGGAGGGCGCCGGCTCAGGACAGGTGCTCGGGGAAAGCCGGGCGGTAACGGAACCGGCGGGCGCCTAGGGAAGGCCGGGCGGCCACGGGACCAGCAGATAGACGCCGCCGAACAGGCAGGCTCCCGCCACCAGCAGGAACAGCAGCACCCAGAACCCGCCGGGCAGGAAGGTCAGCCGGGCGAGCTGGTCGGCGTCGGACTCCGGGGCGTGGCTGCGTCGCCGCTTGCGTTGCAGCTCCACGATCGGCCGCACGCCGCCCAGCAGCAGGAACCAGACGGCCAGATAGGCGAGGACGGCGTCCGCGTCGGGCGGAGCGTACCAGGTGAAGGCGGATATCGCCCCGCCGGTGGCCAGCAGGCTCACCACGCCGAACAGGTTGCGGATCAGCACCAGCATGCAGAGGAGCAGCACGATCACGAGCGCGATCAGGATCGCGACGTAGCCGGAGGAGGTCAGCCACGCTCCGCCGAGCCCCAGCAGGGACGGCGCGACGTATCCGGCGGCGGCGGTCAGGATCATCCCCGGTCCGGTGGGCCTGCCTCGCGTCAGGGTGACACCAGAGGTGTCGGAGTGCAGCCGGATGCCCTGAAGTGTGCGCCGGGTGAGCAGCGCCATCAGCGCGTGCCCTCCCTCGTGCGCGATCGTGACCAGGCCCCGTGAGATATGCCACGAGGTGGACCACGTGACCACGGTCAGGGCGGCCAGCGCGGACAGCAGCACGACCCATAGAGGTGGGGCCTCCTGGGGTGTGGTCAAAATCACCCAGACCTCGGACAATGATCACTTCTCCTTCGGTACGTTGGAGCAAAGCGTCCCATGACAACCGGTGTGCCGGGAATAAAGTCACACGTGTGCAGAACATGATTCTGAAACCGGCGGGCCGGCTCCGCCCCCGAGCACAGGAGGCCGGCGCCGTGTGGGGCCGCGGGCCGATCCGGCCTCCGAATACACTCGGTCAGCGGGACAGCGATGATCAGAGGGACTCGTGTGAACGACCAGAACGCCGCGCTCATCCGGAGCTTCTACGACGCCTTCGGGCGTCGTGACCCCGACGCCATGGAACGGTGCTACCACCCCGAGGTCACGTTCGGTGATCCCGTCTTCCAGGACCTGGAGGGCCGCGACCGGGTCATGGGCATGTGGCGGATGCTGCTCGGCCGCAGCCCCGACCTCGACGTGACCGTCCGGGATGTCACCGCGCGCGACCACGACGGCGCGGCGCACTGGACCGCCCGCTACACCTTCGGCAGGACGGAGAGGGAGGTCGTCAACGAGATCGATACCCTGTTCAGGTTCGAGGACGGCCTGATCATCCGGCACCATGACGACTTCGACTTCAAGCACTGGTCCAAGATGGCCCTGGGTAGGCCGGTGGGACTCTTCTATGGCTGGACCCCGATATTCCGCGCGACGATACGGGGTAGGGCGATGCGATCGCTTGAGGAGTTCATCAATCCGGAATGATCGGATGAGGAGACAGACGTGGCTGATCGGCGAGTGCGGGGTATGCGGAGCCTGATGCGCGGGCGTCTCGGAGGCGTCCGCGACTCTCCCGAACGGTCGATGGACCCGCGTTCCGCCGGAAACGAGCCGCCCGCGCCCCCGTCACTCGTCATCGACAACGCGATCTACGTCAACGGGCGGCGGACCGTCACCCCCGAATCGCTGCCCGACGCCTTCGCGTGCCTGAAGAACACCCCCGACAGCATGGCCTGGATCGGTTTCTACCGGCCGGAGGAGTCGGTGATCCTCAACGTCGCGGAGGAGTTCGACCTGCACGGACTGGCCGTCGAGGACGCCATCGTCGCCCACCAGCGGCCCAAGGCCGACCGCTACGGGGACACGCTGTTCGTGGTGCTGCGCCCGGCCAGATACCTCGACGAGATCGAGGAGGTCGACTTCGGCGAGCTGCACGTCTTCGTCGGCCAGAACTTCGTGATCACCGTACGGCACAGCGAGGCTCCCGACCTGTCGCAGGTCCGTCGCCGGATGGAGGGAGACCCCGAACTGCTCGGCCAGGGCCCGCAGGCGGTGCTCTACGCCATCATGGACGCGGTCGTGGACGGCTACGCCCCGATCGTCGCCGGTCTGCAGAACGACATCGACGAGATCGAGGTGCAGGTCTTCGGCAACGAGCCCGGCGTCTCCCGCCGCATCTACGAGCTCTCCCGCGAGGTGATCGAGTTCCAGCGGGCCACCCAGCCGCTGCTCGGCATGATCGAGGGATTCATCGCGGGGGCGGCCAAGTACGGGGTGGACCAGGAGCTGCAGAGATACCTGCGCGACGTCGCCGATCATGCGATCACCGTGGCGGAGCGGGTCAGCGGCTTCCGTCAGATGCTCCACGACATCCTCGTGGTCAACTCGACCATGGTCGCACTGGCGCAGAACGAGCACATGACCAGACTCACCGAGGCCAGCAACGCCCAGAACGAGGAAGTCAAGAAGATCTCCGCCTGGGCCGCGATCCTGTTCGCCCCCACCCTCGTCGGCACCATCTACGGCATGAACTTCGACTTCATGCCCGAGGTCCACTGGCCCCTGGGCTACCCGTTCGCGGTGCTGTTGATGGCAGGCGTCTGCGTGACCCTCTATCTGCTGTTCAAACGCCGCAACTGGCTGTAACGCCCGCTCGCGACGCGGGTCTGATCCGGCACGGCGATGCGCGCCGCCCTTGGACCCGGACTCCCTCCATTGCCCGAGCGAGACGCCAGGAGGCTCCGGGCCGCGGGTCCGGAGCCTCCTGGGGAAGATCAGCTGAGCTTGGCCAGGATCAGGTCGAGCTTCCCGTCCATGGAGTCCATGCGGCCCTCCATGGAGGTCATCCGATTCTCGATGGAGTCCATGCGGCCTTCCATGGAGTCCATGCGTCCGCCGAGGGAGGTCATCTGGTTCTCCATGGAGTCCATGCGTCCGCCGAGGGAGGTGGCGAGCGCGGAGAGGTCCTCTTTGGTGGCCATCTTGTTCATGATCTCTTCGAACATCGGAGAGGTGTAGGCCATGACCTCCTCCCGGATGATCGCCGGAAGATCGTTCAGCGTCTCCTTGATGTCGGCCAGATCCGAGCCCGTCCTGAAGGCCCAGGACTCAAGATCCGCTACGCGCTGACCGGTGTTTTTCGTCGCCACGTCGGGCATGGTACCTCCTGTTTGGGGGACGGTAGAAGGATGCCTGCCGGCAGACCCGGTCCGGGTTGGCAGCACTGTGTGACCGATTGAACACGTAGCGGGAGGGTGGGCGGGCGGATTTCGTGTTTTCCGTTGGGGGAGCGGTGAGGAGGAGCCGTGGGTGACTGGGCGGCCCGTGTGGGTCAGCCCAGCAGTTTGCGGGCGGCGTCCTCGATCTCGCTCTCCGACAGCAGCACGTGTCTGGACGCCTCGCCCAGGGGAATGAAGCTGTCGGCGGAGGTCACCCGGCCGATCCTGCCGGTGAAGCCGGCGTCGACCAGCTCGGTGACGATGCTCTCCGAGACACCGCCGGTACGGCGGGTCTCGTCGGCGATCAGCACCTTGCCGGTCAGCTCCGCCGCGTGTAGCAGGTCGTCGATCGGGAGCGGCGACAGCCAGCGCAGGTCCAGGACCCGGCAGCTGTAGCCCTCCGCGGTGAGTCTGACCGCGGCGCGCAGACTCATCCGCAGGCCGTTGCCGAAGGTCACGATGGTCAGGTCGCGGCCGTCGCCGTAGCTGCGGGCGCGGCCGATCGGGACGTGTGTCTCCGCCCAGCGGGCGGGTGGCACGTACGGCGAGAGCCAGCCGTTGTCGCCCCGGTCGAACAGGTCGCGCGTGTTGTACAGGGCGATCGGTTCCAGGAAGACGCAGACGCTGCCGTCGGTGCGGGCGGCGGCCAGGCAGGTGCGCAGCATCGAGGCCGCGTCGTCAGGCCGCGCGGGGGAGGCCACGACCAGACCGGGGATGTCGCGCAGCGCGGCGACGGAGTTGTCGTTGTGGAAGTGGCCGCCGAAGCCCTTCTGGTAGGCGTAGGAGGCGACACGGACCACCATCGGGTTGCGGAAGGCGCCGCGGGAGAAGAACGACAGCGTCGCGGCCTCCCCCCGGATCTGGTCCAGCGCGTTGTGCAGGTAGGCCAGATACTGGATCTCGGGCACCGGGAGCAGCCCGGAGACGCCCGACCCGAGCGCCAGGCCGAGCACGGCCTGCTCGTCGAGGAGCGTGTCGAACACCCGGCCTGCGCCGAAGCGCTTCTGCAGACCGCGGGTGACGCCGTAGACGCCGCCCTTGCGGGCCACATCCTCACCGAAGACCAGCACGTCGGGATGGACGGCCAGGGTGTCGACAAGGGTCCGGTTGATCGCCTGGGAGAGGGTGAGCGGGCCCTCCTGCTCGGGCAGCCTGCCACCGAAGGCCTTCTCCCTGGACCGCCCCGCCACTGTGCTGGCCACCGCGACGGCCTGCGGGGTGCGGGGGGCCAGCGGCTCCATGATGTCCGCCGCCGAGCCCAGCCGGGGCCGCCGTGAGCTCTCCATGGCCATCTTGAACAGGTGTTCCCGCATCGTCTCGTAGCGGAGCAGCAGCTCGTCGGGGGTGGTCAGCCCCCCCTCGACGAGCAGCCGGGCGGTGGCGACGAGCGGGTCGCGCTCCAGATCGGCGTTGATCTCCCGCTTGGTCCGGTAGGACATCTCCACGTCGGACCCGGCGTGGCCCATCAGCCGGACGGTGCTGACATGCAGCAGGGCGGGGGAGCGGTGTGTGCGGACGTGGTCGGCGGCGCTCCTCGCCACGTCATGGACGTCGGCCAGGTCGCAGCCGTCGGCCTCGAAGTACTCCAGCAGCGGGTGGCGGGCGGCCTCCACCCAGCCGCTCGGCGTCCGCACGCTGATGCCCAGGCCGTTGTCCTCGCAGACGAACAGCAGCGGCATCGCCAGCCCCTGGTAGGAGCCGTAGGCGGCGGTGTTGAGACCGGACAGGGCGCTGGCGTGGTTGACGGAGGCGTCACCGAAGCTGCACACCGCGATCGCGTCGGCGGGCCAGGCGCCCGGCAGGCCGAGCTGGTGGGCACGCTCGATGGCGAACGCCACCCCCACCGCACGTGGCAGGTGGCTGGCGATCGTGGAGGTCTGCGGGATCACTGCCAGCTCGGGGTGGCCGAAGACCTTGTGACGGCCGCCCGCGATGGGCTCCTCGGCCGAGGCGGTCAGGCCGAGCAGCACGTCGCGCAGCCCCTCCTCGGGCAGGCGTCCCGCCATCGCGGACCGGGCCAGGTAAAAGGCACCCGAGCGGTAGTGCAGCAGGGCGGGGTCGGTGGCGCGCACCGCCGCGGCGACCGCGACGTTGCCCTCGTGCCCGGCCGATCCGATGGTGTAGAAGCCCTCGTCCCGATCGCGCAACCGGCGCGCGGTGACGTCCAGGAGCCTGCTGCCCAGCTGGAACTCGAAAAGCTCACGGCAGCGGGCCCCGGTCAGGCCTGTCCCCTCCCGCACGGGCAGGCCCGGATCGCGAGGGGCCCCGGGAGAGAGGGCGGCCACCGCCTCGGTGAAATGCGTCTCAACTGTGTCGCGCGCCACACCCCGATTATGTCCCTATCGATCGCTCCCGTCCTCAACCTTGGCTTCTTTGGTCTAAGGAGGCGACGGAACAGCTCTATTCGACGGCTATCAATTACAACTTGTCAGATCTACCAATCGATTACCTCCTTCATGCGGATATTCAAAGAGAACCAAAAGGTCACGGCCTGTCAGGAGCCGCGCTGTCCGGCCTCTCAGCAAGCCATTCGGCTTGCTGAGAGTCGTTTTGCCGTTAGCAGGTACAGCCGGTGTAAGCATCGTCTGAGAGTCAGAACCGATCATGACACTGGGGGAAAAATGCTTCGAAAACTGGTCCCGATCCTGGTCGCGGTGGCCGCGGCCGGATCGCCGGCCGTCGCGACCACGGCCTGGGCGGACGGGCCGTCGGCCGCTCCGGCGGTCAGCGCCGTCGCACCGGCCGTGACCGCTGCCGCGCCGGCCGTGACCGCCGCCGCGCCGGCCGTGACCGCCGCCGCACCGGCCGCCCGACCGGCTGGCGCGTGCAGTCCAGGATCGCCGTGCGCGGAGGTCAACTGTGGTCCAGGCCGTGTCTGCGTGCCCTCCCCCAAGCAGTGCTTCACCGAGCCGTGCCCACAGTACGACTGCGTTCCGGTGTCCTCTCTCGGGTATCCCTATCCGGGGTATCCCTACTCGAGGCCGCCTTATCCGGGGTATCCCTATCCGAGGCCGCCTTATCCGGGGTACCCCTATCCGAGGCCGCCTTATCCGCCTTATCCGGGCCATCCCTATCCGGGACACCCTTACCCCGGGCACCCCTATCCGGGCCATCCCTACCCAGGGCACCCTTATCCAGGACCGCGGCCGCCTTACCCGCACCGCTAGTGGACGGCGGACCGCTCCGAGAGCATCCTTGTTAACAACTACTAACCTTTAACGGTGGCGAGCGCTGCGCGGGCCATGCCCCGCAGTAGCTCGGCCATCGCTTCCGGCGAGAGCTCGCCCGCGCTGTGCGGGGTGGAGTTGAGCAGGCCGAAGACGGCGTGGGTGGCGGCGCGGAGGCGCGGCGGGGGGCAGGCGGGGTAGAGCTCGCTCAGCACGGTGACCCACTCCTCCACGTAGAGCCGCTGCAGGCGGCGGATCTGGCGGCGGGCGGGCTCGGGGACGTTGCCCAGCTCGCGGTCGTGCACCGTGATCAGTGCGGGGTGGCTGAGCGCGAACTCGATCTGCCCGGTGAGCAGGGCATCCAGAGCCCGTTCGGCGTTGGAGGCCTCGGTCACGCGGTGCGCCGCCGAGGTGTGCAGGCGCTCACTGATATCCAGCAGCATCTCCGCCAGCAGCGCCTCCTTGCCGCTGAAGTGCCGGTAGAGGGCGGGGCCCGAAACGCCGACCGCCCCACCGATGTCCTCGATGGAAGTGCCGTGGAAGCCGCGCGCCGCGAACAGTTCCGCGGCGGCGTCCAGGATCTCCACGCGCCGTGACCCGCGAGCGCGGGCAGGGGTCTGGGCAGTCGTCACACCTCGCATGGTAGACGGTGACGTTAATAGTGACTAACATCTGTGGCGGAGTTAGTAACCGTTAACTTACGGCGAGGGAGCCGGGCAAGGGGGCTCACATGGGTGGCTGGCCGGTGCTGCGAAGCGCCTGCGACCCGGGTGGCGAGGGCTTCGGACGCAACGCGGAGGTCAATGGACGGCTCGTCGCCGACCTGCGAGAACGGATCGCGGTCGCCGGACTGGGCGGTCCGGAGAAGTCGCGGGTCAGGCACGTGTCGCGGGGCAAGCTGCTTCCCCGCGACCGGGTGGACACCCTGCTCGACCCGGGCTCGCGGTTCCTGGAGCTGTCCCAGCTCGCCGCCACCGGGCTGTACGGCGACGAGGCCCCCGCGGCGGGGATCATCACCGGCGTGGGCCGTGTCTCCGGCCGCGAGTGCGTGGTCGTCGCCAACGACGCCACGGTCAAGGGCGGCACCTACTACCCGATGACGGTCAAGAAGCACCTGCGGGCACAGGAGGTCGCCCTCCACAACAACCTGCCGTGCGTCTACCTCGTCGACTCCGGCGGCGCGTTTCTGCCCAGGCAGGACGAGGTCTTCCCCGACCGCGAGCACTTCGGCCGGATCTTCTACAACCAGGCCACCATGTCGGCACGTGGCATACCGCAGATCGCCGCGGTCCTCGGCTCCTGTACGGCGGGCGGCGCCTACGTCCCCGCGATGAGCGACGAGGCGGTGATCGTCCGCAACCAGGGCACGATCTTCCTGGGCGGGCCGCCGCTGGTGAAGGCCGCGACCGGGGAGGAGGTCACCGCCGAGGAACTGGGCGGCGGCGACCTGCACGCCCGGGTCAGCGGCGTCACCGACCACCTCGCCGAGGACGACGCCCACGCGCTGCGGATCGTCCGCGACATCGTGGCCACCCTCGCCCCGCGCACCCCCTCCCCATGGGAGCGCGTCCCCGCCGAGGAGCCGGTTCACGACCCCCACGACCTCTACGGGATCGTCCCCGCCGACACCCGCACGCCCTACGACGTGCGGGAGATCATCGCCCGCGTGGTGGACGGCAGCCGGTTCCTGGAGTTCAAGGCCGAGTACGGTGCCACCCTCGTCACCGGCTTCGCCCACATCCACGGCCACCCCGTCGGGATCGTCGCCAACAACGGCATCCTGTTCGGCGAGTCCGCGCTCAAGGGCGCGCACTTCATCGAGCTGTGCGACCGTCGGGCCGTCCCCCTGGTGTTCCTGCAGAACATCAGCGGCTTCATGGTCGGCAAGGCGTACGAGGCCGGAGGCATCGCCAAGCACGGCGCCAAGATGGTCACCGCCGTCGCCTGCGCCCGAGTGCCCAAGTTCACCGTGGTCGTCGGCGGCTCGTTCGGCGCCGGCAACTACGCGATGGCCGGGCGCGCCTACTCGCCCCGGTTCCTGTGGATGTGGCCTAACGCGCGTATCTCCGTGATGGGCGGTGAACAGGCCGCGAACGTCCTCTCCACGGTCGGCAACGCCGACCCCGACACCATCCGCAGGCAGTACGAGGACCAGGGCAACCCCTACTACTCCACCGCCCGCCTCTGGGACGACGGCGTCATCGACCCCCTCGACACCCGCACCGTCCTGGGCCTGGCCCTGTCCGCCGCGGCCAACGCCCCCCTCGACCCCATCGGCTACGGCGTCTTCCGGATGTGACCGCACTCATGACCCACTCGACAGCCCCTTGCCGGATGTTCGACACCGTTCTCATCGCCAACCGCGGCGAGATCGCCCTCCGGATCATCCGCACGCTCAGGAGACTGGGCATCCGCTCCGTCGCCGTGTACAGCGACGCCGACGCGGGCGCGCGGCACGCCCGCGAGGCCGACGTCGCGGTACGGCTCGGCGGCGGCTATCTCGACATCGACGGGATCCTGGACGCCGCCGCGGCGGCCGGGGCCCAGGCCGTACATCCCGGATACGGCTTCCTGGCCGAGAACACGGCCTTCGCCCGGCGGTGCGCCGAGGCCGGACTGGTGTTCATCGGCCCTCCGCCGGAGGCCGTCGAGGCCATGGGCGACAAGATCCGTGCCAAGGCCACCGTCTCGGCCGCCGGGGTCCCCGTCGTCCCCGGCGGCGCCGAACCGGCCGACGACCTGGTGAAGGCCGCCGAGCGGGTCGGCTTCCCCGCGCTGATCAAGCCATCCGCCGGCGGCGGAGGCAAGGGCATGGTGCTGGTGCGCGCGGCCGCCGAACTGCCGGACGCGCTGGAGTCCGCCCGCCGTACGGCCGCCGCCGCGTTCGGCGACGCCACCCTGCTGATCGAGCGTTTCGTGGACAACCCCCGGCACATCGAGATCCAGGTGATGGCCGACACCCACGGCAACGTCGTCCACCTGGGCGAGCGCGAGTGCAGCCTCCAGCGCCGCCACCAGAAGATCATTGAGGAGGCCCCCTCCCCGCTGCTCGACGCGGTGACCCGGGCGAGCATGGGTGCCGCGGCGGTCGAGGCCGCCCGGTCCGTCGGCTACGTCGGCGCGGGGACCGTCGAGTTCATCGTCCAGGGCGCCACCGGCGACTACTACTTCATGGAGATGAACACCCGGCTTCAGGTCGAGCACCCGGTCACCGAGCTGGTCACCGGCCTGGACCTGGTCGAGCTCCAGCTCAGTGTCGCGGCCGGTGAGCCGCTCCCGTTCACCCAGGACGAGGTACGGCTGCACGGCCACGCCGTCGAGGCCCGCGTCTACGCCGAGGACCCCTCTCGGAGCTTCCTGCCGACCGGCGGCCGGGTCCTCGCGCTGCGCGAGCCCGGCGATGTCCGGGTGGACTCCAGCCTGATGGCCGGCGGCGTGGTCGGCAGCGACTACGACCCGATGCTGTCCAAGGTCATCGCCTGGGGGCCGGACCGGGCGAGCGCGCTGCGGCGGCTGGACGGGGCGCTCGCCGCGACGACCGTTCTGGGTGTGCCGACCAACATCGCCTTCCTCCGGGCGCTGATCACCCATCCGGAGGTG
Source organism: Streptosporangium sp. NPDC087985 (assembly GCF_044741965.1). Taxonomy (NCBI): domain Bacteria; kingdom Bacillati; phylum Actinomycetota; class Actinomycetes; order Streptosporangiales; family Streptosporangiaceae; genus Streptosporangium; species Streptosporangium sp. NPDC087985. The sequence goes on from NZ_JBIUTQ010000003.1 coordinate 369,737, forward strand.
GTGGCCGGAGACCTCGACACCGGCTTGGTCGAGCGCCACCTCGACACGCTGGTCTCCAGCGACGCCGTCCCCGCCGACATCCTGGCCACGGCCGCCCTGGTCCTTCAGCACGACCGCGTGCCCGTGGCGCCGGGCGACCCATGGGAGGTGCCCGACGGCTGGCGCCTCGGTGAGGCCGCATGGACCACCTGGCGGCTGGAGAGCCGCGACGGTGTGGCCGAGGTGCGGGTACGGGGCCTTCCCCGGGCTGGAGCCGAGGTCCGCCTGCCGGAGAACCGGCCCTCCGGAGCTGACGGCATGAGCGGCGACCAGGCGGCCACCCCGGGCGGGGACGTCCAGGCGAGGTTGGCCGAAGACGGCGATGACCTGCTGGTCACCCTGGACGGGGTCCGGCGCCGCTACGCCGTCGCCCGGGACGGCGACACCGTCTGGCTCGGCCGGGACGGTGACGCCTGGGCACTCACCCGGCACCATCTGGGCGACCCCGGCGACCGGACGGGCGCAGGCGGTGCCGGGGACGGCGTGGTCCGCAGCCCGATGCCCGGCACTGTCCTCGTGGTCAAGGTGACCACGGGGGAGAAGGTCACCGAGGGGCAGCCGCTGCTCATCGTCGAGGCCATGAAGATGGAGCACACCGTGACCGCGCCGGTTGGCGGGGTGGTCACCGAGCTACCGGTGCGGACCGGGCAGGCGGTCGACATGGACGCCGTGCTGGCGGTCGTCCGGCGGGAGGGGGAGCCGTGATGCGGGAGCCGTACAGGGTGCCGGCGGCGGGGCTGCCGGAACGGGTCACGGTCTACGAGGTCGGCCCCAGGGACGGTCTGCAGAACGAGTCGGCGGTCGTCCCCGTCGAGGTCAAGGCGGAGTTCGTCGCCCGGCTGGCCGCCGCCGGGCACCGGGTGATCGAGACGACCAGCTTCGTGCACCCCGCCTGGGTGCCCCAGTTGGCGGACGCCTCGGAGCTGCTGACCGGCCTGGAACGGGTCCCCGGCGTGCGCTATCCGGTGCTCGTGCCGAACGAGCGGGGCCTCGACCGTGCTCTGGCGCACGGTGTCGAGGAGATCGCCATCTTCGCCAGCGCCACCGAGACTTTCGCCCGCAAGAACCTCAACCGGACGCTGGAGTCGCAGTTCGAGATGTTCGAACCGGTGGTCGCCAGGGCGCTGGACCACGGTCTCAGGGTCAGGGCGTACGTGTCGATGTGCTTCGGGGATCCGTGGGAGGGACCGACGCCGATCGGCCAGGTGACCGCGGTCGGCCGCAGACTGCTCGATCTCGGCTGTTTCGAGCTTTCGCTCGGCGACACCATCGGCGTCGGCACACCAGGCCACGTGAGCGCGCTGATCCAGGCCTTCGGCGGACCCTCCCGGCTGGCCGTGCACTTCCACGACACCTACGGCCAGGCACTGGCCAACACCCTCGCCGCACTCCGGGAGGGCGTGACCGTGGTGGACGCCTCCACCGGCGGCATCGGGGGCTGTCCGTACGCCGAGAGCGCCACCGGCAACCTCGCCACCGAGGACCTGGTGTGGATGCTGCACGGTCTCGGCGTCGAGACCGGACTGAACCTCGAATCGCTGGTGGAGACCAGCACGTGGCTGGCCGCGCGGCTCGGCCGTCCCAGCCCCTCACGGGTCGTCCAGGCACTGGGAACGAGCCCGGCGACCGATCAAGACATCAAGGAGTGACGATGCCCAAGCTCAACGAGGAGTATGAAGACCTCCGCAAGACCGTCGAGGCGTTCGCCCGCGACGTGGTGGCCCCGGTGATCGGGGACCTCTATGAGCGCGAGGAGTTCCCCTACGGCATCGTGCGGCAGATGGGTGCGATGGGCCTGTTCGGGCTGCCGATCCCGGAGGAGTACGGCGGCATGGGCGGGGACTACTTCGCCCTCTGCCTGACCTTGGAGGAGCTGGCGAGGGTCGACTCCAGCGTGGCCATCACCGTCGAGGCCGCGGTGTCGCTGGGTGCGATGCCGATCTACCGGTTCGGTACGGCCGAGCAGCGGGCCGAGTGGCTGCCCCGGCTGACGTCGGGCGAGATGCTGGGCGCGTTCGGCCTGACCGAGCCGGGCGGCGGTTCCGACGTGCCGGGCGGCATGCGGACCACGGCCGTGCTGGACGGGGACGAGTGGGTGATCAACGGCTCGAAGGCGTTCATCACCAACTCGGGCACCGACATCACCGGCGTCGTCGGGGTGGCCGCCATCACCGGTGAGCGCGCCGACGGCAAGAAAGAGATCTCCACGATCCTGGTGCCGGCCGGCACCCCGGGCTTCACCGCCTCGAAGAAGTACTCCAAGGTCGGCTGGAACTGTTCCGACACCCGCGAGCTCTCCTTCACCGACTGCCGGGTCCCGGCGGCCAACCTGCTCGGCGAGCGGGGCAGGGGCTACGCGCAGTTCCTGCAGACCCTCGACGAGGGCCGTATCGCCATCGCCGCACTCTCGGTCGGCCTGGCCCAGGGCTGCGTGGACGAGTCCCTGCGCTACGTGCGCGAACGCCAGGCGTTCGGCCACCCGATCGGTCACTACCAGGCCATCCAGTTCAAGATCGCCGACATGGAGGTCCGCACCCACACCGCCCGCCTGGCCTACTACCACGCGGCGGAGAAGATGCTGGCCGGTGAGCCGTTCAAGAAGGAGGCGGCCATCGCCAAGCTCGTCGCCGGCGACGCGGCCATGGACAACGCCCGCGACGCCACCCAGATCTTCGGCGGCTACGGGTTCATGAACGAGTATCCCGTCGGCCGCTTCTACCGTGACGCCAAGATTCTGGAGATCGGCGAGGGCACCAGCGAGGTCCAGCGGATGCTGATCGCGAGGCAGCTCGGCCTGGGCGACCTCTGAGCCAGGGGCCTCGCCCGGAGCCGGCCTCGCAGGAAGATCAGGCCGGGCGCGGCGTCCGGCCGGGGGAGCCATCCATCGCCCGCGCGTGGCGTGGGGCGGGGCGCCCGTCCCCGTCGCCCACCGGAGGCTCGGCGACATGACCGGGCAACACCCGGGCGGGCGGCGCGGACCCAGGTAAAAGGGTCCGCGCCGCCCGCCCGGGTGAAATTTTCATCGTCGGCGAACGGTATCAGCGCAGCTCAAGAGCGTGAGGAGGGGGCGGGGAGAGGCCGGGACTGTGTGAGGGATGGGCGCGCCGTTATGGTGGGAGCGCTCCCATGCCCCCCTTGAAGGAGCCGATCCATGCTAAGAAGGTCAGTTCTGGCCACGCTCTGCGCCGCCCTGGTCACCACGGTTGCCGCGGTGTCCGTGGCCTCCGGAGCGTCCGCAGCCGATTCCTCGTTCTACGTCGATCCCGACACCAGCGCGGCCAGATGGGTCGCGGCGAATCCGGGAGACTCCCGCACACCGGTCATCCGCGACCGGATCGCCGCCGTCCCGCAGGCACGCTGGTTCACCACGACCAACACCTCCGCCGTGCGCGGCCAGGTGTCGGCGTTCGCCGCCGCCGCCGCGAACGCGGGCAAGACCCCCATCATGGTCGTCTACAACATCCCCAACCGTGACTGCAGCGGTGCGAGTACGGGTGGCGCGCCCAACCACACGTCCTACCGGCAGTGGATCGACGAACTCGCAGCGGGACTTCAGGGGAGGTCCGCGTCGATCATCCTGGAGCCCGACGTGCTCCCGATCATGACCAACTGCATGAGCTCCTCTCAGCAGCAGGAGACCAACGCCTCCATGGCGTACGCCGGCAAGAAGCTGAAGGCCGCCTCGTCGGGGGTGAAGGTCTACTTCGACATCGGGCACTCCGGATGGCTGTCCGCCTCCGAGGCCGGGGCCCGGCTGAGGGCCGCGGACGTCGCCAACAGCGCGGACGGCATCGCCCTCAACGTCTCCAACTACCGCTGGACCTCCACCGAGGTGGCGTACGCCAAGAGCGTCATCTCCGCCAGCGGTGTCTCCCGGCTCCGCGCGGTGATCGACACCAGCCGCAACGGCAACGGTCCCCAGGGCAGCGAATGGTGTGACCCGGGCGGGCGGGCGATCGGCACGCCGAGCACGACCAGCACCGGCGACTCGATGATCGACGCGTTCCTCTGGATCAAGCTGCCGGGCGAGGCCGACGGCTGCATCGCCGGCGCCGGGCAGTTCGTGCCGCAGCGGGCCTACGACCTGGCCATCGCGGCCCCGCAGCCCACATCTCCTCCTCCCACCGCCACCCCCACGCCGACCCCGACGGTCACCCCCACCGGTGGTACCGGTGGTAAGGCCTGCGCGGCCACCTACAAGGTGGTCAACTCCTGGCAGGGCGGTTTCCAGGCCGAGGTGACGGTGAAGAGCACCGGCGGCGTGGCCATCACGGGCTGGACGGCGAGCTGGTCCTTCCCGAACGGCCAGACCATCACCCAGCTCTGGAACGGCCAGCACACCCAGAGCGGCGCCAACGTCTCGGTGCGGAACCTGACGCATAACGGCAGTCTCTCCTCGGGCGCCTCGACGTCCTTCGGCTTCACCGGCGACTCGCCCGGCGCCAACGGTGTGCCGGCCTCGGTCAGCTGCGCCGCCGCCTGACCTGGCGGCGCAGCCATGATCCGGTACGGCCCGCGCGGAAAGTGCCCCCCGCGCGGGCCGTACCGGATTTTCCCCGTTCGGGGAGAGACCGGAAACCCCGTGACTCCGCATAGCTCGCGGGTCGTCGCGCAGGCCTCACACCGCCTCCGCAGGCCTTTATCGGCCGAGGTGGTCCGGGACGCTACCGGGAGAGGCGGCCGCCGGCTGCTCTCTCGGTTGACTGGTTGGTCGTCGCCGCTATCACCGCCGCGGTCTTTGACATGATCCGTGTCATTGCCTGCAGCTCCTCGGGGGTGAGCTGGTCGATCAGGAAGGCGCGGACGACGGCCACGTGGCCCGGCGCTGTCCGCTCCAGGCAGCGGGCCCCCTCGGGGGTGAGCGCGGCGAGGACGCCCCGCTCATCGGAAGGACAGGTCATCCGCTCGACGAGGCCGCCCTTTTCGAGCTGACCGATCTGATAGGTGAGCCCGCTTTTGGACACGATCACCTTGCGCGCGAGTTCGGTCATCCGCATCCGCTGCTCGGGGGCGGCCGCGAGTTTGACGAGGATTTCGTACTGGGCGTGGGTGAGCCCGGAGTCGGCCTTCAACTGCTCCTCGACGCGCCGCTCCAGCAGGTGTGTCGCGGTGACGTAGGCCATCCAGGCGTTCAGCTCGATTTCGCTGAGCCATCTCGTGTCGTTCACGACCACAGTTTATGGCTTGTTCAAATTTGAACTAGACTAGGATTTAGTTCAAATTCGAACAACTAGAAGGAGTTGTCATGCTTGACCGCGCACGCCCCATTGCCCTGCTGGTGGGACGGATCGCCATCGGAGTGGTCTTCGTCGTCCACGGCTGGCAGAAGTTCACCACGATGGGACTGGACGGGACGACGGCGTTCTTCGAGTCCCTGGGGATTCCGCTGGCAGGCGTGGCCGCGCCGGGAGTGGCCGTGCTGGAGGTGGTCGGAGGAATCGCATTCATCCTGGGTGCGGGACTGCCGGTCTTCGGCTCCCTGCTCGCGCTGAACATGGTCGGTGCGATCATGTTCCTCCACGCCGCGAACGGGTTCGCGGTGGACAAGGGCGGCTACGAGTTCGTCCTCACCCTCGCCGCGGGCAGCCTGGCCGTCGCCTTCAGCGGTGGCGGGGCCCTCGCCGCCGACAGCCTGTGGCGGCGACGGCGCGTCTCCGTCCCGGCCTCCGCGTCTTTGGCGTAGGCGGAATCCCGGACCTGCCGACCGGTCGGCCCCTCACGGGGAGACCGGCCGGGCCGTTGCCGGGAGAAGGCGGCCCCGGAGAGCCGCCCCGCCCCTCAGGTGGGCAGCTGGGCATCCAGTCGATAGCCGTCCACGGTGACGTAGACCTGGTCGCCCGGCCGGGCGTTCAGGCGCATCAGCACCGGCTGGAGGGAGTCGAAGACCGGGTGGTCCCGCCAGACCAGCACCACCGCGTTGTCACCGGGGCCGGTCACCGACAGCAGGGTGCCGGGACGCATGCCGAGCTGGGTGGCGTACCCCTCCGGCACCGCCACCGGGCCGCCTCGCAGGTGCTCGCTGGTCACCTCTATCCGCTGCCAGCGGCTCGGGTCGGTGACCGGGTTGGTCGGTGGATGCGCGGGGGCGCGCTGGCTGGTGATCAGGTGGGGCCGGGTGTTGCCGCCCGACAGCGCCGACAGCGCCGCCAGAGCGGCACGGGGGTCGATGGAGTTGGCGTTCACCTGCGGGATCGGCTGGCCGCCGCGGTGATGGTGGCCGTTGGCCCCCGGTGTGCGGCGGGGGAGCTGTTTGCCGGCCTCGGAGGCGGGCTCCCCGGCTGAACCCATGTCCGGTGTGCCGGTGGCGGTGAGCGCGTCCAGCCAGGCCTGCGCGGAGTGTGCGCGGATGCCGAGCTGGTGCTCCATGAGCGCGGCCACGTCGGTGTTGACGGGCTTGCTCGCCAGCAGCTGCCGGGTGCGGTCCCGCAGGCCTCCCAGGTCGCCGACGACGAGCCAGCCGTCCTGCAGCCGCCGGTCGGGCATGAGAGTGACCAGCACCCGCCAGAGCGGGGTGCTGAGCGTGGGGACCTCGACGGGGTGGGCGGGGTCGGCGCCGATGAGCTGATCCTGCGTGGCGGCGGCGCCCAACCACTCGGTGAGTCCGAACATGTGCCCGGTGAGCGGGGCGGACTCCGGAGAGCGCAGCCAGAGCAGGATGCGTTCCTCGGCGGTGCGCTGGGCCATGGACAGCGCGTCGCGATCGGCGTTCAGCTTGTGCGCCAGCGCGCGCAGGCTGATCGGTTCGACGGCGAACAGCCGTTCCACGGCGACCGCGCGCTCCAGTGGGCTCCAGTCACGGAACATGTTGTCCACCAGGCGGACCAACGGGTAGTCGCTGGGCCTTACCTGGGGTTCGAGTACGGGCTCGGCGATCGGTGCCTGCGGTACGGGCGGCGCCTGTGGTGGCACGGATGGTGCCTGCGGTACGGGCGGCGCCTGTGGCGGCATGGATGGTGCCTGTAGCGGCACGGATGGCGCCTGTGGCATGGATGGGGCCTGCTGTTGCGGAACCTGTCCTGCCGGGGCCTGTACGGCGACCTGGGTAGCCGGCGCGGGCTGCTCGCCGATCAGCGGGATCCTGCTGAGCACCTCGCGGAAGATGGCGGTCACCACGACCTCGGGAGAGGCGGGCAGGGAAGGGCCGCCGAGGTCTCCGGTGGTCAGGCGGCGCAGCCGGGACCAGCCACCCAGTCCGATGATCGCGGAGCGGGCGGCCTCGGACCAGCCGGGCAGGGTGGGATCCACCGTGTGCACGTGCAGTGCGGGCAGCACGTCGCTCAGCGGCAGATGGTCCCAGCGGGACACCGAAAGCCGGGCCAGCCGATCGCAGACCCAGTCGAGCCCGGCGACGCCGAGGGCTTTGGGCAGGGTGACCGAGGACCACCAGCCCGCAGGCAGGCGGGGATCGGCCAGGACTTCGGCGATCTGCTGTGGCCGACTCCAGCGCAGTGCCGGAACCAGATCACTCAGGCAGATCGATGACTCGGCATCCATCGGCGGACCGAAACCTCCCCAAAGTGACGCATGTGGCTAATGGTGCAGCCTACGCCGCAAGCTATCAATTGGTGTTAAGAGGGTAAAGCTGGTCCGTACCCAGATCGGACGCGGAGACACGTGGCCGACCGCCTATGGCTGTCACCGCCTCGGCTCCGGCCTCGCCTCCCGCCTTCAGCGCCGCCTCGTCGGCGGCCCCTCCCAGCAGGGCGATCAACAGGCCGGCGGCGAACGCGTCCCCCGCTCCCGTCGAGTCAATCACCTCCGCGGCTGTTCCGGGAACCCGAGCCGTCAACTTTCCGTTTCTCGCCATCAGAGCGCCGTGGGAGCCGAGTTTCACAGCCGCCGCGCCGTACCGGAGGCTCAGCCGTTCAGCGGCCCGTCCGGCGGAGCTCTCGCCGGTGAGTAGCAACGCCTCATCCAGGTTGGGAATGACCAGCTGGGCGGCCAGGGTCTCCTGGACGAACCGCTCGGGGCCGAAGGAGCGCAGGAAACCGGTCGAGGCGGGGTCGACGCTGATCGTGACGCCGCGCAGGGTGGCCGCGGCCAGAGCCAGCCGGCACAGCTGCAGCCCCGGCTCAGCGAACAGGGTGTATCCGGACAGGTGCAGGTGACGCACCCCGTCGAGCAGGTCGTCGTCCCAGTCGTCGGCGCCGATGTGGCCGCCCGCGCCCCGATTGGTGAGCATGGAGCGCTCCCCGGTCGCGTCGACCATGGCGATCACCACCGCGGTCGGGCGGTCGGGGTCCACCCGCAGGTGCGGCCGGACCCCGCCGCGCCGCAGTTCGGCGGCGTGCCATTCGCCGGTGTCGAAGCCGACCCGGGTCAGGAGCCGGGCGTCGGCGCCCAGACGGGCGGCCCAGGAGGCCGTGTTGGCTCCCGAGCCGCCCGGGCGCAGCACGATGTCGGCGGCGGTGTCCGTGCCGCGGGCCGGGCCGGCCAGGGCCGTCCCGGCGTGAAGCGCGACGACGTCGGTGACCACGTCGCCGATGACCAGCAGGCCCGTTCGGGTCACGACTTCCTCAGTTTCCCCGGCTCCACGATGCCGCGATCTGCCCGGCGATGCGGGCGTTTCCTCGTACGGCGGCCAGATTCGCCTCAAGCGAGGCGCCGTCGGTGCCCCTCACCAGGTAATCCAGGAGGAACGGGGTGATGGCCTGACCGGTGACCTTCTCCCGGTCGGCCGCGGCCAGGGCCTCGGCGAGGATCCGGTCGTGCAGGGCCGGGTCGAGCTGCTCGGCCATCGGCACCGGGTTGGCCACGATCAGTGCGGTCTCCGGGCCGCCAAGCGCGTCCTGGGCCCGCATGATGCCCGCCGCCTCGTCCGGAGTCTCGATCCGCCAGTCGATCGGCTCGCCGGAGGTATGCAGGTAGAAACCGGGGAACTCTCCGGTGCGGAACCCGGCCACGCTGACGCTGCGGGTCTCCAGCCGTTGCAGGGTGGCGGGGACGTCCAGGATCGACTTCACGCCCGCGCAGACGACGGTGATACGGGTACGGCTCAGCATGTCGAGGTCGGCCGACTCGTCCTGGCTGTCGGTCCATCCGCGGTGCACGCCGCCGAGGCCGCCGGTGGCGAAGACCCGGATGCCCGCCCGCGCGGCCAGGAACGAGGTCGCCGAGACCGTGGTCGCCCCGCTGGCCCTCAGCGCGGCGGCGGCGGGCAGATCGCGGAAGCCCAGCTTGCGCAGGCCTGGTTCGGTGGCGATCCTTTTGAGCTCGTCCCGGCTCAGGCCGACGTGTGCGACGCCGTCCAGCACCGCGATCGTCGCCGGTACGGCACCCGCCTCGCGGACGATCTCCTCCAGCTCGGTCGCGACCTCGAGGTTGCGGGGCTGGGGCAGGCCGTGCGAGATGATCGTGGACTCGAGCGCCACGACCGGGGCGCCCTGCGCCAGTGCTCCGGCCACCTCGCCGGAGGGGCGGAGCACGCTGTCGATGGGCTGCTGGGTGGTACGCATGAGCCGCCTCTGTCTCCTCATCCGGGCCGGATGGTTGCTCTTTTGGAACGATGTGACCTGGATCACTTGTTCCGGAAAGAGCACGTTACGGCGGTTGTGGAGAGACGTCTACCCGAAGATCAGCCGATGACGGCGACGCCGAGCAGAGAGATCACGGTGATGACGGCCGTGGCCGCCCCGCCCAGGAGCAGCGACCGTCCGCCGCGCGCCAGCTCTCTGAGGTTGACGCCCGTCCCCAGCCCGAAGAGTGCCGCCGCGAGTAACACTCCCGTCACCTCGGGGAGTGCCCGGGTGACCCCGGCGGGCATCACGCCGAGGCTCCGTACGATCACCATCGCGACGAATCCCAGTACGAACAGGGGCACGACCGGTGGCCGCCGTACCGCGCCGGGAGTGTTCCGTAGATCTCCGCCTACGCCGCGGCGCAGGGCGAGGGAGGTCAGTCCCACGATGGGGGCGAGCAGGACGACCCGGGCCAGCTTGACCACCACCGCACTCGCCAGCACCCCCGCTCCGGCCACTGCGCCGATGGCCGCCACCTGGGCGATCTCGTGGACCGACGCCCCGGCCCATATCCCGAGCTGGTGCGAGGTCAGGCCGAGAAGCCCGGCGAGTAGCGGCAGCACGAGGATCATGGCACTGCCGTACAGGACCACGACGCTGATCGCGCTCGCCACGTCGTCGTCGTCGCTGCCGGCCACCTCGTGCATGGCGGCCACCGCCGCGGCCCCGCAGACGGACACCCCCGTCGCGATGAGGAGTGACCTGCGCGGGCTCACCCCGAGCCGTGCCCCGATCCAACGTGTGGCGAGGAACGTGCCGCCGGTGGCTGCGGCGATCACCGCGAGCGCACGCCAGCCGAGCGCCAGCACCTCCGGCAGGGCGATCCGCAGCCCGAGCAGCACGATCGCCAGGCGGAGCAGCCGTCGACTCGCGAACGCGAGCCCCGGGCGGAACGACCGGCGGACCCCGCCGAGGTTGGTGAGCGCGATCCCGCAGGCCACCGCGGTGACGGCCGCGCTCACGCCGGGGAGGGCACGGCTCAGCCACGTCGACAGGATCACCGCGACGGTCACCACGGCGAGGCCGGGCACGAGGGCGCCGATCTCCGCGGCCCACCTCCGCGGCAGGGGCGTCCCCGGCGGGCGGGAACCCGCCTCCGGGACACGCCTGCCCGCAGGCCGTCCGGGGCGTTCCGGGGGTTCGGGGTGTCGGAGGGAGCCGTCGGGCGAGAGGAGGGTCATGGTCCGAGTCTTGATGCGGGCAGGCGCGGCCGGTAACCGTCATCTCCCTGGAAGGTCATAGCCTAGGGCTATGAGTGAGCTGCCCGATCTCGGATCCCTGCGGTTGCTCGTCGACGTGGACCGCCTGGGCAGCCTCAGCCAGGCGGCCCGGGCGGCGGGAATCGCCCAGCCGTCGGCGAGTAAGCGGATCGCGCTACTGGAACGCCGCCTCGGGCTGCCTCTGCTGGAGCGCACCCCGCGCGGCTCCACCCTCACCCCGCAGGGGGTGATGGTCTCGGCCTGGGCGGCACAGGCGCTGGCGGCGGCCGAGGAACTCATGCGCGGAGCGGAGGCGGTACGGCGCGGCAGGGCGGCTCATCTGCGCATCGCGGCCAGCATGACCGTGGCCGAATACCTGCTGCCGCGCTGGCTGGGAGAGCTGCAGAACAGGGAGCCCCAGATCCAGGTCGGCCTGGACGTGCAGAACTCCGCCGAGGTGGCCAGGCTGGTCAGCGGCGGGATCGAGCTCGGGTTCGTGGAGGGGCCTTCGATCCCGCCCGGCCTGACCTCCCGGGTGGTGGCCACCGACCGGCTCGTCGTGGTGGTGGCTCCGGGCCACCCGTGGGCGCGTCGCCGTACCGCGCTGCTGTCCGCCGAACTCGCCGCCACCCCGCTGGTGGTCCGCGAGCGCGGCTCCGGCACCCGCGAGACCCTGGACCTCGCGCTGACCGGCCACGTGGTCGCCGCTCCCCGGCTGGAGCTCGGTTCCAACGCCGCTGTCATGGGCGCCGCCCGCGAGGGGGCGGCTCCGGCCGTGCTCAGCGGTTACGCGGTGGAGGCCGAGCTGGCCACCGGACGGCTTGCCGAGGTGAGCACCCGGGATATCGACCTCGACCGACGCCTGCGCGCCGTCTGGCGCAGGGGCCGGACTCCCACCGGTCCCGCCGCCACCCTCCTGAAGATCACCCTGGCCGCGGCCCGTGAGTGAGCGGGTGCGCCGGGCCGGAGCGGTGCCGGAAAGACCATGGACCGATTTGTCGTCTTCGCTATATGGTGCGTGGCATGGTGTCGATTGACGTGTCGAGTGTGCTCCGCCCCGAGCCGCACTGGCAGACCGGTCTCTGACCGGCGCGAGCCTTCCTCACCCCGCCACCTCTCCGCCTGACCCCGGGATGTCTCGTGTTCCGTTCCCGCTATGACGTTGTGATCGCCGGAGGCGGCCACAACGGCCTGGTCGCCGCCGCCTATCTCGCCGGCGCGGGCCGCAGGGTCCTCGTCCTGGAACGACTCGGCCACGTGGGCGGCCTCGCCGTGTCGGCGCAGGCGTTCCCCGGCGTCGACGCCCGTCTCTCGCGCTACTCCTACCTGGTCAGCCTGCTGCCGGCCAAGATCGTGGCCGACCTCGGGCTCAAGGTCGAGCTGCGCCGCCGCCGCTACGCCTCCTACACCCCCGCCGGGGACACCGGCCTGCTGGTGGACAACGGCGACGCCGGCCGTACCGCCGCCTCCTTCACCCGGGTCACCGGGGGAACGGCCGATCTCGCGGCCTGGCGGCGCTTCTACGCGATGACCGCCGAGGTGGCCGGGCGGATCGCGCCGACCCTGCTGGAACCCCTGATGGACCGCGGCGCGATGCGTGACCTCGTCGGCGACGAGGCGTGGCGGGAGCTGTTCGAGCGGCCGATCGGCGAGGTCGTGGACGAGCGGTTCGCCGACGACACCGTGCGCGGCGTGGTGCTCACCGATGCCCTGATCGGCACCTTCGCCGACCCCCACGACCCGGACCTGCTGGCCAACCGCTGTCTGCTCTACCACGTGATCGGGGACGGGACCGGCGACTGGAACGTCCCCGTCGGCGGCATGGGCGCGGTCTCCGGCGGTCTCGCCGACGCCGCGCGCGCGGCCGGAGCCGAGATCCTGACCGGTGCCGAGGTCGTCGCCGTCGATCCTTCGGGCGAGGTCACGTTCCGGGACGCGGACGGGGAGCACGTGGTCCGGGGCGAGCGGATCCTGGCCAACGTGCCGCCCGCCGTGCTCGGCCGCCTGCTCGGCGCGGACGAGCCCGCGTCTGAGGGTGCCCAGCTCAAGGTGAACATGGTGCTGTCCAGGTTGCCCCGGCTCAGGGACGCCGACGTGGACCCCGTGGCGGCCTTCAGCGGCACCTTCCACATCAACGAGGGCCGCGACCAACTCGCCCGCGCCTACGCGGAGGCGTCGGCAGGACGGATCCCGGAGCTGCCCCCGGCCGAGGTCTACTGTCACTCGTTGACCGACCCGTCCATCCTCGGCCCCGGCCTGCGCGCCGCCGGCGCCCAGACGATGACCCTGTTCGGCCTCCACATGCCCGCCCGGCTGTTCCGCGAGGACCCCGCCGGAGCGCGGAAGGCCGCGCTGGAGGCCACGCTCGCCTCGATCAACCGGGTGCTCGCCGAGCCGATCGAGGACTGCCTGCTGCGCGCCCCCGACGGGAGCCTCTGCCTGGAGGCCAAGACCCCGGTCGACCTGGAGAACGAGGCGGGCCTGCCCGGCGGCCACATCTTCCACCGGGACCTGTCCTGGCCGTTCGGCGAGCCGGGGGAGTGGGGTGTGGAGACCGCCTTCGAGCGCGTCCTGCTCTGCGGCGCGGGCGCCCGGCGCGGCGGCGGCGTCAGCGGCATCCCCGGCCACAACGCCGCCATGGCCCTACTGACCTGAGATGAGCCGGGTGGTCACGGTCATCGCGACGGCGGCCCTCTGCGTCGGCGTGGGGCAGTGCGCGCACGTCCTGCCCGGCTCTCCCCGCCGGCGTCAACGGCACCATCGGATGCCGGGTGGTCCCAGCCGCGGCGGGAGCAAGTTACTGACTGAATGAACAGTCAGTAACAGGGGGCCGTCGGGCCGCACTGCTGTAGTCTTGCGCAGTGCAAAACGGAGGGGCGCGCGGCAGCCGCGCAGACCAGGCCGATCAGCGTCGCGCGGAGCTGCTCGAAGCCACCAGGCGGGTCGTGCTCGAGCGGGGGCTGGCCAGCACCCGCGTCGCGGATATCGCCAAGGCGACCAACGTGAGTGGTGGGCTGATCCACTACCACTTCGCCACCAAGGACGATCTCATCACCGAGATGCTCCGCAGCACCAGCGAGTCGGAGGTCCGGCGGCTGAGGGAGATCGCCGCGGCCCCGGGAACCGCCGTCGAGCGGCTGGATCGCGTCCTGCGCTTCTACATCCCGGCGTCCCGATCCGACCAGAGCTGGATTCTCTGGCTCGACGCCTGGGCCGTCGGGGTGCGCGAGGCGCACGTCCGGGCCATCCTGCTGGAGCTGGAGGGCTCCTGGATCGAGATTCTCGCCGAGGTGATCGCGGAGGGCGTGAGCGGGGGCGAGTTCGTCTGCGACGACCCCCAGGGAGCGGCCGAGCGGATCGACGGCATGCTCGACGGCCTGGTGGTCCGTTACACCCTGCACGCCGGCAACATGTCCCGCTCCCGGCTCCTGCACCACGCCCGGGTCGCCGCCGCCCGCGAGGTCGGCCTCGACCCCGCGATCTTCTCCGCCTGAGGCTCAGGAAGGTAGCGCGGCGAGCAGATAGGCCAGGCGGGCGGCGGCGTTCTCGATGTTGTCGGCGTTGCCGAGCCGGTAGCCCCACGAGGTGATGAAGCCGCCGTCCTGGGAGCAGGTCACGGTCTCGATCAGCGTGTCGCTGAAGCGATTGCGGACGCACACGTAGGCGGGGTCCCCGAATGACATCCTCTGCACGGACAGGTCGGCATGCAACCGTGTTGCAGTGGCGAACCTCTCCAGGCAAGACAGCGTGTCCAGCATCGTGCGTCACCTCCGTCCCAACAGAGAATTGCACGATCTTGGGGGGGTAATCAAGCAATTGCGAGGATTAATCCGAGGATTGTTTCGCGAAATCCTCCAGCACCCGGACGATCACCGATCTGGCCTCCTCCCGGAAGGCCGCGACCTCGTGGAACTCGTCGAAGGCCCGCTCGTAGAAGGTGATGTCCTCCGGGTCGCGCAGGATCAGGTCACGGGTCCTCGTCGGCACCGCGACATGGTCGCCGTCATAGATCCAGAAGCCGTTGAGCAGCGCGGCGGGGAGAGGGGCCTCGAAGGGGACCACACCGAACTCCACGTTGGGGAGGGCGGTCACGGCGAGCAGCCGATCGAGCTGGCCGCGCATCACGTCCAGTGGGGCCAGGCGGTAGCGCAGCACGGCCTCGGGCATGATGAACCGGAACTTCTTGCTCTGGTCGTAGAGGATCTGCTGGCGTTGCATGCGCACCTGGATGGCGGCGTCGATCTCGTCGGGCGCGTTGTAGAGACGCTTGATCCGGGTGAAGATGCTCCGGGCGTACTCGGTGGTCTGCAACAACCCGATGACCACCCCCGGCTCGAAGACCCGGAACAGCCCGGTCCGCGTCTCCAGGTCGCGGATGTCCTCCTGGAGTGCGGCCAGCCCGCTACGGTGCCGTTGCCGCCAGGAGTCCTGTCGCTCCAGCAGTCCCGAGGCCTGCTCGACCAGCTCCTCGATGATCTCGGGGGCGGCCTGCACGGCCCGCCCCCACTGGGTGACGTCGTCCTCGGTGGCGGTCTGGCGGGCGTTCTCGATCCGGGAGACCTTCGAGGCCTGCCACTTCAGCCGCTCGGCCAGTTCCTTGCCGGACAGCTGGGCCGCCTCGCGCAGGTGCCTGAGCTGCGCACCAAGGTCGGTCCGGACCTGCTGGAACCCACTCACCCGATCTCCTTCGCCAACCCTGGGGGCAGGGCGCCGCCGTGCCTGCCGATCCACTCACTCCACGCGCTCACGGAACCTCCCGCATGGTGCGCATGAGGTTAGACCCGGGCGAGCGGATCCTGCCAGAGGAGTCTCCCCAATCGTGATCAATACTTACGGAAGCACCCTGCGGGCGATATCCGCGAGAAGTTCTCTGGGCACCTCGATGGCGGTCTCACCGTCCAGAACGTGGCGGAGGTCGGCCAGGGCTTCGGCGTCGGTGACGTGGAGGCCCTGGACGACGATGGTGCCGCGGTCGGTCTCGTAGAGAGAGGGGCAGGCGCCCGCCTCCGATGTGGAGCCAAGAAACCGTAAACGCATGACTGATCCCTTCCCCGAGCCAGCCTCATGGTGCAATTGCGAGCAATCCTAGAGTTCGGAAGGTTACAGGGAGGTTTCAATCACTAAAATGCGCATATTTCGCCCACCCGATAGAGGAGAGGCTGATCCGGGATGTGCGGCATTAATCGGTCTCGGGACGGGGGATCCAGGACGCGGGCCGTTTCTCCATGAAGGAGGCGATGCCCTCCTGGCCCTCGGCGGAGGTGAAACGCCGGGCTGACAGCTCGGCCATCTGGCGCATGCCCTCCTCGACGCTCAGCGTGGGCACGGCCCGCACAAGCTTCTTGGTGATCGCCAGCGACTCCGGCCCGCCACGCAGCAGCATGTCCGTGTAGTGGGCGACCGTGCTGTCCAGGGCCGTCTCGGGGACGGCCCGGGTGAGCAGGCCGATCTCCTGCGCGCGGGCGGCGTCGAAGACCTCACCGGTGAGCAGGTATTCGGACGCGGCCCGGGGGTCCAGCCGCCGCAGCACGGTCACCGAGATCATCGCGGGGACCACGCCGAGCCGTACCTCGGTGAACGCGAATGACGCCGTGTCCGGCGCGATCGCGAAGTCACAGGCCGCCACCAGGCCCAGCCCCCCGGCACGCGCGGTGCCGTTCAACCGGCAGACGACCGGCTTGGGGCTCTCCCAGATCAGATTCATGATCTCCGGGAACGAGGCGGTCACCGGTGCCCCGTGCGCGTCACCCGGTTCGGCCCGCTGCTCCTTGAGGTCCGCGCCGGCGCAGAACACCGGCCCGGTCCCGGTGAGCACGATCACCCGCACGCTCTCCTCGGCGAGCGCCCAGGTGAGCCGCTCCTCCAGGTCTCCCAGCAGCCGCACGGACAGCGCGTTCCGGTTACGCGGGGAGTCCAGCGTGATCGTCGCGACCCCACCGGACACCTCCTTGTGCACCAGGCGTTCCACAGGTCGGCTCCCGTTGGTGTTCAAACCTTCTCCTCTGTTACGGCCGGTACGGCGCCCGCCTCGGCCTACCGGCCCGGCTCCACGGTCAGCGCGGACACCATACCCGCCGAGAGGAGAATCCCAGCGGGTCCGCCCCCGTCGGGGCGGACCCGCCGGGCGGCTGCCGGAAGCGGACACGGCCGGGGAGGACGGGTCAGCCGCAGTGGCTCCAGTCGCTCTTCCAGGACAGCGAGCCGTACGTGCCGCCCCACATGACGCACTTCTTGGCGGCGGCGAGCTTTACGGGGCCCGCGTACGCGGTGAAGGCGCCCGGATCGCTCCCCGACGAGCCGCCCTGCACCTGGAGCGTCGCGTTCATCTGGACCTTCGCGGGGGCGATGTACGTGGCCATGGTGACGACGCAGTTCTTGCCCGCCCCGGAGCTGTAGAGCAGGTAGACGGTCGCGGAGGTGCCGAGGGCCTTGGAGCCGATCACCCGGAAGCCCGCGCCGCAGACGCCGGTCGCGGTGTAGGTGTTCGGTTTCGGTGGTGAGGCCGGCGGTTTGGCGGCGGTGGTGGCGGCGGGCTTCGACGTGGGGGCGGCGGTGGTGGCGGCGGGCTTCGACGTGGGGGCGGCGGTGGTGGCGGCGGGCTTCGACGTCGGTGACGACCGGCCATCGTCCGCCGGCTCGATCACCGACGGCTTCTGTGATGCGGTCTCGTCCGGCGTGGTGCCGCCGTCCCCGGAATCCCCGGCTGCCTTTCTGGTCGGCTGGGGGGTCGGGTGGGAGGTCGGCCGTTGTGCCGGCCTGACAGCCGGTGGGGAGACCGGTGCGACCGTGACCTGGACGGCCGGCGAAGGGCTCGTCCTGGGCTTGGGGGACTTCGACACCGAGGGCGGGTGGTCCGGAGTGAGCGCGGGACCCGGCTCGTCGGCCTCCGGGGAGGGAGACGCCGAGTCTACGGGCCGGCTCGCCGCGGCCTCCTCGCTGTTCTGCATGACCACCACCGTCCCCGCCGCCACGCCCAGCACGGCCGTTCCGGCCAGCAGCAGCCCGATCGGCCACCGCGGCCTCCGTCCCCTCTGCGCCGGGGCGGCGGGCGGGGCTGCGGGTGAGAACTGGGGTGGCGGGGTGGCCGAGGGAGCCTGCTGCCGCGCCGGCGAGACAAGCGTCGCGCCCATCAGATGGCTGACGAGCTCCTCGGCGGTGGGGCGCAGCGACGGATCCTTGGACAGGCACGCGGCGACCAGGGCGCGGAGCTGCCCCTCCAGGCCGCCCAGCTCGGGCTCCACGGTCAGGATCCGGTTCATCACCACGGCGATGGAGTCCGCGCCGAACGCGGGCTTCCCGGTCGCGGCGAAGACCATCGTGACGCCCCAGGCGAACACGTCGGCCGCGGCCGTCACCTCGTTCCCGTTGAGCTGCTCGGGGGAGAGGTAGGACGGTGTCCCCATCGCCATCCCGGTGGCGGTCGTCCCGGGGGAGTCCAGCGCCCTGGCGATACCGAAGTCGATCACCACCGGCCCCTCGGGGCCCATCAGCACGTTGGCGGGTTTGAAGTCGCGGTGCAGGATCCCCGCGCGATGGATCGCGGACAGGGCGGTGGCCGTGCTGATCGCGAGCCGTTCGAGCGCGGCGCCGCGCCGCGGACCCTCCCTGTCGACCAGCTGGCGCAGGGAGGGTCCCGGCACGTACTCGCTCACGATGTACGGCTGGCTGCCGGCGAGGTCGGCGTGGAGTACCGAGGCGGTGCAGAAGCGGGCCACCCGCTGGGCGACCGAGACCTCCCGCAGGAACCGTGCCCGGGCGTCGGGATCGGCCGCCAGCCCGTGGTGGAGAAGCTTGACGGCGACCTGCTCGCCCGCCGGACCGCGGCCCAGGTAGACGACCCCCTGGCCGCCCTCCCCGAGCCTGCCGGTCAGTTCGAACGGGCCCAGCCGCGGAGGATCCTCCGCCGACAGCGGCTGCACCACGATGACCCCCCGGCAGAGCATGAAGATGAGTTATGTGGTGAAGAACGCTACCAGTGCGTGGGGTGATGCGGATGATCTATCGTAATTCGTCTCATTTGTTCGGGTGGCGTGAGTGGACCGTCCTCAGATGGCCTTGCCGGGATTGAGGATGCCGAGCGGATCGAAGACCCGCTTGATCCCGTGGTGGATCTCCTCGGTCACCGGTCCGGCCTCCAGGGAGAGCCAGCGCCGTTTCAGCAGCCCGACGCCGTGCTCGCCGGTGAGCGTGCCCCCCATCTCCAGGGTCTCCCGGAAGACCTCGTCGGCGGCCGCCCACACGGCGGGCGGCGGTTCGGACAGGCCGCGGTCGAAGACGAAGACGGGGTGCAGGTTGCCGTCACCGGCGTGGGCCACCGTGGCGATCAGTACTCCGTGCCTCGCCGCGATGGCCTCGATCTTCTCGATCATGTACGGCAGTGCCGAGCGCGGCACGCACACGTCCTCTACCAGGCAGGTGCCGAGCCGTTCCTTGGCCTGGTAGGCCATCCGGCGCACCCCGATCAGTTCCTCGGCCTCCTGCGGGGATGACGACACCGCCACGAAGGGGGAGCCGTTCGCGGTGCACAGCTCCGCCATGCGTGCGGAGACCGCGGGGCCGTCCGCCGCGTCCGACTGCGCGATCAGCATCGCCTGGGTGGGCTCCTCCAGCCCGATGTTCTTCCAGTCGTCGATGGCCTTGAGGGTGGTCCGGTCGAGCATCTCCAGCAGTGACGGCTGGCATCCCGCCGCGATGATCGCCGCGACCGCGGAGGCCGCGTCTCTGAGGGAGGTGAACTCGGCCGCGATCGTCGCCGGGTAGACCGCGGGCGCCCGGCGCAGCCGTACGGTGGCCGCCGTGATCACGCCGAGCGTTCCCTCTGAGCCGATGAACAGTCCGGTCAGGTCGTAGCCCGTCACGCCCTTCATCGTGCGTCTTCCGGTGTTCAGGATCCGCCCGTCCGCCAGCACGACCTCCAGGCCCAGCGCGGAGTCGCGGGTCACGCCGTACTTGACGCATCGCAGGCCGCCCGCGTTGGTGGCCAGGTTGCCGCCGATCGTGGAGATCTCGTAGGAGGAGGGGTCGGGCGCGTACATGAGCCCGTACTCGCGGGCCGCCCGGTCCAGATCCGCGGTGATGACGCCGGGCTCCACCACGGCGATCTCGTCGGCGGGGGAGAGCTCCCTGATCGCCGTCATCTTGTGCAGCGCCAGGACGACACACCCCTCGACGGCCGTCGCCCCGCCCGCCAGTCCCGTTCCGGCACCCCGGGGTACCACCGGCACCCGGTGCTCGGTCGCCCATCGGAGGACGGTGACGACGTCGTCCCGGGTCTCGGCCAGCACGACGGCCAGCGGCTTACCCGGTTCGAGGAAGGTCCGGTCCCGCGCGTAGGAGTCGGTCACGTCGGGATCCGTCAGCACCTTCTCCGGTGCGAGCGCGGCAGCAAGTTCGGCAATAGCGGTCACAATTGGACTTTACGGCCTGCGGTCCGCAACCCCGTCCGGGAGCGTCCATCTGACGCCGGGACCGGCTGGCCGGCGCCGCGGGAGTGCGGGGCGGCTCCTCGCCCGGAGAGCGGAGAGGAAATTTCTCGGAAAGAACAGCCCTGCGCATGTCCGGTGCGGTCCGCGAGGGGTGTCCGTCCGGCGGAAGCCGGGCAAGGGGGTGATTGGGGGGACGGGTGGAACGGGTGAGGGGTCCCGCCGTATCCGGCTGTTGCCAACGGGAGGGAGTCGGCTGTGACCACTGTGCGGCAGCAGCCTGGGATCGCGCCTCGCGGCAGGAGGTCGACGCTCGCCTCGTGGCTGTCCTCCACCGACCACAAGGTCATCGGATATCTCTATCTGATCACTTCGTTCGGCTTCTTCCTGATCGCCGGGATCATGGCCATGATCATCCGGGCGGAGCTCGCCCAGCCGGGGCTTCAGATCGTCAACAACGAGCAGTACAACGAGCTGTTCACCATGCACGGCGCCCTGATGCTGCTGCTGTTCGCCACGCCGTTGTTCGCCGGGTTCGCCAACGTGATCATGCCGTTGCAGATCGGGGCGCCGGACGTGGCGTTCCCGCGTCTGAACATGGTCAGCTACTGGCTTTTCCTGTTCGGCGGGCTCATCGTGCTCAGCGGTTTCACCACCGCCGGAGGCGCCGCCAGCTTCGGCTGGACGGGGTATGCTCCCCTGTCCGTCGCGACGTTCTCCCCGCAGGTCGGCGGCGACCTGTGGATCGTCGGTCTGGTGATGTCCGGGCTCGGCACGATCCTCGGCTCGGTCAACTTCATCACCACGATCATCTGCATGCGCGCCCCGGGCATGACCATGTTCCGGATGCCGATCTTCACCTGGAACGTGCTGCTGACCGGTCTGCTCGTGCTGATCGCGTTCCCGGTGCTCGCCGCCGCCCTGCTGGCCCTGGAGGCCGACCGCAGGTTCGGCTCGCAGATCTTCGCGCCCCGGACCGGGGGCGCGCTGCTCTGGCAGCACCTGTTCTGGTTCTTCGGCCATCCCGAGGTCTACATCATCGCGCTGCCGTTCTTCGGGATCGTCACCGAGGTGATCCCGGTCTTCAGCCGCAAGCCGATCTTCGGCTACATCGGTCTCGTCGGGGCGACCATCGCCATCGCGGGCCTGTCGATCACGGTGTGGGCGCACCACATGTTCGCCACCGGACGGGTGCTGCTGCCGTTCTTCTCGTTCATGTCGTTCCTCATCGCGGTTCCGACCGGGGTGAAGTTCTTCAACTGGATCGGCACCATGTGGCGCGGGCACCTGTCCTTCGAATCGCCGATGTTGTTCGCCGTCGGCTTCCTGGCCACCTTCCTGCTGGGCGGGCTGACCGGTGTCATCCTGGCTTCGCCGCCGCTCGACTTCCAGGTGACCGACACCTACTTCGTGGTGGCCCACTTCCACTACGTCGTCTTCGGCACCGTGGTGTTCGCGATGTTCGCGGGCTTCTACTTCTGGTGGCCGAAGATGACGGGCAAGATGCTGAACGACACCCTGGGCAAGGTGCACTTCTGGTTGCTGTTCATCGGCTTCCACACCACCTTCCTGGTCCAGCACTGGCTCGGCGCGGATGGTTTCCCGCGTCGTTACGCCGACTACAGTCCGATCGACGGTTTCACCGACCTCAACATGGTCTCCTCGATCGGCGCCTTCATCCTTGGCGTCTCCACGCTGCCGTTCCTGTACAACGTGTGGAGGACCACCCGTCACGCGCCGAGGGTGACCCTGAACGACCCGTGGGGCTTCGGTAACTCCCTGGAGTGGGCGACCTCCTGCCCGCCGCCGCGGCACAACTTCGTCTCGCTGCCGCGTATCCGGTCCGAGCGCCCGGCCTTCGACCTGAAACGTCCCCGGGTGGCGGACCAGCCGCGCCAGCTCGACCCGACCGATCTCCCCGAGGAGATCTGACCCGGCCGGCCCGGGCCCTACGATCGAGGGACAACCCGATCGGAGAGGGCAGCGTGGGAGAGCTTCGCAGCAAGGCCGAGCACACCGAGGCGATCCGGACCGAGCGGCGGCTCTGCGTGGTGGTCAACACGCGGTCGCGCCGCGGCCGCCGCCTCTACCCGGAGGTGGTCCGCATGCTCCGCGCCGGGGGTTTCGAGCCGATCCGGCTGTACCCTCTGGACGACCCCCGGCGCCTGCGCGCCACGCTGGAGGAGGCTCTGGACGCCAGGCCCGACCTGCTCGTCGTGGGCGGCGGCGACGGCACGCTCAGCGCCGCGGTCAAGCACGTCGCCCACCGCGACGTCGCCCTCGGCGTTCTGCCCCTGGGAACCACCAACAACTTCGCCCGCAGCCTCGGCCTCCCGCTCGACCTGCGCGGTGCGATCCAGGTGTTCCGCACCGGCAAGGTCGCCGACATCGACCTGGGCATAGCCGGTGACCGGGAGTTCGCCAACCTGGCCAGCTTCGGCGTCTCCGTCGAGGTGGCAGGCAAGGTCAAGCCCTGGTTCAAGCGCATCCTCGGCCGTGCGGCCTATCCGCTCACCGCCCTGACGGTGCTCCCGGGTCACCAGCCGTTCCGTGCCTTCATCACGGTGGACGGCCGGCGCCACGAGCTGCTCACCCACCAGCTCAACATCACCAACGGCCGCTTCCACGGCGGCTGGCAGGTGGCCAAGGACATCAGCATCGACAACGGGCGGCTGGTCGCCTACCAGCTCGGCTCAGGCAAGCGCCTGAGGCTGCTGGTGGAGACCATGGTCCGCGCCACCGGCGGCCGCTGGCGCAGCCTGGCGGGCGGTCCCTTCGTGGTCGGCCGGGAGATGCACCTGGAGACCGACCCCCCGCTGGCCGCCGACGTCGACGGCGAGGTCCGCCTGATGACCCCCATCACGATCCGGACCGTCCCCAACGGCCTGCGCGTGATGGTCCCCGACCACTTCGTCGACTCCTGACCCGGCTTTTCAACGGGTCCTGATCGGAACCGGGCTCCGGCGGTCACCGGCCGGACATACGCCGGAGCCTGTTCCGGAGTCTGTCGAGCATGGGGGGCTCCTCCGTGAGGGGCTCCCGCTCCGCCGTGAGCCCCTCGCGCGCCCGCCGCAGGGCGCCCAGGGCCTCCGCCGCGTCCGGACGCTTGGCGGGTGTGTGGTCACGCATGCGCCGCAGCAGTTCCATGACCTCGTCCGGAACGCCGTCCACGGAGGTCTCGGCGTCCGGGCTCGCCGGGGGCAGCTCGCCGGCCAGCAGCCGGAAAGCGATCACCCCGGCCGCGTACACGTCGGACGCGGCCGTCATCCGCTCAGGACTGGCCTGGCACTCGGGGGCCACGTAGTGGGTGTCGAGGACGTTGGGGAGTTCGTTGGCCACGGTGTGCGCCCGGGGGCCCGGCTTGGCGTAGTCGAACCCGGTCAGCATGGCCCTGCCGTCCTCGGTCACCAGGACGCAGGCCGGGCTGAGCGCCCGGTGGATGACGTTGTTGGCGTGGACGTGCGCCAGGCCCAGCAGCATGTCGTCGATCACGTCGAGCATGGCGCCGGTGGACAGCCCACGCCGGGAGGCGGTCAGATGCAGATGTAGCGCCTTGCCGTGCACGTCGTCGAGGACCAGCACGAACCGGCTCTCGTCGTCGATCGCGAAGAAGTCGCGAGAACGCACGACGCACGGGTGCGGGGAGATCCGGGTAAGGGACTGGTAGGCGTTGGTGATCAGCCGCCGCTCCGCCGCGCGGGGTTCCTCCTCGGCCAGCGGGTCGGCCCGGTACACCCGCAGCAGGACGGTCTCGCTGCCCGGGACCGTCGCGTTGATCGCCCGGTACTCGGTGACCCGGTTGTCGCCGCCGAGCTGCTCCTCCACCTCCCAGTTGCCGAACCGGGGCGGGGCGGTGGAGCGCCGCACGCTGCCGTTCAGAGCCTCCAGGATCGAGGTACGGTACGGCGTCGCGTCCGGGGTGTAGCCGCGCCTGACACGTGAGACGTTGCTCAGCGTGCCGATCAGGCCGCGCAGGTCGGTGACGTGTCGCGAGTCGCGGCCGGCCGGGTCGACCAGCTCGGCGTCCGGGCCGGTCAGCACGACGACGCTGTCGACGTAGACCCGCTCCAGCTCGCGGCGTTCCTGGGTGAGCAGCCCCTTGAGCGCGCGCCCGGTGCCGCGGAGCTTGGCCACCGGGGAGCGGAACGCGTCCCGCCGTGCGGGGAACCAGCGCGCTCCGGAGACCTCGATCCGGCCGCGCGTGCCCTTGACGTCGATGACGCAGAGCGAGTGGCCGGTCAGGACGATGACGTCGACCTCGAAGGTATCGTCACCGCGCGGCACCTCGATGTTGTGCAGCAGCAACCAGTCGCTGGGCGCGTTGTCCCGCAGATGGGCGATGACCCGTCGCTCGGCGTCGTTGACCGGGCGTCCGCCACCGACGATCTGTGCCATCTCCCGAATGCCGCCCTTCTCACTGTGCATCGAAGTAGGGCAAGGGTCTCATGCTCTCGTGTATCTCTACTTTTCCGCCACTCTGACGTGCCCGAGTATCTACGATCATGATGCGATTCCGGGCAGTGAGCCCTGGATCCGCCGATGGACCGGCGGCGGGTACGCTCGGCCGACATGGAACCCATGGAGATCACCGCAGGAAGGCTCCACCTCCGGCCGTGGTGCCCGGCCGACGCCGAGGTGGTGGCGGAGGCGCTGCGTGACCCGGAGATCCGCCGGTGGGCGCCCCGCACCCCAAAAGAGCCCGACGAGAAGACGTGGATCGCCGATCGGATCGCGGGATGGGCGGACGGCTCGTCGGCCTCGTTCGCGATCACGGACGCGACGACCGGCAAGGTACTGGGGCACATCAGGCTCAGGACCCCTGGTGACGGGGTCGGGGAGGTCGGCTACTGGATCCTGGCCGGGGCACGCGGCCGGGGCGTGGCCGGCCACGCGGTGGGCGCGGTCGCACGGTGGGCGTTCGCCTGCCTCGACCTGTCCCGGCTGGATCTTCGGCACGTGGCGGAGAACCCCGCTTCCTGCCGGGTCGCGCAGAAGGGCGGGTTCGCGCTGGCCAGGCTGCTCACCGAGCCGTCCTGGGACGGGGGAGACGAGACGGTGGAAGTCCATCTCCACACGCTTCCGCACGGATGACCTAGTCTGTCCGCCAGCACTTTTGCCGACGGAACAGGTGGGATGCGGGTGGACCTTCTGATGGCCGGGATCCTGGTGATCACCATCGCGGTGGCGGTGGCCGGATTCACGCTGATCGCGCGACGGCTGCTCGACCTGCGCTTCGGGACCATCCGCACGCTGCTGGCCGCAGCGCTCGTCCTCGGGATCGCCGGACCGCTCATGAGGTCGTTCATCGGCATGGTGGACCCGGACGACCCCAGCATCACGCCGCTGTGGTTCCTCATCCTCGCCGTGGTCTGCACGTTGCTCGCCGGGATGGTGTTCCTGGTGATCGCCGAGGCGCTGGTGCCGCCGGGATCGCTGCCGGGGCCGGTGGAGCTGGTCAGGGGACTGCGAGGCCGCATGGTCCGTTCCCGCCGCTACCTGCAGATCACCCGCATCCTCGTACGGCACGGCCTCGGCCCCTACCTGCGCGGCCGCGACCCCGATCTGGGCGCGTCCTCCAGCAGGGTCCGGCTGGCCAGGTCGCTGCGCGAGGCGCTCGACGACGCCGGGGTCACGTTCGTGAAGCTCGGGCAGATCCTGTCCACCCGGGGCGACCTGCTGCCGGTGGAGTTCGTCGAGGAGCTGCGGCTGCTGCAGGACAGGGTGACCTCGGCGCCATGGGCGGAGATCGAGCCGGTGCTGGTGGCCGAGCTCGGCGGGCCGGTGGCGGAGACGTTCGCGGACTTCGAGCGGGAACCGCTCGCCGCGGCCTCGATCGCGCAGGTCTACCGCGCCCGGCTGAAGACGGGCGAGGAGGTGGTGGTCAAGGTCCAGCGCCCGGGGATCGTCGCCGTGGTCGAGCAGGACCTCGACATCGTCGCCCGCCTCGCCCGGACGCTGGAGCGGCGCACCCAGTGGGGCCGTGCGTTCGGGGTCGGCGATCTGTCCAGGGGGTTCGCCGAGGCACTGCGCGAGGAGCTCGACTTCCGGATCGAGACCGCCAATATGGCCGCCGTGGCAGCGGCCTCAGCGGGGGAGCCGGTCCACGTGCCGGTGCCGTACCCGGAGCTTTCCGGGCGGCGGGTGCTCGTCATGGAGCGCCTGAAGGGGGCCGCGCTCGGCTCCGCCGTACCGGAAGGGCGGGACCGGCGGGAGCTCGCCAGGACCCTGCTCGACACGCTGCTCCGCCAGATCATGCTGCACGGCGTGTTCCATGCCGATCCACACCCGGGCAACATCATGCTGCTGGCCGACGGGCGGCTGGCGCTGCTCGACTTCGGCTCGGTGGGGCGGCTCGACGGCGCGATGCGCGCCGCTCTGCAGCGCCTGCTGGGCGCGATGGACCGGGGGGACCCGCTCGGGGTGAGCGACGCGCTGCTGGAGGTCGTGTCACGGCCCGACGAGATCGACGAGAACGAGCTGGAGCGCGAGCTCGGCCGGTTCATGGCCAGGCACGTGGTCACCGGGGTCGCCCCGGACATGCAGATGTTCGGCCGGCTGTTCCGGATCGTCTCCGCCCACGGACTGTCCGTCCCGCCCGAGGTGGCCGCGGTGTTCCGGGCACTGGCCACCGTCGAGGGCACGCTCGCCTGGCTGGCTCCCGGATTCGACATCATGGCCGAGGCGCGGGCGTTCTCGGCCCGTCACCTCCAGGAGGAGAGCACTCCCACCCGCTTGCGGCAGGCGGTCGAGCAGGAGGCGCTCAGCCTGCTGCCCATGCTGCGCCGCCTGCCCCGCCGGATCGAGCGGATCGCCGGCGCCGCCGAGCACGGCCGCTTCAGCCTGAACGTGCGCCTGTTCGCCGACGAGCGCGACCGGCGGCACATCACCGGGCTGCTCCACCAGGTGCTGATCACCGTGCTGGCGGCCACCACGGGCATCATGGCCGTGCTGCTGCTCGGCACCGACAACGGCCCCCAGCCCACCCCCGGGGTGGGCCTGTACCAGCTCATCGGCTACAACCTCCTGGTGATCAGCGCGATCCTGGCGCTGCGGGTGCTGGTGACCGTCTTCCGGCAGGACAGATGACCCCCGCGCCGCGCTGAGGGGCCGGGGTCAGGAGGGGCGGGTGAGGAGCAGGACTCCGCCGCCCGCCGCGGCCGCCACCGCGGCGCAGACCAGCAGGGCGCCGTCGGTCCCGAGCCGAGCGCCCGCGCCGCCTGGGGCAGCGTGACCATCGGGGCCGTGTAGTTGATCAGCACCAGCAGCGGCGCGGCGCAGGCGAGCGCGAGGGTGGCGTTCGGTGTGCGGCGGCCGCGCCGCGCTGGAGGAGACCGAGGTGCGGCCCGGCCCCAGCGCGGACCCCACCCGCGAGGACCCGGCCAGCCGGGCCCTGCGCCGTCCCCACCGGATGCTGGAACCGCTGCCCGGCTGACCCCGGGGCCGCTTCCGCCGGACAGGGTTCCCCGTGACCGCGCCTGGTACGCCTCTCCCGGAGAGGGCCGGCTCCACGGCCGTGCCCGCGGGCGCTGCGATCACCTCGGGCTCGCGCCGTCCTCCTCGCCGAAGACGTCACGCCTGCTGAACGGGGTGGCAGCGAACCGGCGCATGATCTTTCCTGGGGTCAGCCAGCGGACGTGGGCTCCGTGTTCCAGACATGGCCGGAACCCTGGGCGGCCATTCCGGCCAGTGCCACCGCCGTACCATTCAGCACACCGGCCACGTTCACGTCGACGACCGCCCGCATCTCCGCCTCAGGCAACTCCCACAGCGGCATCCGGCTATGGGAGATCCCGGCGTTGTTGATCCAGATGTCCACCCGCCCGAACTCTGCGGCGGCCGCGTCCCACAGCGCCTGGACCTGGTTCCGGTCGCTGACGTCGGCGGCCAGTGCCAGGACGCCCAGCTCGGCCGTGGCCTTCTCCGCCGACGACGTACGGTTGCCGCACACCGCCACCCGGTGGCCGCGCTCCAGGAACGCCCTGGCCAGGCCGAGGCCGATGCCCCGGGTGCCGCCGGTGACGACGATGTTCTTGGTCATGTCCACCTCTGGGAAGATCCATGGACGGCGTCGGGGAGCCGATGGGCGGGGGCGTTCCCGCGCCCCTACCCGGTTCCGCGTCGATCATGAGCTCGGGCGCCCCCGGGCTTTCGGCGCCGATGGAGAGAATCGGGGAGTAGTTTGCCGTGCCGCGTGCCACGGCGACACCCCGTGCCTCCGGCCTTTTCGAGAGGGATCGCCGACCCCCGCGGCGCAGCGCCCGAAGGACGTGGGCGAGAGCGTGCCGCCGCCCGCGATCATCGCCTCCGAGCGGGGGGTTTGCCCTGGCAGGTGAGGGTAGACGCCTTCTCATGGAGGAACCCGCAGGGAGGAGGCACGCCATGACTGGTAATACCAAGGACGGTCTGTCCACGGCCGAACTGATCAGGCAGATGTCGGAGGATGTCTCACGCCTCGTCAGGGACGAGCTCCGCCTGGCCAAGCTGGAACTCACCGAGAAGGGCAGGCACGCGGGGATCGGTGCGGGACTGTTCGGCGGCGCAGGGGTCGTCGCCCTGTACGGGGGTGGCTCTCTGGTGGCCGCCGTGATTCTGCTTCTCGCCCTGGTGATGCCCGCCTGGGCCGCCGCGGCGATCGTGGGTGTCGTCCTCCTGATCGTGGCCGCCGTTCTCGGGTTCCTGGGCAGGCGTCAGGTCGCCGAAGTCGGGCCACCGGCCCCCGAGCGGACCATCGAGAGCCTCAAGCACGACATCGACGCGGTGAAGGAGAGGGTGCACCGATGACCGAGACCGACCCGGGCAGGCCCGACCGCGAGAGCGGGGACGCCGGGACCACCGGTTCTCGCAGGAAAGAGGTCGGCGAGCCGGTGACACCGGACGAGCGCGAATCGCTGAACATCCCGCCGAACGCGCCGGACGTGGTCGCCGGCACACCCGCCGCGGACCTGGGCGTCCCGCCGTCCGAGAGCGAGGGGACGCCCCGGCGGGTGGACCGGACCACTGCCGCCGGCACCGTTACCGGCGACATCGGCGGTGGCCGGCAGGCCCACGGCACGACGAAAACCGACAGGACGAGCCGCGAATCCGTACGGCGGGACATCGAGAACGACCGTCGTGAACTGGGTGACACGGTGGAGGCTTTGATGCATAAAACCGATGTGAAGGGCCGCGTCCAGGAGACGGCCAGCCAGGTGGGCGAGGACCTCCGCCGGGTGGGGGTGGCCACCGTCGGCACCGCCGCCGAGATGGTGGAACGGGTGAAGGGGGCCGCCCCCGAGGTCGTGGACCGGGTGAGGGATGTAACCCCAGCCGACCTCAAGGAGGCGGCGGAGAAGGCCAAGGCCCAGGCAGCCAGGCGGCCTGTCGCGGCCTTCGTGGTGGTGGCCGCGCTCATCCTCATCGTCTTCCGCGCGATGAGGCGGGGCAAGAAGAAGTAGGGGCCCCTGTCAGGCGCGGCCCGGCGGGCGGTCGGGGTAATCTGACCGCTTCCCGGGCAAGCGGCGGACCCCCTCCTTTCCGCTTGTCCGGGATCTTCCTTCCACGGAACTGCCGTGAAACCATTAGGTAATGGCCGTGAACCCCTTCCGTCGAACGTCTGCGAGGTCATCGCGGCGGGGTGCCCGCCCATCCACCGAACGCCGCCTCAACCGTGAGAAGTCCCGCGAGAGGTTCTGCGACTACCGCTTCACCAGGACCGTCACCACGACGGTGGACTCGGCAAGGAGATCGTCATGAATGCTGCGGTGAGCGGTGTCCACCATCTCAAGATCTGGGTGACCGACCTGGACAGGAGCCGCTCCTGGTACGAGCGGGTCTTCGGTCTCGTACTGCGCACCAAGTTCGAAGATGACGACGGCGTTGTCAGGGGAATGGCCTTCGACTTCCCCGGCGCCGGCCTCCAGCTCGCCCTCCGCGAGAATCCCGGCCTCGCCGGTGCCCTTTCCGGCGCCGATCCCTTCGCCCTCCAGACCAGCAGGGAGGGTCTCGACGACTGGATCGCCCACCTTGACGCCCTCGGCGTCCCGCACAGCCCGGTCATCAAGGCCTCCGCCGGTCACGCCCTGGGCTTCCTCGACCCCGACGGCATCCAGCTCCGTCTCTACGCCCCCGACGACGAGATCCACGCCGCCCCGGCCGGCCACGAGAGGCTCTACCGTTCCGGTCCCCTCCCCGGTCTCGAACGGGGTTGAACAGCCGGTCTTCTCCTCGCGATCTCGGGTATGCCGCTCAGCGTGAACGCCGTTCCCGTTCCCACGGCACCGTACCGGCCATGCTTGGCCATCTCGCTCCGGTGCTCGCCTGGAAACGACCACGCCTGCCCAGTGACCATCAAAACATCACACCCTTAACGTCAAGATCCCATCGCTCAGGAGAGATCCGTGACCGTACACGGACCCGGCCTCGGCCGGTACTACGAGGACTTCGTCGTCGGCGACGTCTACCAGCACCCGCTCGGCCGCACGATCAGCGAGGCCGACAACACCTGGTTCACCCTGCTGACGATGAACACCAACCAGAACCACTTCAACGCCCACTTCGCCGAACGCGCCCCGGTCGGAAAGATCATCGTCAACTCGGGACTGACCGTGGCGATCGTGCTCGGCCTCTCGGTGATGGACGTCAGCCAGACCGCGCTGATGAACCTCGGCTGGGACGAGATCAAGCTGACCCACCCGGTGTTCCTGGGTGACACCATCTACGCCGAGTCGATCGTGGTGGACAGACGGGAGTCCAGGTCGCGGCCCTACGCCGGGATCGTCACCTGCCGCACGCGCGGCCTCAACCAGGACGGTGACGAGATCATGTCCTGGCGTCGCTCGGTGATGGTCTACCGCCGCGACGCCCCACACGACAAGGGGTACTTCCCGCAGGCCAAGACCGGGCCGCTGACGACATGACAGCCGCGTCCCGGCCGGTCGCCGGTCGCGACCTCGGCCTCCTCCGATCCGGCGGCCGCCCGCTCACCGTGTTCGAAAGGACCCCGCGATGGACTTCGAGCTGAACGACGAGCAGCAGCTCTTCCGCCGGACCCTCAGGGAGTTCGTGGACAAGGAGATCGTGCCGGTCGCCGCGGAGTGGGAACGGGAGGGCCGCTACCCCACCGAGATCGTCGAGCGGCTCAGGGAGATGGGGCTGTTCGGGATGACGATCCCCGAGGAGTACGGCGGGCTGGCACTGGACCGGGTGTCGTTCGCGCTGGTCTTCGAGGAGATCGCACGCGGGTGGATGGGCGTGGCCGGGGTGCTCGGCTCCCATTCGCTGGCCTCCTGGATGATCGCCCAGCACGGCACCGAGGAGCAGCGTGAGGCCTACCTCCCGGACCTGGCCACCGGCGCCCGCCGTACCGGCATCGCGCTGACCGAGCCCGCCGCCGGCACCGACCTGCAGGGCATCCAGACCCGGGCGGTCCGCGACGGCGGCCACTACGTGATCAACGGCACCAAGACGTGGATCACCAACGCCCGCCACGCCGACCCGATGCCCGTCCTGGTGAAGACCTCCGTCACCGAGCCCGCCCACCGCGGCATGTCCATCATCCTGGTCGAGGCCGGCACCCCGGGCTACACCGTCAGCCGGGACCTGCCCAAGCTCGGCTACAAGGGCCCCGAGACCTGCGAGATCGTGCTGGAGGACGTCCGCGTCCCGGTGTCCCGGCTGCTCGGCGAGGTCGAGGGGCAGGGCATGCAGCAGGCACTGTCGGCGCTGGAACTCGGCCGGGTCAACATCGCCGCCCGCGCGGTCGGCGTCTCCCAGTGCGCCTACGACGCCGCGCTGAACTACTCGCGCGAGCGCCACGCCTTCGGCCGGCCCATCGCCGGCTTCCAGGCCATCCAGCTCAAACTCGCCGACATGGCCACCGACATCCAGGCGGCCAGGCTGCTCACCTACTGGGCGGCGACCCGTTCGGAGAGCGGCGCGGTGAACTCCGAGGCCGCCATGGCCAAGTACTTCGCCTCGGAGGTCGCGCTGCGGACCACCCTGGAGGCCATGCGGATCCACGGCGGCTACGGCTACTCCCAGGAGTTCGTCATCGAACGCCTCTACCGCGACGCGCCTCTGATGGCCATCGGCGAGGGCACCAACGACGTCCAGCGGATGGTCATCGCCAGGTCCCTCATCTCCGGCACCGCCAAGGTGGGCTGGTGAGAGGTCAGGCCAGGGACGGACGGCCGACGAGGCGATCCGTCCGCGCCGGCCGCAGTCTCCTATCCTGAGGTGATGTCAGCCGGGGAATGCCTGTTCTGTGCCATCGGGGCGGGGGAGCGGCCAGGCCACGTGGTGCTCTCCGACGGTGTGGCCGTGGCCTTCCTGGACACGCGGCCGGTCTTCAAAGGGCATGTCCTGGTGGCGCCCAGGACCCACGTGGAGACGCTCCCCGACCTGCCGGTGCCGGCGGTCGGCCCCTTCTTCGAACGGGTCCGGTCCGTCGCCGCCGCCGTCGAGCAGGGCCTGGAGGCAGGCGGCACGTTCGTCGCGATGAACAACCGGATCAGCCAGAGCGTCCCGCACCTGCACGTCCACGTCGTCCCCCGCAACCACAAGGACGGCCTGCGCGGCTTCTTCTGGCCCCGCACCACCTACGGCGACCCCGCCGAGGCCGAGGCCTACGCCCTCCGCATCCGCGCGGCCCTCGGACCCGACCGCTGAGCCACCGAGCCTCCGGGGTCCAGTCCGTCGAGGAGACGCCCGCGGATCTGGACGGATAGGGTCCGGGACGTGGAACCCCTTGTCACCCTGCTGCTGATCGCCGCCCTGGTGGGTGTCCCCGCCCTGGTCCTGTGGCGAGTGCTACGCGGCAGGCGGGAGCTGGGCACCAGCCCGGCCGAGCGGGCCACGTTCGAGACCCTGCACACCGCCTCGCTCGCCGCACCGCCGCTACGGGCCGGGCTGACCGAGGCCGGCACCCAGAAGGCCTCCCGGTATCTGCGGGAGCTGCTCGGCTCCCCGGCGCTGGCGATCACCGACGAGGAACGGCTGCTGGTCTATGACGGTGAGGGCGACCATCACGCCAGGGAGGCGTTCACCCATGCCGCCAAGACCCTCGCGGGTGGCCGGACCCAGGTCCTCGGCCCCGAAGTCGTCTCGTGCGATCTGCCCGAGTGCCCGATCAGGTTCGCGGTCGTGGTGCCGCTGACCACCGACGGCCGGGTGGTCGGCTCGCTGGCCGCCTACGGCGGGCACGCCTCGGCGGGCCTGGTGCGGGCCACCCACGAGGTCGCGAGCTGGGTGGACTCCCAACTGGAACTGGCCGAACTCGACCGGTCCCGGACGAGGCTGATGGAGGCCGAGGTCCGGGCGCTACGCGCGCAGATCTCTCCGCACTTCATCTACAACTCGCTCACGACCATCGCGAGCTTCGTCCGCTCCGACCCCGACCGGTCTCGCGAACTGCTGCTGGACTTCGCCGACTTCACCCGCTACTCCTTCCGGAGGCACGGCGAGTTCACCACGCTGGCCGAGGAACTGCGCTCCATCGACCGCTACCTCACCCTGGAGCGCGCCCGTTTCGGCGACCAGCTCCACGTGACGCTGCGGATCGCCCCGGAGGTGCTCCCGGTCGCCGTGCCGTTCCTGTGCCTGCAGCCGCTGGTGGAGAACGCCGTCCAGCACGGTCTGGAGAGCAAGACCGGTACCGGGCGCATCTCGATCACCGCCGAGGACGCGGGCGCCGAGTGCCGGATCAGCGTCGAGGACGACGGCGTCGGCATGGAGCCCGACCGCCTGCGCCGCATCCTGGCCGGCGACGCCGACGAGCGCTCCGGAGGCGGGGGAGTGGGCCTGGCCAACGTGGACGAACGGCTGCGCCAGGTCTACGGCGACGAGTACGGGCTGGTGGTCGAGACCGGTAAGGGAGCGGGGACCAAGGTCAGCGTCCGCCTGCCGAAGTATCGCTCGGGCGTCTCCGCGCACTGACGGTACTGATCGACGCCCTTGAAGGATCCGGAACTGTTGACACCTGATGCCTGATTGATCACCCTCTAGGGATTCCCTCGTGCGCGAACTGGAGGAGTGACCGTGACCGGCCTGCGTGTCCTGGCGGTGGACGACGAGCTCCCTGCGCTGGAGGACCTGGCCTACCTGCTGCGTGACGACCCTCGCATCGGCGAGGTCTCCCTCGCCAGGGACGGGGCTGCCGCGCTGCGGGCTCTGGACCGGGCGATCGCCGAGGGACGGCCGATCGACGCGGTCTTTCTCGACATCCGGATGCGCGGCCTGGACGGGGTGGTGCTCGGCAGGCTGCTGTCGCAGTTCGCCAATCCGCCCCGGGTGGTGTTCGTCACCGCCTACGAGGAACACGCCGTGGACGCCTTCGAGATCAAGGCGGAGGACTACCTGCTCAAACCGGTCCGGCCGGAACGGCTGGCCGAGGCCATCCGGCGGGTGTGCGTCTCGGCCGAGTTCACGGAGAACGACGTTGCGGGCCGTACCGACCCCGGCACCATCCCGGTGGAGCTCGGCGGCGTCACCAGATTCGTGGCCAGCACCGAGGTCCGCTACGTCGAGGCGCAGGGTGACTACGCGCGCCTGCACACCGCGACGGGCAGCCACCTGGTACGCATCTCGCTGGCCACGCTGGAGGAGCGCTGGTCCTCGGCCGGATTCGTCCGGGTGCACCGCAGCCACCTGGTCGCGGTCAAGCACATCGACGAGCTGCACATCGACTCTGGCCGCTGCGTGGTCCGCATCGGCGAGACCGAGATTCCGGTCAGCCGCCGCCATACCCGCGAGCTGCGCGACCTGCTGGTCCGCCGGGCACGCAAGGGGCGCCCCGAATGAGCCGGGAGAGCGGGGAGAGCCGGGAGAGCCGGGAGCCCGAAACCCGGGGAGAGGCGGAGCCGCGGCGCCGGATGGCCGACCGCCTCGCCCGCGCGGTGGAACGGCCGCGCAAGGAGACCGAAAGGGGGGAGCGGGCGCGCAAGGAGATCGACCGGCTCGCCCGCGCGCTGGAACGGCCGAGGAAGGAGACCGACCGGCCGCGCCGTGAGGTCGTCACCAGTCCGCGCACCACCGCCACCCGCCACCCCCGCTATCCGGTGACCCGCGAGATCGACGAACAGACCCGGCTGGGCGAGGTCTACATGGGCTCGCTGATCCGCACCCAGTTCCGGCTGGCTCTGTTCGTCTGCACCGTGCTTGGCTGTGTGGTCGGCGGTCTGCCGGTGCTGTTCCTGCTCGTGCCGGAGCTGCGCGAGGTGGGACTGCTCGGAATCCCCCTGCCCTGGGTGGTACTGGCCGGTCTGATCTACCCCGCGTTCGTGATCGGCGCCTGGCTCTACGTACGGCAGGCGGAACGGAACGAGCGTCACTTCTCCGAACTGGTGGACCGGGCCCGATGAACACCGTGTATGACGTGATCGCGGTCGTGCTGGTGGTTCTGGCGGCGGTGCTGATCGGGGCGTTCGGCATCCGGCTGTCGCGCACGACCTCCGACTTCTACGTGGCCTCCCGCACGGTCTCTCCGCTGTGGAACGCCTCCGCCATCGGCGGGGAGTACCTGTCGGCGGCGAGTTTCCTGGGCATCGCAGGGCTGATTCTCACCTACGGCGCCGACATGCTCTGGCTGCCGGTGGGCTGGACCGGCGGCTACCTGGTGTTGCTCGTCCTGGTCTCCGCGCCGCTGCGCCGCTCGGGCGCCTACACGTTGCCCGACTTCGCCGAGGCGCGGCTGGAGTCGATGGCCGTCCGCCGTCTGGCCGGCGTGCTGGTCGTACTGATCGGCTGGCTGTATCTCATGCCGCAGTTCCAGAGCGCCGGCCTGGTGCTGAGGGCCATCACGGGTGCCCCGGACTGGGCCGGGGGGCTGTTGGTGGCGGCTGTGGTCGTGGTGAACGTGATGTCCGGTGGCATGCGGTCCATCACGTTCGTGCAGGCCTTCCAGTACTGGCTCAAGCTGACCGCGCTGGCCGTGCCGTTGGTGTTCCTGCTGCTGGCCTGGCGCTCGGGTGGCGCGCCCGGGCTGAGCGCGCGGGACGCGGCCACCTGGGCACTGCCGCTGGCCAGCGGCAGGGAGTACGGCCTCTACTCGACCTACTCGCTGATCCTGGCGACGTTCCTGGGCACCATGGGGCTGCCGCACGTGCTGGTCCGTTTCTACACCAACCCCGACGGCCGTGCCGCGCGCCGTACGACACTGGTGGTCCTGTCGCTGCTCGGCGCCTTCTACCTGCTGCCCGCGATCTACGGCACGCTGGGCCGGATCTACCTCCCGGAGCTGCAGGGCAGCGACATGGTGGTGCTGACGTTGCCGGGCCGGCTGGTGGGGGGAGTGGCAGGGGACCTGCTGACCGCACTGGTGACGGCGGGGGCGTTCGCGGCGTTCCTGTCCACCTCCTCCGGGCTGACGGTCTCGGTGGCGGGTGTCATCGGGCAGGACATCCTCAGGGGCGGGGTGCGCTCGTTCCGTAAGGCGGCCCTGCTGGCGGTGACCGTGCCGCTCGCCCTGGCCACCTCGGCCCGCTCACTGCCGGTCGCCGACGTGGTGGGGCTGGCGTTCGCGGTGGCCGCGTCCTCCTTCTGCCCGCTGCTGGTGCTGGGCATCTGGTGGCGGCGGCTGACCTCCACCGGTGCGATGGCCGGGCTGCTCGTCGGGGGCGGACTGGCCTGCGGCGCGGTCCTGACGACCATCGTGGGGGGACCGTACACCGGCCTGACCGGAGCCCTGCTCGCCCAGCCGGCCGCCTGGACGGTGCCGGTCGCCTTCGCCGTCATGGTCGTGGTCTCCCTGCTCACCCCGGCCCGCATCCCGGCCGGCGTGGCCCGGACCATGGTCCGCCTGCACACCCCCGAGACCCTCGACCTCAACCGGGGAGACTGGCGCCCCCGCTCCTCCTGAGCGGACCTGGGCGCCGATCTTCCGGTGTCAGCGCAGCTGTGACCTTGCCGTGGGGGCCAGCCTCAGGTGCCGGGGTGGAGCGCTCAGCCGCGCCGACAGCTCGGGCAGCACGCTCTCGTTCCACTCCGCCGACTGCGCCAGCCGCTCGGTGTGCTCGCGATGGTGATCGGAGTCGGCGAACGAGGAGAACCAGACGAAGACATTCTCTCCGGTCCTGACGGGCAGCCGGGGAAACGTGTTCTCGGCGTGCTCGGTCTGAAAGCCGGCCAGAGGCGGCCCGGCCGTCTCAGCCATCAGAGGTGCCACGCGATCGGAAAAGAAACGGATGAACTCCTCATCGGCCGGCGCGTCCAGGTGATAGATCGTTGCCACCACACGGGAGGAAGGAAGAGTATGTGCGCCCTTCGGCGGCCGGGCTGAGGCCGGCTCCGGGAATCCGGAGTGCGGGCCGGCCGGACGGAGGAGGAGGACGTCCGAGGAGTCCAGCATGGTGGCGTTGGCAGCGGGTCCGTGTGCCTTCCAGACCTCGCCCTCGACGTAGAACGCGGTCAGCGCCTCGCGTCGAGCCTGCATGGTCGAGAAGCCGCGGATCCATACGAAACGGTTGGGATTGTCCTCATCGCGGAACTGTCCGACGACACGCGCTCCCAGGGCTTCCTGGCTCTCCACGAACTCCAGGTCGAACAGGTCGATCAGAAGGTCCCGCTGTCCGGGGCGCAAGGTGTACTGCCTGAGTTCGATGACGTTCATGCCCTGAACGATGCCAACGCCAGAAGTTCCCGGCGAGTGGCAGGAGTGCCACTGTTCGCAAATTTCCTGCCATACGCTGGGGCGGTGAGCGCTGGTTCCGTCGCACTGGCCCTGGTCGACGACATGCCCCTGTTCGAAGTGGCCATCGCCTGCGAGGTGTTCGGCCCGGAACGGACCGACCTCGCCGAGCCCTGGTACGAGTTGCGACGGTGCGCGGCGGACCCGGCCGGCACCCGGAGCGAGTTCGGCTTCCTCCAGCACGCGACCCACGGTCTGGACGCCCTGGCCAGGGCGGACACCGTGATCGTCCCGGCCCTGCCGTACGCGTGTGTGCAGTCCGGCATGCCCGTTCCCCAGGCGCTGATCGAGGCTCTCCGCGAGGCCGGAGCCGCGGGGGCGCGCATCGTCTCACTGTGTACCGGAGCCTTCGCCCTGGCCGCTGCCGGACTCCTCGACGGCAGACGGGCGGCCACTCACTGGTTGTACGCGGGCACGCTCTCCCTGCTGCACCCGGAGGTGCGGGTGGACGCGTCGGTGCTCTATGTGGACGACGGCGACGTGCTGACCAGCGCGGGCAGAGGTGCGGCGCTGGACCTGTGCCTGCACATCGTGCGTAAGGATCTCGGCGCGGAGGTCTCCAACCAGGTCGCCCGCCGGATGGTGATGCCCGCGCACCGCGTCGGCGGCCAGTCGCAGTACGTCGACCTCTGCATGCCGGAGACCGATGACGACAGTCTCGGGCCGGTGCTGCAGTGGGCCGGCACCCGTCTCGACCAGCAGCTGACCGTGGACGGACTGGCCCGTCGGGCCGGGATGAGCTCACGGACGTTCGCTCGGCGCTTTCACGCCGCGACCGGCACCACGCCGTTACAGTGGCTGCTCAACCAGCGCCTCATCCGTGCGCGGCGTCTGCTCGAAACAACCGATCTGTCGATGGACCAGGTCGGCGAGCACAGCGGACTGGGTTCCGCGGCCAATCTGCGCCGGCATTTCAGCATCCACATCGGAGTGACTCCCACCGGCTACCGGCGCGCCTTCCGCCGGGAGCGGCCTGCCGGCTCCGGGCCGTGACGGCGGAAAACCCGCGGCCAGGAGAGAGGACACGGCGAAGAACCACTTCCCGTCATCCCGCGCGAAACGGTCTTGACGGGACGGTGCCGCCGTGGTTCATCAATTACCTCCAGCGTGGAGACCCGGTCCTTCAGGGCCGGGAGGAAACGCGGCTCGGTGCCGTACTTCTGGGTGGGGGGTGTAGCCGTAGCCGTCGGCTCGCTGGAGCAGGCGGACGTGGCGGTGGTGGATGCCCTGCACCGTGCCGTGCCGGGTGGTGATGTTGAAACTGCCGGTGCTGCGGACCGCGACGCGGCCGCGGTGGACACCGGTCTTCTTGCCGCTGGGTACGATGGCGCGGACCAGGTCGCCGGTGGCGAACCCCTTGACCTGCTTGGTCCGGGGCAGCCGCAGCCGGGGAAAACCGTAGCGGTCGGTACGGGTACGGCAGTAGGTGCCGCGCCCGGCCGCCTTGACCACCAAGACCGTCGACGGCCAGGCGGTGACGGTCTCCAGTTCGCCGACGTGCAACGCGTCCAACGTGTGGGACTTGGCGGCGCCGGTGCGGGAGCGGTTCCACTTCGTGCGGCCGCCGGAGGCGGGGTGAACGGGCAGGCCGGTGGCCTTCAGGGCCCGCCACAGCGCCCACCGGGTGGCGTTGACGGCGGCGGCGTCGCGCAGCGGAGCCTTCGCCTGCCGGAGGATCTTCGCCAGCAGCGCGGGCCGGCCCTTCAGGAACTCCTCCACCGGGGTGGCGTTCTTGGCCTGGTTACACGGGATGCACGCCAGGGTCAGGTTGCTGATCCGGTCGGAGCCGCCCCGGGAACGCGGGTGGATGTGGTCGAGGTTCAACGGCACGTCCTGCTTACCGCAGTAGGCGCACCTGCGGTTGCCCTTGGCCAGCAGGTATTCGCGGACCTCGTACCCGGCGAGGGTGCTCCGCTGGTACTGCGCCCCTTGGAGCGGTCGCCCGGCCGACAGGGCGTGGGTGTCGAAGGAGACCCGTTCCACGTGCACGGCCCGCACCGGCGCCCACCGGGTGAGCCGCACCACCCACGACAGGGTGGTGTCGAGGCGGTGGCGCAGCGACGGCGCCAGCCACCCCTTCGGCTTGGTGCGGTTGAGGAACCGGGGGGCGCGGTAACGCAGGTTTTTACTGCGGCGCCGACGTCGATACTGCGAGCGGGCGGTGAGCTGGTCGCGGATCGCCGCGCCTCGGTGGTCGAGCTGGAGCGCGTACCTGCCGGTCCGGCTCCCGTCGCGCTCGGTGAACACCGCCAGGCCGGTGTGCTTGCTGCCAGGGTCGATGCCGACCTGCACGCCTTCGACGGTCGAGGTCGCCGCGTCGCGGTCCTTGAGACGGATGACGAACGGGGTGTGACGGGCCACGACCGCCCGCCCGGCTGCCAGCAGGCGACGGGCACGGGCGGGATGGCAGGGGTCGAGCGGGTGGCCGTGCCTGTCCAGGACAAACACGACGGGGTGAACCTCACGGTTGGCTCCCTCAGACGTCGAAGCGTCCTCGGGGTGACGCCGAGCAGACCGGGTGCCGGTCCGCTCGATCTCCCCTCGCCCAGGTTGAACACCAGGTACCGCCTGGCGGCGGTGTCCGTGAGCCGTTTCGTGCCCACCCTCGGGCGTGTCTGCTCCCACGGATTCCAGAGCTTGGGGCTGAGGAAGCACCCCAAGGTCGGTCTGCGATCTTGTATTCAACGTAGCCATCAAAAATGCACCTCCCTGAGCTGATGGCTGGGGCTGGTCAACGCGGGGCTTCAAGGTGCATTACCGCACCTCAAGCCCTCTCCCTCAGGAGGGGGTCGTTGACTACCTGTCAATCGATTGATTGGGAACGGTCCGTGGGACTTGAGGAGATCCAGCAGGCGGCGGTCGGCTTGGTGCTGGCTGCACACCGGGGACCTCGGCACACTCGACGACGACGGATATCTGACCTTCGAGATTGATCAGAACTGCAGGTCGGACCAGTCGATCACAAGGGGATCGGGTTGCTGAGGCGGGGAGCGTCACCGACCAGAGGCCGCCCTGCAGGCGGACGGTGGCCGACAGCATCCGCCCAGTGCCCCGCTCCAGATGCCGGGCCAGCTTCCGGGTCGACTCGCAGGTACGGAGGGTGCCCAGCCGGGGCAGGGTGACGTGGCGGCGGTCGGCCTCGACCCGGAGGGTGCCGGTGGTGAACCGGCACGACGGCGTGGTGCGGTGCTTGGACTTGAACCTGGGAAACCCGACCTTCGGTCCTTTGCGGGTGCCCTGACGGGAGGCCGACCAGTTCTTCAACGCCCGCGCCAGACCGCCCAGGCCGGTGTTGTAGGCCTCCGTGGAGTGCTCCCGCCCACCACGGCGCGACCGCGTCCTTGGTGGCGTTCCACACCTTGCGCAGGCCGTACAGCGACCACGGCACCTCGGCCAGCAGCTCGGCGGCAACGCCGTAGGTCTTCTCGGCCTCCCGCTGCTCCA
The DNA here is from genome assembly GCF_044741965.1 of Streptosporangium sp. NPDC087985. Classification (NCBI taxonomy): domain Bacteria; kingdom Bacillati; phylum Actinomycetota; class Actinomycetes; order Streptosporangiales; family Streptosporangiaceae; genus Streptosporangium; species Streptosporangium sp. NPDC087985. The sequence goes on from NZ_JBIUTQ010000003.1 coordinate 411,018, forward strand.
AGGCCGCCTTGACCCGGCCCAGACCCCAGTTGAACGCATACCGGGCCGCCCCGCAGTGCGAGGCCAGCGCCACGGCCTGCTCGGGGGTGGGGTCCAGGGCGTAGCGGTAGGCCTGATGGACCCGCACCACCCCACCCCCCATCCCGCTCTTTACTCACCGCTGTCAACCAATAACGGTGAGCTCATCTTCAGGAGGTGATCGACAGCCACCGGACCGGCGGAAAAACCCGCACCGCATCCCGGCACCGCCCGCGGGCCCCTTCGGCACCCCGCTGACCCAAGGGCCGACCACTCACCCCACCGGACGGAAGAATCCAGAGAAGAACCGATAAACACTGATGAAGCAATCAACAGTTCACAACCCCAGTGAGGATGGATCTCCCCGGCTCGGTGAAGACCCAGGTGCGTCCCGGATACGGCGGCGGATGTCGATCGCGGGAGGCTGCTGGGTTCCGGGCAAGGGGACCGTCCTGGAGGTCCATGACCGGATACGGGCATCGTCACCAGGCACAATGGGGGTGTGTCCCGACGTAACTCACGATCTCGAAGCCTTCCTGCCGCTGCCGTTCCGTGCCCGTGCGGGTTGCCCGCGTCCTACCGGGACTGCTGCGGGCGGCTGCACCGGGGAGAGGCCGTCGCGCCCACCGCGGAGCTGCTCATGCGCTCACGGTTCAGCGCTTTCAGCGTCGGTGACGACGGATACCTCCTCCGTACCTGGCACCCGGCAACGCGCCCGCCGCGCGTCGATCTCGACAGGGCGCTGCGGTGGGTACGCCTGGAGATCCTTGAGACGACCGGCGGCAGTGCCTTCCACACCGAGGGCACCGTGCGCTTCCGCGCCCACTATCTCGAACATGGGAACGCCGGACAGCTGGACGAGCACAGCCGCTTCGTCCGCCATGCGGGCAACTGGGTGTACGCGGAAGCGCTTTGATCCCGCGCCGGGACGTCACGGCGGGTCTCAGATGGTCTGGTCTCCGTTGAGGACGTGGCCCAGCCATTCCAGCGAGCCGGTACGGAGGGCCTCGTCAGCGAGGCGTTTCGCCGTGGCGGTCTGCAGGGCGGCCAGGGAGCTGTCGATCCACGGCTGGACGTTCTGGTGGCCCTGCTCGCGATACTCGACAGCCTGGATGAGACATTCCAGCTTGTCGGCGTCCCGGGCGCACTGTGCGTCCAGGCTGGTCTTCTCCTCGTACTCGCCGACCGCGCCGGTGATGGCGTCCGCGATGGGAGAGGGGATACCGCGCATCTGCTCGGCGGTCACCTCCTCGTTGGACGCCGCCTTGAGGTAGCGCTTGGCAAGGTAGGGGATATCCGTGATCCGTGTCTCCTGGGAGTCGTGGAACAGGCTCATGAAGGCGGCGCGTTCGGGATTCCCGCCCTCCAGAGCCGCGATCACACTCGCGATGACCGCTGTCCGGAACGAGTGGTCGGCGATGCTCTCGGGGTCGCGCACGCCCGCGACCAGCCAGCCTGTGCGCTTGTAACGCTTGAGCAGTCCGATCTCGTACAGCAGGCCCGCCAGCCTGGCCGTCTCTTCCTCCATGGTTTCCACTCTTCCCCTCGGTCGAATGCGCAGACCGTCGATCATCGCCTCAGGCTCCCCGCGGAGCCGCACCGACACGCCGATGCCGGTGGCCCGGACATCGTCGCCGTCGCCGTCACCGGCAGCGCAGGGGAGGGGGCGCGGCGGTGGACCGTTCAGCGTACAGAACGGACCTTTCAGCGCAGGCCATGTTCAACTGGCCGCGACCCGGAGCCGCCTGGGCGAAGAGTCCGCCTCTGGACCTCCTCGCGGGGTACCTTCCCCTCCTACGTTAGCCGTGATCCAGATCACATCCGTGGGAGGTCCCGTGACCACCAGGCAACATGACGCATCGGTTTATGAACAGATCCAGGGTGAGGAGAGATTCCAGGAACTGAAGCGGCGCTTCCGGTCTTGGGCGTTCCCGATGACCGCGGCGTTCCTGGCGTGGTACCTGCTCTATGTGGTGTTGTCCGCTTGGGCACGTGACTTCATGAGCACCAAGGTGTTCGGCCACATCAACGTGGCACTGATCTTCGGTCTTCTCCAGTTCGTGTCGACGTTCCTGATCGCCTGGGCCTACTCCCGATACGCCGAGAAGAAGCTTGACCCGGTGGCCGACGAGATCCGCCACGAGGTTGAGGGGAAGACCGAATGAGCCACCAGACGCTGTCCACGATCCTGTTCCTGCTCTTCGTCGCGATAACGCTGGGGATCACTTTCCGGGCGAGCCGCAGCAACAAGGATGCCACCGACTTCTACGCCGGCGGCCGGTCCTTCAGCGGCGCGCAGAACGGCCTGGCGATCGGCGGCGACTACATGTCGGCGGCGAGTTTCCTGGGCATCGCCGGAATCATCGCCCTGTCGGGATACGACGGTTTCCTCTACTCGATCGGCTTCCTGGTCGCCTGGCTGGTGGCGCTCCTGCTGGTCGCCGAGCTGATGCGTAACTCCGGTAAGTTCACCATGGCCGACGTCCTGGCCTTCCGGATGAGCCCCCGGCCGGTCCGCACCGCGGCGGGTGTCTCCACCATCGTCGTGTCGATCTTCTACCTGCTGGCCCAGATGGTCGGCGCGGGCGCGCTCGTCGGCCTGCTGCTCGGCGTCACCTCGCCGACCGGCAAGGCGCTCACCATCGTCGGCGTCGGCCTGCTGATGATCGTCTATGTGGTGGTCGGCGGAATGAAGGGCACCACCTGGGTGCAGATCGTCAAGGCCGTGCTGCTCATGACCGGCGCGACCCTGATCACCCTGCTGGTGCTCGGCAAGTACGGGTTCAACCTCTCCGGTCTGCTCGGAGACGCCGCCACGCAGAGCGGCAAGGGTGACGCGTTCCTCAACCCGGGCCTGAAGTACGGCACCGAGGCTCAGGGCATCGCGGGCAAACTCGACCTGATCAGCCTGGGCCTGGCGCTGGTGCTCGGCACCGCGGGCCTGCCGCATATCCTGATCCGCTTCTACACGGTGCCCACCGCGAAGGAGGCCCGGAAGTCGGTCCTCTGGGGCATCGGCATCATCGGTGTCTTCTACCTGCTCACCCTCGTGCTGGGGTTCGGCGCCGCGGCGCTGGTCGGCGGCAAGGCGATCGTGGCGCAGGACAAGGCGGGCAATACCGCCGCCCCGCAGCTCGCCGAGGCGGTCGGCACGGCCATCTTCGGCGAGGTGGGGGGGACGATCCTGCTGGCCATCATCGCGGCGGTCGCCTTCGCCACGATCCTGGCGGTCGTCGCCGGTCTGACGCTGGCCTCCTCCTCCAGCTTCGCCCATGACCTCTACGCCCACGTGTTCAAGCGCGGCAACGTCACCGACAAGGAGGAGGTCCTGGTCGCCAGGATCGCCGCCTTCGTGATCGGCGCGGTCGCCATCGGGCTCGGCATCCTCGCGCAGGGGCAGAACGTGGCCTTCCTGGTCGCGCTGGCCTTCGCGGTCGCCGCCTCCGGAAACCTGCCGGCGATCCTCTACAGCCTGTTCTGGAAGCGGTTCAACACCGCAGGGGCGATCTCAGCCATCTATGGCGGCCTGGTCTCCGCGCTGATCCTGGTGATCTTCTCGCCGGTCGTGTCGGGCAGCGCCACCTCGCTGATCCCGGACGCGGACTTCGCCTGGTTCCCGCTGAGCAACCCCGGCCTCATCTCGATCCCGATCGGCTTCTTGGCCGGGTTCATCGGGGCCCGGCTCAGCAAGGAGTACAACGCCGGCAAGTACGCCGAGATCGAGGTCCGTTCCCTCACCGGCATCGGCGCGGAGAAGGCCGCCCAGCACTGAGCCGGTCGGTCAACCGACACCGGGAGGGGCACCCGGCACCGGGCGCCCCTCAGCGGAACCGGAGAAGGGGCCCGGCCGTGGTGCGGCCGGGCCCCTGCGGACGTGGTGACCGCGCGGGATACGGCCGCGGTTACGGGCCCGGCCCCGGGTGGGTACGGCCGGGCGTGCTGCCCGGCCGTACCGCTTTCAGCGGGACGCCTCGTCCAGCATGGCCAGCTCGTCGTCGGTCAGGGTCAGCTCGGCGACTGCGAGCAACGGCGTGAGCTGCTCGACGTTGCGGGCGCTGGCGATCGGCGTGGCCACCGTGGGCTGGGCGGCCAGCCAGGCGAGTGCGACGGCGGGCGGGGTGACGCCGTGGGAGGCGGCCACCTTGTCCAGGGTCTCCAGCACCCGGGGACCGCGTTCGGTCGCCAGGTAAGCCGACGCCCGCTCCGCGCGAGGACTGTCCACCTCGACCCCCGGCTGGTATTTGCCGGTCAGGAAGCCGCTGGCCAGGCCGTGGTACGGCGCGCTGGTCAGTCCCGCAGAGAGAACCACGTCGCGCAGCGCGCCCTCGTAGTCGCGCTCCATCAGGTTATAGCGCTGCTGCAGCACGCCGTACCGGGCCAGGCCGTCCCGGTCGGAGATCGCCAGCGCCTCGGCCAGCCGCTCGGGACCGTAGTTGGAGGCCCCGATGTTACGGACCTTGCCCTCGCGGATCAGGGCGTCGAACGCACCGAGGGTCTCCTCCAGCGGAGTCCCGGCGTCGTCGATGTGCGCCCAGTACAGGTCGATGTGGTCGGTCTGGAGCCGCCGCAGCGAGTCCTCGACGGCCGCGCGGATGTTGGCCTCCGACAGCCCTGGACGGCTGTCGAGCGAGCCGACCTTGGTGGCCACCACGATCTGGTCGCGGTTGCCGCGGGAGGCCATCCACTCGCCGATGATCGTCTCCGACTCCCCGCCGGAATGCCCGGGGGCCCAAGCGGAGTAGACGTCGGCGGTGTCGATGAAGTTGCCGCCCGCCTCGGCATAGGCGTCCAGGACGGCGAACGAGGCGTCACGGTCCGCGGTCCACCCGAATACGTTGCCGCCCAGGCAGAGAGGGAAGAGATTCAGCTCGGAAAGACTCATGGTCTTCACTCTATTTGCCAGGTAACGGGGCACTTCCCCGGCCTCCCCGGTGCCCGCGCGTCCTGGACGGCCCGCATACGGCACTCTTTCCGTAGCGGCATGGGCATCCGGCCCGGTCAGAGGCTATGGTCGGGACTGTGAGCAGCTTCAGGCAGCGCTCCGGTACGTCCAGGCGCACGCGCGACACCTCTGACCTTGATGCGCGCACGCGCATCCTCGACGCCGCGGAGGAGCTGTTCGCCGGGGGCGGTTACGAGGCGACCCCCACGGCGGAGATCGCCCGGTTGGCCGGCGTGCCCAAGGGCCTCGTCTTCCACTACTTTTCGAAGAAGATCGACGTGCTGGTCGCGCTGATCGACGAGCGCACGCACGTGGAGGAGTCTCCCGAGGTGGAGGCCGTCCCTGGCGATGCCGCGGGCGCCCTGTCGCGGCTGGCCCGCCGCCTGCCCCTCAGCGCGTCCCCGGCGATGCGCCGCATCCTGTTCCGCGAGGTCGACACGCACGGCTCGGTCCGTGAGCGGCTCGGCCGGCTGAACAGCGAGATCATCCGGCGGGCACGCTTCGCACTGGAGCTGGCGCTGCCCACGGCGCGCGGCGACGCCGCCCGGCTGGAGGTGGCCGCGGTGACCTTCGCCGCGGTGCTGCTCTACCAGGAGAACCTCTGCCAGCTCACCGGTCACCACATCGACCCCGACGCGGTCGCCGAGCTGATCGCCCACGCCCTGGGGTGAGCCCCGTTCAGGCCGGGACCGCCTCCATGCCCTCCACGCCCTCCATGCTCGGAGCGGGGGCGGCCAGCTCCATCAGCTCCTCCATCGCCTCCTGCAGGTGACCCATCAGCCGCCACACGTCCTCCACCCGGTCGGGACAGGCGAGGATGCCGAAGTTCAGCGAGCCGTCGTAGGAGAAGCAGGTGATGTTGACCCCGCCGCTCAGGTCGGTCAGCACCGACATCGGGTAGTAGCCGAGCACCCGGGCGCCGCACAGGTACAGCGGGAGCTGCGGCCCCGGAACGTTCGAGATGATCAGATTGATCGGCGGCAGCACGATCGAGGCCAGCCGGAAGACGGTGGAGGTCGCCAGCGCGGTGACGGCCGCGGGAAACATCGAGGACAGCTCGCTCAGCCAGGTGGCGGGGGAGCCGGCGAAGCGCCGCTTGGCCGTGAGCATTGTCTTCCCCATGACCCGCAGCCGGTCGAGAGGGCAGGCCAGGTCGGTCGGCATCGGGGCGATCATGACGGAGAGCTGGTTGCCGACCGTGTCCTGCGCGCTCGACGTGCGGACCGCCACCGGGATGGCGGCGATCAGCGGCTGGTCCGGCAGGGCGTCACGCTCGTGCAGCCAGGAACGCAGCGCCGAGGCGCACAGGGTCATGACCACGTCGTTGACGCTGATTCCGAAGGTCTTGGCGACCTGCTTGACGTCGGCGAGCGGGATCGAGCCGTAGGAGAAGTGCCGCCTGGCGCTGATCGGGCCGTTGAAAGGCGTGCGCGGTGCGGATAGGGACGGCATCTCCGGCATCTCTCCGGAGTCCATCCAGATCGTCCGGGTGGCCGCGGCCATCGCCCGGGCTCCAGGAAGAGCCGCGACCACCGGGATCGTGTCGAGGTCGGCCACCATCCTGACCAGTGAGCGCAGGGCTCTGACGGGGTGGGTCATCGACCGGGTCACAGCCGAGGCGAACATGGCGGCGGGGGAGGGAACCGTGGTCTCGGGAGGCGGTGCGGGTGACTCGACCACCCGGGGCTCGGGGGTGAGGTCGAGCAGGGCCGCCAGGGTGTCCGCGCCCGACACGCCGTCGATGGCGCAGTGGTGGACCTTGGCGTAGAGGGCGGCCCGGCCGCCCGTCAGGCCCTGGATGAGATGCATCTCCCAGAGGGGACGGGTCCGGTCCAGCCGGCGCTCGTGGAGCCGGGCGATCTCCTTGGCGAGTTGCGCCTCGTCGCCGGGCAGGGCAAGGGTTATCTCGTAGATGTGGTCGGCGACGTCGAGATCGGCAACCTCCGTCCAGTACGGATGGTCGAGGCCGAACGGCACGCCGGTCAGGCGCAGGCTCAGCGCCGGGGCGAGATGCAACCGCTCGCGCATCAGCTCGATCAGTGCCTGGCGTGTGATGAGACCCGTGGGAGCCCAGGCCGGGTCGAGAATCGCGACCCCGGCGACGTGGGCCGCGGTGGTCGCTGATTCGGCGTGCAGGAACTGCGCGTCGAGTGCGGTCAGCTGGCGCATCGATTGAGCTCCTGATGGAAGGTGGATATGAAAGGACCTGGCCATCATCGCCCGGGTCTGTTTCCGCCGTGTTTCCGCTGAGCGACGTGGGGATTTTTCTGGATGAAGTCCGGTGGCCCGGCCGTGGATTTCGATATGGAATGTTGCCTGGTCACCCGTAATGAGAGTGTCGTATAGGGAGCCCGTACGCCGGTTCGGAGAAGTAAGAGTCGCGTACGGAATTGATCTGTGATTGGTGGGGCAGGGGTGACGGCGGTGGTGATTACCCGCTCACGACCGTCACGGGATGGCGCACGACGGCGTCGAAAAGATAGCCGTGGTCGTTGGGGGTGGTGCGCATCTGCTGGACCGCGCCGGTCTCGTCGGTGGCCCGGGCGAGCAGGACGTGCGGGCCGGTCTGCGGGGGGTTCCAGGTGATGTGCCAGCGGGTCCAGGCCGGGCCGATCTGCGGGCCCTGCAGCTGGGCGCGGTGCCAGGTGACGCCGTCGTCGAAGCTCACCTCCACCCCGGCGATCCGGCCGTTGCCCGACCAGGCCCGCCCGTACAGCAGGTGCGTCCGCCTGGCGATGAGCCGGGCCTCCCAGGGCAGTTCGAAGGCACTCCTGACTCCCCGGACGGTCAGTGGGGCACTGCCCTCCGGAGGGTAGGCCGCGCCGAACATCCGGTAGAGCTCGGTGTTCCACGGTGAGGTCAGCGGCGAGGTGGAGACCTCGATGTCGCCCACCCACTTGATCGAGGCCAGGCCGATCCAGGAGGGGACGACCAGCCGCACCGGATAGCCGTGGTCGGGCGGGAGCGGCCGGTCGTTCATCTCGTAGGCGAGGATCACGTCCCTGAGCGCCTTGGACACCGGGATCGGGCGGCGCACCCGGCCCAGGTTGATCCCGTCGGCCACGTAGTCGGGATCGAGTCCCCGCGGCATGACGTCGACGGCGTCAGGGGTGAGCCCGGCCCGCTCCAGCACCGTGGCCAGCGGCACCCCGCGCCAGCGGGCGACCCCGATGCCGCCCAGCCGCCAGGGGGTTCCGGAGACCTTCTGGCCCTGCTGGGTGGCGAAGAGGCTCCGGCCGTTGCCCGCGCACTCGATGGCCACGTCCATCGTCACCGCGGGGAGTTCGAGGAGCTCCTTGTAGCCGAAGCTCCGGGGGTTGCGCAGCCCTGTGCCGTGCAGTTCCAGCCGCCAGGTCGCCGCGTCGATGATCGGGGTCGAGGTGTGGCTGCGCACGAAGAAACGGTCGTTGGGCACGTGGTAGCCGACGTCGCGCATCGCCTCCCAGCGCATCTCGGCGCTGGTCCCGTGCGCGATGAACGTCTCCGGCAGCAGCGGCTTGACGATCCCCCGGGTGCCCTCCCCGGAGACCGGCTCTCCGCCGACGGCCGCGAGCCGGAGCCGGTCGCACCTGTCCCCGGCGGGCCGCTCGGCGCGAGCACGCTGGTGGCCGGCCTCGTCGTTCAGGTCCTCGTGCAGCATTCGACACCCCTTCTCCGCCTACACATATTTCCTACCAAAAAAACATGTAATTTACGGAGGGGGGAGAAACCTCTGTAACCCTCAGCGACCCAAGAAGGCTAACAGCCGCCCCAGCGGCCATGTGTTGATCACGTCGTCGGCGGTCAGCCAGGCGCGCTGGGCGATGCCCACGCCGAACCGCTGGTTGTCCAGGTGGGGCACCGCATGGGCGTCGCTGTCGATGGAGAACGTTACACCGTGGTGGCGCGCCAGACGCACCAGATCGGCAGGTAGGTCGGAGCGGTCGGGGAAGGAATCGATCTCCATCGCGGTGTCGGTGCGGGCGGCGGCGCGGAACACCGCGTCCCAGTCGGCGTCCACCGGCTGACGCCTGCCGATCCTGCGGGTGGTGGGATGGCCGATGATGTGCACGTGCGGGTTCTCGCACGCCGTGATGAACCGGCGGGTCATCTCCTCGCGCGACTGGGTGAAGTGCGAGTGCACGCTCGCCACGCACACGTCGAAACCCGCCAGCACCTCGGCCGGCCAGTCGACCGAGCCGTCGGGGGCGATGTTGAGCTCGGTGCCGTGCAGCAGTCTCATCTCCGGATAGCCCGGCTGGAGCCGGCGCAGCCGCTCGCGCTGCTCCAGTGCCTTGTCCAGGGTCATCCGCTGCATCGCCAGGTCGGGCGCGTGGTCGGTCACCGCGTAGTAGGAGTGGCCGCGCGCACGGGCCGCCGCGACCATGTCCTCCAGGGAGGCGATGCCGTCGGTCAGGTCGGTGTGGGTGTGCAGGTCGCCCCGGAGGTCGCCCACGGTGACCAGCACGGGCAGCTCGCCTCTGAGCGCGGCGGTGATCTCTCCGCTGTCCTCGCGCAGCGTCGGGGGGATCCACGGCATGCCGAGCGCCTGGTAGATGTCCTCCTCGCGCTCGGCCGCGATCACCCGGTCACCGTCGAACAGGCCGTATTCGGAGAGCTTCCAGCCCTTCTTCACGGTGATCTCACGCAGGTGCACGTTGTGCTCCTTGGAACCGGTGAAATACTGCAACGCGGCGCCCCACGACTCGGCCGGAACCAGGCGCAGGTCGACCTGGATGCCCTCGGTGGTGTGGATCGAGGTCTTCTTCTCGCCCGAGGCGATGACCTCCGCGACGTATGGACGGCTCTTGAAGTCGTCCATCAGGGTCCCCGGGCCGACCGCCAGGATGTCGATGTCGCCGATGGTGTCCTTCATCCGGCGCAGCGATCCGGCGTAGGCGATCCGCTCGGCGGGCAGCGAGGCGATGATCCGCTCGGCCAGGTCCATGGCCACGCCGACGTGCACCCTGGCGCTGGTCTGCTCCAGCTGCTCGATGCCCTTGAGCAGGTTCTCCTCGGTCTTGGGGCCGAAGCCCCTCAGGCCCTTGAGTCGCCCCTGCGCGATGGCTCCGGCGAGGGCCTCGGGGGAGTCGATGCCGAGCTCCTGGAAGAGGAAGACGGCCTTCTTCGGTCCGAGCGAGGCGATCCTGGTCAGCCTCCGCACCCCGTCGGGGACCTTTCCGCGCAGGTCGTCGAGCTGGCGGAAGCTCCCCCTCTCCAGGTATTCCTCGACCTTCTTGGCGATCGCCTCGCCCACCCCCGGCACGCTCCGCACCGCCGTGGTCGCGATGTCCTCGGGGAAACCGGCGATCGCCTTGGCCGCCTTCTGGTAGCTGCGCACCCGGAACGGGTCGCCCCCCGTCATCGCGAACAGCTCGGCGTACTCCTCCAGAGCGGACGCCACGGCGTCGTTAGCACGTGCCATGGGCCCAGCCTAGAAGATCGCACCGACGTTTTCCCGGACCGTTTCGCCCCGCCGACCTGCGGAGAACGCCGGCCGGTGGCTCCATCAGCTGAACGTGAGCTGTTCGGTACGCCTGGGCATGAGCAGCAGGGCGCCCACGATCAGCACGGCCACCACGACGAGCGCGAGGAAGATGTTGTGGGTGGCATCGTAGAGGGCCGTGCGGATGAAGGACGCCACGGCTGACTCCACGCCCGGACCCTGGCCACCGAGCACCAGGCTCGTCGCGTCGACACTGTCGGGCAGCCGGCCGGCCACCGAGGCCGGTGGATGGGCGAAGCGGTCGGCCAGTGTGGCGTTGGCGATGGCTCCGAGAACCGCGGCTCCGACCGCGCTGCCGATGGAGCGGCAGAACATGTTGGTCGCCGTGACGACGCCGCGGCGCTCCCATCCGACGACGGACTGGATGGCGACCATCGTCGGGCTCGACACGAGCCCCAGACCGGCACCGACGACGAAGCACGCTCCGGCGACCGCCCCTATCGGGGCGTGCCGGGTGAGCAGGGCGCACAGGAGGGCGCCGGCCACGACCAGGCCGCTGCCGATGAGCGCCGTGTCACGGAAGCCGATGCGCATGTAGGCGCGTCCCGACAGGGTCGCGGCGATGGGCCAGCCGACGGTGAGCGCGGCCAGGGCGAAGCCGGCGACCAGGGCGCCGGTGCCGAGGACCCCCTCCGCGTAGGTCGGCACGTACGAGCTGAGGCCGATCATGAGCGCGCCGACGCTCAGCCCGACGAGGTTGCCACCGGCGAGCGTGCGGTGACGGAACACCCACAGCGGCAGGATGGGCTCGGCTGCCCTGCGCTCCACGAGGACGAACGCGACCGCCGTGACGGCACCGGCCGCGAAGACGAGCAGGCTCGGAACGGATCCCCAGCTCCACGCCACCCCGCCTTCGAGCAGGCCAAGGATGATCAGGGAGGAGCTGACCATGAGCAACGTCGCTCCGAGGTAGTCGATCCGGTGGGAGCTCCGGGTCACCCGCTCCTTGAAGCGCCGGGCGAGCACCCAGGCGGCTACGGCGCCGAGCGGCAGATTGATGAAGAAGATCCAGCGCCACGAGAGATACTCCGAGAAGAGGCCGCCGAGGGTGGGCCCGATCACGGAGGAGGCGCCCCAGACGCTCGCGATGTACCCCTGCACGCGTGCGCGTTCCTCGACGGAGTAGAGGTCGCCCACCATCGTGACGCTCATGGGCTGTACGGCTCCGGCACCGATGCCCTGCAGGGCGCGGAAGACGATGAGCGCCGGCATGTTCCAGGCGGCCCCGCACAGCACCGAGCCCAGGAGGAACACGGCGATGCCGAAGAACATCACCGGCTTGCGCCCGAAAAGGTCGGCGAGCTTGCCGTAGAGGGGGACGGTCACCGCCTGGGCGAGCAGATAGATCGAGAAGAGCCAGGGGAACTGGGAGAAACCTCCCAGGTCGCTGACGACGGACGGCACCGCCGTCGCGATGATCGTGCTGTCGAGTGCCACCAGACCGGTGCAGAGCATGATGGCGGCGAGTACAGGACCGCGCTCCGACCTGAGGCCGACGCCCCCCGAGGTCGTTGTCGTCGTCACGTGAGGAAGTTCTCCTTGCGGGTTGAGCGTGAACAGCAACGCCGGACTCGGCCCACACGCGACGTGGCCGTCCAGCGAGTAGGCAACCACTTCCTCACCTACGGCATTCCCTTCCCTTGGCGAGCTGCCGCGCCGAACTTCGTAAGTAGCGATAAACCTCCACAAACAGGGATTGAATTTCGTGGACCGGGAACGAGTCGGAAGAGGGCACCTCCCGATCTACGGGCTTCGAGCGCGCCGGACGGCGCCGCCGACACGCATGTCGCGGCTGCGCGTTCCCCGTCACCGGGGGAGGCCGGAGCCCGAGCTGCTGGAACGGATGTCACATGGATGAAACGGATGAAGTCCGGGGGATGGCCCTTCCGCTGGGGGAGGTGGCCGACCTCGACCCGCTGATAGACCGCATCGGCGAGGCCCGGTGCGTGCTGGTCGGCGAGGCCAGTCACGGGACCCACGAGTTCTACGCCTGGCGGGCGGCGCTGACCCGCCGGCTCATCGATGAGCGCGGCTTCTCCTTCGTGGCGGTGGAGGGGGACTGGCCGGACTGCTGGGAGGTCAACCGCTCGGTCGTGCTGGCGGACGGCGCGCCGGAGGATCCGCAGGAGGTGCTGGACGCCTACCGGCGCTGGCCGACCTGGATGTGGGCCAACCTGGAGACCGCGCACTTCTGCCGGTGGCTACGGGGCCACAATGCGAGCCTGCCGCCCGAGGAGCGGGTGGGCTTCTACGGCCTGGACGTCTACAGCCTGTGGGAGTCGCTGCGGGCCATTGTCCTCTACCTGCACGAGTACCACCCCGACTACATGCAGCACGCGCTTGAGGCCTACCGGTGCTTCGAGCCGTACAACGAGGACCCGCAGGCGTACGCCCGGAGCACCCGGCTGGTGCCCGAGGGGTGTGAGGAGGAGGTGGCCACGCTGCTGAGCCGGATACGGCAGGCGGTCTCCGCCGACTCCAACGATCCGGTCGAGAGGCTGAACATCTGGCAGAACGCCGAGGTGGCGGTGGCCGCCGCGCGCTACTACCGGTCCATGATCAATGGCGGCGCGGAGTCATGGAACGTCCGCGACACCCATATGGCCGACACCCTGGACCGGCTGCTGCACTTCCACGGCGAGGACGCGAAGGTGGTCGTGTGGGCCCACAACACCCACATCGGCGATGCGAGGGCCACCGAGATGGCGCGGGGCGGGATCGTCAACCTCGGCCAGCTCGCCAGGGAGCGGCACGGCCCGGACGGCGTCGTGCTGGTCGGCTTCGCCACCGCCTACGGCGAGGTGATCGCGGCTCCGCGGTGGGGGGCGTCCATGGAGGTCATGTCGGTGCCTCCGCCGCCCAGGGACACCCTCGAAGGGCTGCTCTGCAGTATGGAGACCGATCTGGACCACCGGGCGCTGTTCGTCTTCTCCGACCAGCCGGACGCCCACTGGCTGACCACCCGGCTGGGACATCGCGCCATCGGCGTGGTGTACGACCCGATACGGGAGCGGCGTAACTACGTGCCCAGCACGATGGGCGACCGTTACGACGCCCTGTGCTGGATCACCAGGACCTCCGCGCTGCAGCCGCTGCACTTGGAGCGGGAGAGCCGCGGCGAGCTGGAGACCATGCCCACCGGCGTGTGAGCCCGCGGCCTTTCAGGCTCCGGAGGAGGCGATCACCTCGGAGACCAGGCCCGGTGAGGTGACCAGGCGGGCGTACTCGGGGCGGCGCAGCTCACCACCCATGAACGGGTGGGGGTTGCGGTGGACGGCGGGGCTGGGAGCGTCCACGAGAGCGGCGAAGTGGATCTCCTTGACCCCGGTCGCCTCGACCACGCGGCTCACGTTGCGGGGGGTGATGCCGCCGCCGGGCATGACGATCAGGCCGTCACCCGCCCGCTCGACCAGGGAGGCGATCAGCGGCGCGCCCTCCAGCGCCGTGGTGTCCTGGCCGGAGGTGAGCACCCGGTCGACGCCCAGCGAGGTGAGCGTGTCGAGGGCGGCGAAAGGGTCGGCGGTCATGTCGAAGGCCCGGTGGAAGGTGACCGAGAGATCCCCGGCCGCGGCGATGAGCCGCTTGGCCACCTCGACGTCCACCTCGCCCGACGGCGTCAGCACTCCGATCACCACGCCCTGCGCGCCCGCGTCCCGGATGGCGGCCACGTCGCGCTCCATGGCCGCGATCTCGTACCCGTCGTATATGAAGTCCCCGCCCCGGGGGCGGACGATCACGTGGACGCGGATCGACGAGACCGCCGTGAGGGTCGCCTCGACGGTGCCGAGGGTCGGGGTCAGGCCGCCCTCGAAGAGGGCCGAGCACAGCTCGACCCGGTGCGCTCCGGCCTGCTCGGCCGCCAGCGCGCCTGCCGTACTGTCAATGCAGATCTCATAGGTAAGGCTCATTTATCCCCCAAAGTGTGGATTTCGCCGACCGGGACGCCCCCGCCCAGCACCGGAACACGCGCGAACTCCTCGGCAGAGGTGACCTCGCCCCCCGCCGCCCGGAGCGTGGCCAGCGCGATCGCGGTCGTGGCTCTCGGACTCCCGTCGATGACCTTGACCGCCGCCGCGTGCCCGGTGGCGAGCGCGACGACGAGCACGCCCTCGGCCCCGCCCTTTGCCACCGCCCCCGGCAGCGCCCGCATCAGCGAGGTGTTGATGTGTCCGGTCCCGCCGACGTACTCGGGATGCTCGCGCATCGCGTCGGCGACCGCCCGCGGCGCCGTGCCGGGCGCGGCCAGGACCAGGCCCTGTACGGCCCGCGCCAGCCCGGTCAGCGACAGCCCGAACAGCGGCGCGCCGCATCCGTCGACGGCGACGTGGGCCGTCTTCTCTCCCGACAGCTCCTCGACCACGTCCTGGACCCGTCGCTGCAGGGGATGGCCGGCGTCGAGGTAGGAGTCGACCGCCCAGCCCGAGGCCACCGACGCGGTGAGCATCGCGGCGTGCTTGCCGGAGCAGTTCATCCGCTCCCGGGAGGCGGTCAGGCCGCCCCGGATCAGCGCGTGCCGGGTGGCCTCGTCCTCCGGCCAGTCGGCGGGGCAGCCGAGGGCGTCGAATCCCAGCCCCGCCTCGCCGAGCATCTCGGCGACCAGCCGCACGTGGAAGTCCTCACCCGTGTGGCTGCCGGCGGCGATGGCCAGGCGCGGGCCGCGCAGATCGGCTCCGGACAGCAGGCACGCGAGCGCCTGGAACGGCTTGGCCGACGAGCGCGGCAGCACCGGCGCGCCGACCGGGCCGCGGGTGACCACCGCGCCGCCGTCGGGCGCGAGACCGACGGCGCTCCCGAAGTGCACGCTCTCGGTGAATCCGGAGCGCACCACCTCGGCGAGCGGGACGAATCCGGAACCTCCCCCGGCGGGCGGGACCAGTTCAGGCACGGGTGATTCTCCTTCGTGATTGGCGGGTTCGCCGCTGGCGGGCTTCGAGGGTACGGGCGAGTTTGGACAGCGACGCGTTGACCACCAGGTAGATCAGCGCGACGACGATGTAGGTCTGGATGAGCAGGCCGTTGTAGGTCGCCAGGACCTTGCCGCTGTAGAGCAGTTCGGCGTAGCTGACCACGAAGCCCAGCGAGGTGTCCTTCAGCAGGCCGACCGACTGGCTGACGATCGAGGGCAGCACGCGCCGGGCCGCCTGCGGGAGCACGATCATGCGCATCGTCCGACCGTGGGTCAGCCCGACCGCCAGGCCCGCCTCGCTCTGGCCGCGCTCGACGGACAGGATCCCGGCCCGGAAGATCTCCGCGAACGCCGCCGCGTTCGAGACCGCCAGCGGCACCACGAGCTTCCAGAACAGTGGCAGGTCCAGCCCGTAGCGGGGCAGCGCGAACAGCACTATGTAGACCAGCAGCAGCGCCGGGATGGTCCGCACGACCTCCACGTACGTGGCGGCGGGCGCGCGCACCCAGCGACGCCGCGACAGCCGCCCGAGGGCCAGCGCCAGTCCGGCCGCCATCGCGAGTACGGCCGAGACGACCGCCGCCAGCACGGTGGACCAGAGCCCGTCGAGCAGGTAGCGCCACATCGGCCACGTCGCGTACGGCTGCCAGCGGTCGGCGTCGAGCTGGCCGGCGGCGGCGAACTGGCGTACGGCCAGCGCCAGCAGGCCCAGCACCGCGACCGCACCAACCACGGTCGCGACGCGGATCCTGCGGCGGGCCCGCGGCCCGGGCTCGTCGAAGAGCAGGCTGCTCAACGGACCATCACCAGCCGTCGTTCGAGCCGCCCGGTGACGAATCCGGCACAGGCGGCGATCAGCGCGTAGGCCAGGCCCGCCCCGACGAAGATCGGGATGGGCTGGGCCTCCGTCAGGTTCACCCGGTTGGCCGCGGCGGTCAGGTCGACCACACCGACCGCGGCCGCGAGCGAGGTGCTCATCGTCAGCGCGATGAAGACGTTGCCCAGCGGCTGGATCACCGTGCGCAGCGCCTGCGGCAGGATCACGTGGCGCAGGGACTGGCCGAAGCTCAGCCCGAGCGCGCGGGCCGCCTCACCCTGCCCGGCCGAGACGGCGTTGACACCCGAGCGCAGCGCCTCGGCGATGTAGGCGGCCTGGTAGAGCGCGATGACCACGATGGCCGTCACCAGCAGGTCGGCCTTGATCCCGATCTCCGGCAGGCCGAAGACGGCGAGCACCAGCAGCACCAGCAGGGGCAGGTTCTGGAAGGTCTCCACGTAGGCCGTGCCGATCCCGCGCAGTACGCCGACCGGGCTGACCCGCATGGCCGTGATCACCACCCCCATGACCGCGGCGCCGGCGAACGACGCCGCGGTCATCTGGAGGGTGACGACCAGGCCCTGCCAGAACTCGGGCAGGTGATCCAGGATCGCCGACATCAGGAGCCCGGAACCGATCCGATCTGCGGCGGGGTGGGAGCCTCGCCCTTGACGACCGTGCCGAGGGAGTTCTTCCAGGTCTGCTGCCAGGTGCCGTCGGCCTGGATCTTCTTCAGCCAGTCGTTGACGAACGTCTTGAACTGCTCGTCGCCGTGCTTGAGGCCGATGCCGTACGGGTCGGTCGTGAACGGCGCTCCGACGACCTGGACCGACGGGTCCTTCTGGGCGTTGGCGACCAGCAGCATCTCGTCCTGGACGTAGGCGTCGCCGCGCTCCTGCTTGAGCGCCTGCATGCACTCGGGGTCGCTGCCGAACGTCACGATCTTCGCCTGCGGCGCGAGCTTCTTGATCGCCGAGATGGCCGGGGTGTTGGCTCCGGCGATGACGGTCTTGCCGTTCAGGTCCTCCGGCTTGACGATGCCAGCCGTACCCTTCCTGACCGCGAGGGACAGGCCCGAGGAGTAGTACGGCCCGGCGAAGGCGACCTGCTCGGCCCGTTCCGGCGTGATCGTGTAGGTCTGGAAGACCACGTCCACGGTGCCGTTGCTCAGCAGCGCCTCACGGGTCTCCGAGGCCGAGTTGACGATCTTCACCTTGGGCTCGCCGATGATGTACTTGGCGAGCGCCTTGCCCATGTCCGCGTCGAACCCCTCGACCTCGCCGGTCGTCGGGTTCTGCTGCGACAGCAGCGGGGCGTCGAGAGACCCGCCGACGATCAGCTCGCCGCGCTGCTTGATCTTCTCCATCGTGGAGCCGGGCAGGATGTCGGCGGCGGCCGCCACCGGCGCCTTGGCAATCAGGTCACCGGTCCCCTTGGCCTCGCCCGGCACCGCCGAGGCGCCCGAGTCCGTGCCGGAACAGGCCGAGAGGCCGATCATCGCCACGGCGGCGACAGCGGCCATCCGCTTCATGGACACCATCGGGGCCCACCATCCTTTGTGATCAGTGAGTGAGTACTTTGGCCAGGAAGTCCCTGGCCCGGTCCGTCTTGGGAGCTTCGAAGAAGGCGTCCGGCTCGGCCGTCTCGACGATCTGGCCGTCGTCCATGAAGACCACCCGGTCGGCGGCCCTGCGGGCGAAACCCATCTCGTGGGTGACGACGACCATGGTCATGCCGTCGGCGGCGAGCTGGACCATCACGTCCAGGACCTCGCCGACCATCTCGGGGTCCAGCGCCGAGGTGGGCTCGTCGAAGAGCATCACCTTGGGGCGCATGGCGAGCGCGCGGGCGATGGCGGCCCGCTGCTGCTGACCGCCGGAGAGCTGGGCGGGAAGCTTGCCGGCCTGCTCGGCGATGCCGACGCGCGCCAACAGCTCCCGCGCGGTCCGCTCCGCCTCGGTACGGCTGACGCCGCGCACCTTCACCGGCGCGAGCATGACGTTCTCCAGCACGCTCTTGTGCTGGAAGAGGTTGAACGACTGGAAGACCATGCCGACGTCGGCCCGGAGGCGGGCCAGTTCGCGGCCCTCTACGGGGGCCGGGACGCCGTCGATGAGGATGTCGCCCGAACCCGCGCTCTCCAGCCGGTTCAGGCAGCGGCACAGCGTGGACTTGCCGGACCCCGAGGGGCCGATCACCACGACGACCTCGCCCTGCGCCACCTCAAGGTCGATGTCGCGCAGCACATGATGATCGCCGAACCATTTGTTCAGCCCTTGTACCTGAATCATTGCCATCTTCCTTCGAAATCGAAGATAAACCGGAACGTAACGGATGATTCTGGTTGAAGTCAACACATTGCTGTAGTAAGTACAGACGTGGTATTCCTCTGTTCATGTCAGGCAAAGAGAGGTTGCCCGTGCGGGGGGGCCAGGGCGAGCTCCTGCGCCTCGTCGCCACCGGCCACGCCGAGTCGCGTGCCGAACTGGCCCGCCTCTCCGGCCTGGCCGCGTCGAGCGTCTCCCTGCGGGTCGAGGAGCTGATCGGCGCCGGGCTGCTCGTGGAGGAGGGGTCCGGAACCTCCCGCGGCGGGAGGCGGCCACGACGGCTGCGGGTCAGCCCCACCGCCGGGCTGCTCGCGGTGGCCGACCTCGGAGCCCACCACGCCCGTCTCGCCCTGCTCGACCTCAGCGGCACCCCGCTGGTCGTCGAGGAACGCCCCTGCGACATCGCGCTGGGCCCGGAGGCGACCCTCGACTGGATGGCGGCCTCGTTCGACGAGCTGCTGCTGACCCATGGACCGCCCGGCGTCCCCCTGCGCGGGGTCGGCGCCGGCATTCCCGGGCCCGTCGACCCCGCCAGTGGCCGTGTGGTCTCCCCCTCGCGCATGCCCGGCTGGAACAACTTCCCCGTCGCCGAGTATCTCGGCGCCCACTACGACCTGCCGGTGCTCGTCGAGAACGACGCCAACCTCATGGCCGTCGGCGAGGCCCACGCGTGGCCCGGCTGCGACAACCTCATGGTGCTGAAAGCCGGCAGCGGCATAGGGTGCGGCGTGATCGTCGACGGTCGGCTGCACCGGGGGAGGGGCGCGGCCGGCGACATCAGCCACGTCCGGGTCAGGTCCGACTCCTCCGTCGTATGCTCCTGCGGCCACCCCGACTGCCTGGAGGCCTACGCCAGCGGGGCGGCGCTGATGAGCGCCCTGGCCGACCAGGGCATCGCCGTACGGCGGCCCGTTGACGTCGTCACCGCCGTCAACGACGGAGTGCCCGAGGCCACCGCCCTGGTCAGGAACGCCGGCCGGCTCATCGGCGAGGTGCTCACCGTCCTGGTGAACTTCTTTAACCCCGACGCCATCGTGGTCGGCGGCAGCCTGTCCGCGGCCGAGCCGCTCATCTCGTCCATCCGCGCCGCCGTCTACGGGCGGTGCCTGCCCCTGGCCACCCGCGACCTGGAGATCGCCGTCACGCGTGCGGGTCCCGACACGGCACTGCTCGGTGCCGGATCCCTGCTCCTGGACGCTGTGCTCGGCTGACCGGGGCGCCTCACCGGCCCGCCCATCGGGACGGACCGGCCCAGCCGGACCGGCTCCCCAGGGGAGCGCCCGGTGCGGTCGCGGTGCCGCCGGTCGAATCCCGTCGAGGGGCTGAGGTACGGTTCAGCCATGGCTGAGATCGTGTACCCCCCGGTCATCGGGGCTGCGCGGACCCTGTTCCGCGCCCTGGACCTGAAGATCCGCATTGAGGGCGCCGAGCGGATCCCGCGGACCGGCGGAGCGGTGCTGGTCAGCAATCACATCAGCTATCTCGATTTCATCTTCGCCGGTCTGACCGCGCTGCCGGCCAAGCGCCTGGTCCGTTTCATGGCGAAGAAGGAGGTCTTCGACCACAAGATCTCCGGCCCGCTGATGCGCGGTATGCACCACATCCCGGTGGACCGCGCCGCGGGTGCCGCGGCGTTCGGCGCGGCGCTGAAGTCGCTCAGGGCCGGTGAGATCGTTGGCGTGTTCGCCGAGGCCACGATCAGCCAGTCCTTCACCATCAAGGAGATCAAGAACGGCGCGGTCCGGATGGCCGTGGGCGCGAAGGTGCCGATGATCCCGATCGCCCTGTGGGGCACCCAGCGGCTGTGGACCAAGGGCCGTCCCAGGAAGCTGCTCCAGCGGCACGTGCCGATCACCATCCTGGTCGGCGAGCCGCTGTACGCCAAACGCGGTGACGACTACGACGCGGTAACCGCCGACCTGCGCGAACGCATGGCCGCGCTGCTGGACGAGGCCCAGCGGACCTACCCGGAGATCCCCCCGGGCGCCTGGTGGCAGCCCCGCCACCTCGGCGGCACCGCCCCCACTCCGGAGGAGGCCGCCGAGATGGACGCCGCCGAAGCCGAGGCCAGGGCACTGCGGCACAGGTCGTGAGCAGGTGAGTCACCAGTGGTGTGGCTCACCCTGCCTCCACGGGTGACGCACGTGAGAACGTCGTCGACGCCTTCCAGACCGGACCTACCCGGGTCCCGGACCTACCCGGGTCCCGGGCGTACGCCCGGGACCGCCGGCATGGCCATCCTGCTGAAATCGGCTGTGGATCGGGCCTTCCGCGTGACCGGCTTGGCAGCTGACACATTCCGGTAGAACCGGATTTGCATTCTCATAGTTGAGATCGTTATCGTTCTTGATTGTGAGAAGAGCTGAAGTGGTCCTCCACCCGGTACGGCTGCGCATTCTGCAGGCGTTCATCGGACGGCGGACCCTGACGGTCCGCGACCTCGCCGCGCTGCTCCCGGATGTGCCGCAGGCGACGCTGTACCGGCATCTGGGCACGCTGGCCGCCGCCGAGGTGCTGCGGGTCGTCGAGGAACGACGGGTCCGGGGCGCGGTGGAGCGGGTGTTCGCGTTGCCCGACGCCTCCGCCGAGCTGACCGGCACGGACCTGGAGGGCGCCACCCCCGAGGACCACCTGCGTTACTTCGCGACCTTTCTGGCCACGCTCCAGGGCGAGTTCGCCCGCTACCTGGGCCGTCCCGGCATCGACCTGATGGCCGACGGCGTCGGCTACCGCACCTCCACGGTCAACCTGACCGACGAGGAGTTTCTCGCCTTCATGACCACGCTGAACAAGCTGGTGACAGAGGCGGCCGAAAAACCCCCCGCCCCCGACAGGCGCCGCCGCGTGTTCGCGCGCGTCGTCATGCCACTGTCCGAGCAGAAGTGATCCCCATGGCACGTATCGAATCAACCACCACCCAGAGTCTGCACCGGTCCACCCTGTGGACGCTGCCCGCCTTGGCCGCCGTCGCGGTCCTGCTCGCGGCGGCGCTGACGCTGTGGGCCGGCGCCCCCCGCTGGGACGCGGTCGCCCTGGGCGCGGGCGGCTGGCTGGCCGCGCTCGTGCTCCGCGGCCCGATCGCCGCCGTGGTCGCCAAGCTCCCCCGGGAACGGGCCACGACCATCATCGGGGCGGCCTCGGGTCCCTGCGAGGAGATCGTCCGGCTACTGCTGGTCCTGCTGCTGGTCTCCGGCTTCCCCGAGGTGCTGTGGGCCGGGTACGGCTGGGCCGCGATCGAGATCGTCTACACCATGGTCAGCGCCCTGTTCATCCGCTCCCTGCTGGGCAAGACGGACGAGAAGTCCCTGGAGGCCCGCCGGCTGCTGGAGGCCCAGGGCATGCTGCGTCCCGACGGACCGCTGTGGGCCGTGCTGGAACGGATCAGCGTGAGCCTGCTGCACATCGGCTTCACCCTTCTGCTGGCCTGGCAGCCCTGGCTGCTCCTGGCCACTGTCCCCCTCCACTCGGCGGTCAACCTGCTGGTCGTACGGCTGGCACGCGTCTCCCTGCCGAAGGCGGAGGCCCTGATCGCCGTTGTCAGTGCCGCGGTTTTCGCGTTCGGCCTGCTCTGTCACTGATCCGACCCCGTGCCGGGCGGCGAGGCAGGCCTCCCGGGCCGGGATCTCGCAGCCGTCGTGCCGTGCTGCCCGATTGATATCGCCGGTCGATCGGCCGCACCGTCATGTGACAGGCATCGCGACCTCGGTGGTCATCGAGGTCCAGCGGCTCGCGAGGCGCTTGGCGAGGGAGGGCATGGTGGTGTACTCCAGGTCGGACAGCGGCAGCCGGTGTGGTTCGAACGGACCGTGGCGGCGGAAGTAGTCCATGATCTCGTTGGCCTGTTCGCGTGCGCGATCGAAAGCCGGGTCGGCGAACATGTCGCGCGGGCCGATCAGTTTGCCGTCGTGGAGCTGGAAGCCCAGGGCGACCACGCGTGGTGGGCCGTCGAACCGGGACGGGTGCGCGTGTTCGACCGAGACCGGCAGGAGCGGTGCGTGGTGTGAGCCGCGCATGCACCCGGCGACCGCGTACGGGAAGGCGAAGGGTTCCAGCACCTCGCCGACGGCGGGCAGGCCCGACTGGCAGCGGACGATCATCACGGGGTCGTCCTTGCCGACGTACTTGCCGGCGATGAGAGACAGCCGCTGGGTACTGGTCGCGGCCGCGGTCTCGCCGAGGGTCTTGGAACGGACGCTGTGAACCACGTAGCGAGCCGGGGCGCCAAGGTACATCAGCATGTCGTAGAGATCGGCAGGGCAGTCGAAGACGATGCGCTTCTCCTCGTACAGGTCGTAGACCTCGAAGCCGAAGCCGGCATGCATCTTCTCGTCGATGACCAGACCGGCGGTGTTGAAGGGATCGGCGAACATCTTGTACAGCGGCAGGTTCCAGGCCCCCGGTTCGGTCTTGTCGGCCAGGAAGCACAGGATCGGTTCGGAGGGGCGTTCCTCGAACTCCAGCTCGGCATAACCGGGACCCATGCCCCGCAGATTGCCGGAGAAGGCGTCCGACAGCAGGTCCTGGCCCGCGCCGTACAGGCCGAGTCCCTCCGCGATGTGGGTGGTGGCCTGAAAGGTGTCCCAGGCGAAGGAGTGGATCAGCCCCGCGTCGGTGCCGTAGGTGTGGGTCATGATGAGGGAGATGTCGTCGCCACAACTGGCGACGCGCCCGTCGATGATGAGCCCGGCAGCCATCGCCCGGTCGATCTCACGGTGGGCTTCGGCCATCATGTCCGGGTGCACGGCGGAGTGACCGACGAACCCTCCGGTGTCGGCCTTGATGATACTCAGAGTGATCATGACGATCGCCTCCCGTCAGCTCGTCCTTTCAACCTGGTCCGAACCCTTCCGGCTGGATAGGGCAGGAGGTCCTGAGGTGGGGGGACTTCC
The DNA here is from genome assembly GCF_044741965.1 of Streptosporangium sp. NPDC087985. NCBI lineage: Bacteria > Bacillati > Actinomycetota > Actinomycetes > Streptosporangiales > Streptosporangiaceae > Streptosporangium > Streptosporangium sp. NPDC087985. Next base: position 434,402 of record NZ_JBIUTQ010000003.1, read on the forward strand.
GTACCGTCGCCGGGTGCCGGCCCCGGCGCCGGGGTCCTCCGCCCTCCCCACTGTCGATGCCGTACGGCGGAGCCGACAGAGACGGAGGTCCCATCCCCTCAGGTAGTCCGGGCGCTCCCCGTGCTTTCAGGGTCGAGGGTCGAGAAACGGTAGAGAAGGACCAAAGGTCCTTCCTGGGCAGGCCTATGGATACTGAGGAGGCGGGTGGGCAGGTTCAAGATGGGACTATGAGTTCGGCCGGCCGTCTGGATGCCTTCCGCGCGCTGGCCAACCGGTGCGGACGTCCCGGTGTCCGATTGACAGAGGCCCTGGCCGGGGCCGCTGCCGGTTCGCCGGATGGACCGGAGGCGTGGGCGCCTGCGGTGGCCGGGCAGTTCGGCCTGCCGGCGGCCGCGGGGCTGGGGCCGGCCACGTTCTATGCCGACCTCGCCGCCCGGCACGGCCGCCGTCACGTGCGGGTCTGTACCGCCGCGGCCTGCTTCGCCGCCCGCGCGGGCCGGCACCTCGCCGAGGTCGAGAACGCGCTCGGTGTCGTGGTGAACGGCGTCGACCCGCAGGCCGAGGTCTCGCTGCAGGGTGTCCGCTGCCTCGGCTACTGCTACGCGAGCCCCGCCTGCCTCGACGGCGACACGCCCTGCACCGGCCCGGCCGTCGCCGCCCAGCTCTCCGGCCGGGCGCTGCCACGGGCACCCTCGATCCCGGCCGCCGACGTCACCGGTGACCCGGTCGTGCTCGCCGGTGTCGTCGCCGGGGAAACCGCCTGGCAGGTGTGGCCCGAAACCGTGAACACCCGCAGCCGAGAGCAGGTCCATGCCGAGGTGACGACCTCCGGACTGCGGGGCCGGGGCGGGGCCGGATTCCCGGTGGCCGCCAAGTGGGCCGCCGCGGGTGGCTCGCCCGACACCGTGGTGGTGGCCAACGGAGACGAGGGTGATCCAGGCTCCTACGCCGACCGGCTGCTGATGGAGGACGACCCGGAACGGGTGCTGGAGGGGCTGGCGCTGGCCTGCTACGCCTGCGGGGCCGGCCGCGCCGTGGTGCTGGTGCGCTCGGAGTATCCGCGGGCACTGGCCCGGATGCGGGCCGCGGTGGACCGCGCGTATGCGGAGGGGCATCTGGGCCGGAGGGTCCATGGCAGCGACGTCGACCTTGACATCCAGGTGGTGGAGGGCGCCGGTTCCTACGTCGCCGGCGAGGAGACCGCTCTCATCGCCGGACTGGAAGGGGACCGCGGGTGCGCGCGGCCACGCCCGCCCTATCCGACACAGCGGGGACTGTGGGACGCCCCGACCGTGGTCAACAATGTCGAGACGCTCGCCGCCGTCCCGTGGATCGTGCGGCGAGGCGGGGCCGCGTACGCCCGCCGCGGCACCCGGGCCGAGACCGGTACGAAGCTGGTCTGCCTGTCTGAGCGGTTCGCCCGGCCCGGCTGTTACGAGGTCGAAATCGGCACGTCGGTGCTCCGCATCGTCACCGAGCTGGGCGGCGGCCTGCGCGAGGGGGCGGAGTTGAGCGTTCTGCAGGTGGGCGGCCCGCTGGGAGGCTTCCTCGCCCCCGGCCGGCTGGACGTGCCGCTGACCGAGGCCGGGCTGGCGAGCTGTGGCGCCGCGCTCGGGCACGCCGGTTTCGTCGCCTTCGACCAGCGTGTGGAACCGGAGGAGGTGCTGCGGCATGTGTGGGAGTTCGCCGAGGCCGAGAGCTGCGGGGCCTGCTCGCCCTGCCGGGTCGGTTCCCGCCGGGGACTGGAGCTCGCCTCGGCCGATGCGCCGCCCGGCGAGGAGTACGCGCGGCTGCTCCGGGTGATGGGTCAGGCCAGTCTGTGCGCCTTCGGACGGCGGGTACCCGCCGCGGTGCGCAGCGTCGCCCGCGCCTACGGGGACCGGCTCAGGAGGTGGGATCCGTGAGGGTCGACGTCGACGGTGTCACCGTCCGGCTGGAAGACGGGGCCTCGCTGCTCACCGCCGTGCGCTCGGCCGGCGTCGAGCTGCCCACGCTGTGCCACGACGACCGTCTGGCCCCGGCGGGCTCCTGCCGTACCTGCCTGGTGAGATCCGGTGGGAACGTGGTGGCCGCGTGCGTGAGCCCGGCCGTCGACGGAGCCGTGATCGAGGTGGCCGACGGCGAGCTGCGAGCGCTGCGTCGCGACGCCGTGGAACTGATCGTCGCGGCCCTGCCGCCCTACGCTCTGGACGGCGGCGCGGACGGTGGCGAGCTGGCCCGCCTCTGCCACTCGCTGGGGATCGCGCCGGAGACCGCCCGGGGGCGTGGTGGCCGAGGCCGCGACGAGACCCACCCCTATGTCCGTCTCGACCGGGATCTGTGCATCGCCTGCGGTCGGTGCGTGCGCATGTGCGCCGATGTCCAGGGCACATTCGCCCTCACCCTGGTCGGCCGGGGCGCCGACACGGTGGTCGCCCCCGGTACGGGCGGGGCGTGGGCCGACTCCGACTGCGTCGCCTGCGGCGGCTGCGTCGACACCTGCCCCACCGGGGCGCTCACCGAGCCTGGACTGCCGCTCGGCGGGACGGCGGTTCCCACGCGCACCCGTACCACATGCGGCTACTGCGGTGTCGGCTGCTCCCTGGAGGTGCTCACCCGAGACGGCCACGTGGCGGCCGTCCTGCCGGACCACGAGGGCCCGGTCAACCGCGGGCATGCCTGCGTCAAGGGCCGCTTCGCCCACGGCTTCCTCCGTTCACCGGAACGGCTCACCCGGCCGTTGCTGCGCCGCGACGGCCGCCTGGAGCCGGTGACCTGGGCGGAGGCACTCGACCACGTCGCCCGCGGCCTGCGGGCCGCCGTCGCCGCGGGCGGTCCCGACGCGGTGGCCGCGATCTCCTCGGCGAGAGCCACCAACGAGGAGAACTACCTGGTCCAGAAGTTCATGCGGGTCGCCATCGGCACCAACAACATCGACAACTGCTCCCGGCTCTGCCATGCCCCTTCGGCCGCCGGGCTGACCGCCTCGTTCGGCCTGTCCGGAGGCACCGATACCTTCGACGACGTCGAGAGGGCCGACTGCCTGCTGCTGGTAGGCGCGAACCCGGTCGAGGCCCACCCGGTGGTCGGCGCGCGGTTGCTCCAGCGGGTCCTGCGCGGGACGCGGCTGATCGTCGCCGACCCGCGGGCCGTCGGGCTGGCACGCTACGCCGACGTGCACCTGCGGCCCCGCCCCGGCACCAACGTCGCTCTGTTCCACGGGCTGGCGCACATGTTGCTTGCTGAGGGCCTGATCGACGAGGAGTTCCTGCTCCGCCGAGCCGACGGCCTGCCGGAGCTCACCGCGCTGCTCGCCGACTACCCACCGGACCGGGTGGCCGCCCTCACCGGCGTCCCGGCCGAGGAGGTGGCCGCCGCCGCCCGGCTCTACGGGCGGGCCGAGCGGCCGGCGATCGTCTACGGGCTGGGCGTCACCGAGCACCTTCACGGCACTGACGGGGTGCGTGCCCTGGCCAATCTGGCGATCCTGTGCGGTGCGGTCGGGACCGGCCGCGGCTTCGGGGTGAACCCGCTACGCGGCCAGAACAACGTCCAGGGCGCCTCCGACATGGGCGCGCTACCCGACGTCCTGCCCGGGTACGGGAAGGTGACCGATCCGGCCGCCCGGGCCAGGGCCGCCGACGTCTGGGGGGTGCCGGTCCCGGACCGGCCCGGGATGCGCATCCCGGAGATGTTCGCGGCCGCCCGCGCGGGAGCGCTACGGGCGCTGTGGATCGTGGGGGAAGACGTCTGCGCCACCGACCCGGACGCCACCCGGGTCGCCGAGGCTCTGGACGCCTGCCCGCTCGTCGTCTGCCAGGAACTGTTCCTGTCCGAGACCGCACGCCGTGCCGACGTCGTGCTGCCGGTCGCGTCCTGGCTGGAGAAAGACGGCACGTTCGTCAACTTCGACCGCCGGTTCCAACGGGTGCGTCCCGCGCTGGACCCGCCGGGAGAGGCCATGACCGACTTCGCGGCCGTACACGCCCTCGCCTCGGCGCTCGGCGTGGACCTGGGCTGCCGGACGCCGGCCGAGGCGCTGGCCGAATGCGGCCGGGTGACGCCACTCTTCGCGGGGCTGTCCCATGAACGCCTGGACCGGGAGGGCGCCGTCCCGTGGCCCTGCCCGGACCCCGGCAGTTCCGGGGAGGCCACGCTCTACCGGGAGCGGTTCGCCACACCTGACGGGCTGGCCCACCTCGCCGCCTGCCCCTACCTCCCGCCGGGTGAGGAGCCGGACGACCACTACCCCCTGATCCTGGTCACCGGGCGGCGCTGGGCGCACTACAACTCCGGCAGCATGACCCGCCGCACGGGCAACATCCGGCTGGACAGCGCCGACTGGCTCGACCTCCACCCCGCCGACGCGGCCAGGTACGGTCTCGGCGACGGTCACCCGGTCACGGTGGAGAGCCGCCACGGCCGGGCCACGCTGATCGCCCGGCTCAGCGGCGACATGGCACCCGGGCAGGTCTTCTGTGCCTTCCACTTCCCGTCCAGCGGGGTGAACACCCTCACCTCCGGCCACGCGGACACCGTGACGTCATGCCCCGAGTACAAGGTCACCGCGGTGCGGCTCCATCCCGGGCCGTGACACGCCGGCGCGCTGATGTGAGGGCCCATCAACGGGGTGCCCCGGTACCCGCCCCGGGATGGAGCCGGAGGAAGGAGGACGGCATGATCGTGATTGGGGTCGACGGTTCGCGAGCCGGTCTGAGGGCTGTGAACTGGGCGATGCGCGAAGCCGATATGCGTGGTGCCGGAGTGCGCATCGTGAACGCTGTGCCCACCTGGGCTTACAAAGCGCCAGAGGACGCCCCCTACGCGTACGCGGGCCGTCTGGTGCGTGAGAGCGCCACGTCCGTGCTGGCGGACGCACTGAGGCGGGCTCACAGCCAGATGCCCCGGATCGAGGTGGAGACCGAACTGCTGTGGGGAGACCCCCGGCTCAGCCTGATCAGGGCCTCGAAGGACGCGGAGCTTCTGGTGGTCGGCAGCCACGGGCTGGACGGTTTCCGGGGGCTGCTGCTCGGCTCGGTCGCGCTGGGTGTGTCCGGTCAGGCGACCTGCCCCGTGGTCGTCGTCCGCGAAGGGCGCGCACAGCCGCGCAACGAGGTGGTCGTCGGTGTCGACGGCTCGCCAGGCTGCGCGGCGGCGATCGAGTTCGCCTTCGCCGAGGCCGATCTGCGCGGCGCCGAACTGCACGCCGTGCACGCCTGGGGTGAACCCGTCGCCGGCTTCAGGTCCGAGGTCATGCCGGCCGCGATCGACAAGGCCGGCGCGAGACGGCTCCTGCTGGCCGAGGTGGTCACGGGCCAGAGGGAGCGCTATCCCGACGTCAAACTCGTGGAGCGCATCGAGCGGGGGCATCCGGTGGATGTGTTGAGGAGAGCCTCCACCCGGGCCGGTCTACTGGTGGTGGGGTCCCGCGGGCGCGGCGGCGTCGCCGGGATGCTCCTCGGGTCGGTGAGCCACTCGCTGCTCCACCACGCGGTCTGCCCCATCGTCGTCATCCCCGTCGCGGGCGGTGCCTGACCGCAGCCATCCCTGAGCATCACAGGCAACACACTGACCCGCTTCGCGGGTTCTCATGGGCGGGATCTCACGGCGAGTGATCCGCCTGCCGGAGGGCTTGCCGGCAGACCTGGACGGCGGGATGCCCGCTGCGCCCGCGGCGCACGGCGGTGAAGATCCGGCGTGCCTGCCAGCCGCGCGGGAGCGGGCTCAAGGCGACGGTCGGCGGGCGACCGCACCACACGAGGTCGGGGAGCAGTGCGGCGGCGTGGCCCTGCTCGACCAGCCGCACGTGGAAGAGGATGTCGGTGGACTCGAACCGCACGTCGGGTTCGAAGCCCGCGTTGCGGCACAGGGTCATCGACCAGTGCCGGGCGGCGGTGCCCTCCGGTTCCATGACCCACGGCTGGTCGGCCAGTGCCCGCAGCGCATCCCGTGGGCCAGCCGGGGCCGCGGCCTGGGGCTGGGCCAGCCGCAACAGGTCCTCGCGCAGGTCCTCCTGCTCCAGTTCGGCGGGCCTGGTGTTCGGGTTGCCCGGGTACTCCTCGGCGATGACCAGGTCGAAGTCGCGGGCTAACAGCGCCGGCAGCGCCCGTTCCGGCTCCATCTGGGTGACCTGGACCCGCAGGCGGGGGTGGGCGTCGCGCAGCAGGGTCAGCGCGGTCGGCAGCAGGGACAGGGCCGCGGTCTGGAAGGAGGCGACATGCAGGGTGCCGGTCAGATCGGTCAGGGAGGTGGCGATGTCGGCCTCGGCCTGCTCCAGCCGTTCCAGGACCGCCTCGGTATGGGCGACGAGGATCTCGGCTTGCGGGGTGAGCCGCACGCGTCGGCCCACGGGCTCCAGGAGCGGGACACCGGCCTCCGATTCCAGTAATGACAGTTGCTGGGAGACCGTGGAAGGGCTGTAGGACAGGGCTGCGGCGACCGCCGCGAGCGTGCCGCGGTGCTTGAGCTCGCGCAGCAGGCGCAGCCGGTGCAGGTCGAACACGGGCCCTCTATCAGTCGGTTTTCCTGATGAATACTAGTCGAAAACATTCGCTGGATCGAAGATAGGGTGGGATGGCACCTTGGGTGTGTGATGGTGATCCCTTCTACCGGTGCACCGAGCGGTCCGCCGTGGTTCACGCGACCTGCGGCCCGGCTCTGGACCTGCGCTCCAGCTCCGGCCGGCGTGCGGGACTTCCACGCGGGCCTGCCCGGCTACGGGCCCACCCCGCTGACCGAACTTCCCGCCCTCGCCGGGGATCTCGGTGTCGGCCGGGTGTTCGTCAAGGACGAGTCCTCCCGCCTGGACCTGCCCGCGTTCAAGGCACTGGGCGCCTCCTGGGCGATCCACCGGGCCCTGTCGCGGCGACCGCCCGAAGCCCGCGTACGGCTGGTCACCGCCACCGACGGTAACCACGGCCGCGCCGTGGCCCGGATGGCCCGCTTACTTGGGCACCGCGCCCACATCTTCGTCCCCGACGGCGTGCACGGGTCGGCCGTCGCCGCCATCACCGCCGAAGGCGCGCGGGTGACGCGGATCCGCGGGAGCTATGACGAGACCGTACGGCAGGCGGCCACAGCCGCGGACGAGCCGGATGCCGTGCTCGTCCAGGACATGGCCTGGCCCGGCTACGAGCAGATCCCCGGCTGGATCGTCGAGGGCTATTCCACCCTCTTCGCCGAGATCGACGCGCAGTTGAGTGATGCCGGCTCGCCCGGGCTGGTCGTCGTCCCGGCAGGGGTGGGTTCGCTGGCCCAGGCCGCCGTCACGCACTACCGCAGCCGCCCGCCGGCCCCCGCCCTGCTGTCAGTGGAGCCCGACACCGCGGCCTGCGTTCTGGCGAGCCTGACCCGGCGGCGGCCGGTCAGCGTGGAGACCGGTGTCACGACCATGGCGGGTCTGAACTGCGGCACGCTCTCCAGTCTTGCCTGGCCGTACCTGCGTGACGGTCTGGACGCCGCGGTGGCGGTCACCGATGCCGACAGCGCCGCCGCGGTCCGCGACCTGGCGACCCTCGGCGTGTCCTCCGGCCCCTGCGGCGCCGCCTCCCTGGCCGGCGTCCGGGCCGCGCTGACCGGCACCGGAAACGCCGAGCGCCGTGCCGCCCTGGACGTTGGATCCCACACGATCATCGTCCTGCTGAGCACCGAAGGCGCCGCCGCCAACCCGCACGCCCTGGAGGAGACAACATGACCGACATCATCACGGTCAACCGCGACCGCCTGTGGCGGTCCCTGATGGACCTGGCCGAGATCGGCGCCTACGACGATGAACGCACCGGGCTGCGTGGGGTGAACCGCCTGGCGCTGACCGACGCCGACGCGGCCGGACGGCGCCTGGTCATCTCCTGGATGGAGCAGGCCGGACTGACCGTGCGCATCGACAAGATGGGCAACATCTACGGGCGTCGGGACGGCGCCGACCCCGAGGCCCGGCCCGTGCTGACCGGCTCGCACATCGACAGCGTCGCCACCGCGGGTGCGTTCGACGGCTGCCTGGGTGTCCTGGGTGGCATCGAGGTGCTCCGCACGCTCAACGAGCGCGGCATCACCACCCGCCGCCCGATCGAGGTCGCGGTCTTCACCGAGGAGGAGGGCGTCCGCTTCGGCACCGACATGCTCGGCAGCGCGGTCGCCGCCAACCGCCTGACCCTGGACTACGCCCACGCCCTGACCGACCGCGACGGCGCCACCCTCGGCGCCGAACTGGCCCGCACCGGCTTCGTCGGCCTGGCCGGTGAGCGGCTCGATCCGCCGCACGCCTATGTGGAATGCCACATCGAGCAGGGCCCCGTCCTGGCCCAGGCCGGGGTCGAGATCGGCGTCGTCACCGGCGTCCAGGGCATCTCCTGGCAGGAGATCATCATCCACGGCCGCGCCGCCCACGCCGGCACCACTCCCACCGAACTACGCGCCGACGCCGGACTGGCTGCGGCCCAGATCATCGTCCATCTGCGCGCCATGGTCGATTCCGGCTCCTACGATGACCTGCGCGCCACCGTCGGATACCTGGCCGTCCATCCGGACCTGACCAACATCGTCCCGGCCCGCGCGGAGCTGACCGTCGACCTGCGCAACCCCGACGACACTCACATGGCCCGCGCCGAGCAGGACCTTGCGGCCTTCCTCCGCACGCTGGAAGAGAACGGCCTGAGCATCTCCACCCGCCGGATGGCCAAGACCGCCTACGTCCCCTTCGACGACACCGTGCAGAAGGTCATCGCCCGTGCCGCCGACGACCACGGCCTCGCCCACATCTCCCTGCTGTCGGGAGCGGGCCACGACGCCCAGGAGATCGCCGTGCTCTGCCCCACCGCCATGATCTTCGTGCGGGGCGAGTACGACGGCATCAGCCACAACCCGCGCGAGTACTCCACGCCCGAGGCCTGCGCGCACGGCATCGACGTCCTGGCCACGACCCTGCTGCGCCTCGCCGACCAGAATTGAACAGAAGGACACCGTGCCCTCAGCCAGCGAAGACCCTGTCCGGCTTCTCGCCCGTCTCATCGCCATCGACTCCGTCAACCCCGGTCTCGTGCCGGGGGGCGCGGGTGAGACCGCGATCGCCGATTTCTGCGGCGCATGGCTCACCACGCGCGGATTCGAAATCCACCGCCTGGAAAAGCGCCCCGGCCGCCCGTCGATCGTCGCCGTAGCCCGCGGTACGGGTGGCGGAAGGTCGCTGATGCTCAACGGGCACCTCGACACCGTCAGTCTCGCCGACTACGACGGCGACCCGCTCGATCCACGGACACACGACGGAAAGATCTTCGGGCGGGGCGCCTTCGACATGAAGAGCGGTGTCGCGGCCATGCTGACGGCCGCGGCTCGCGCCGTCGAGCGAGGGCCGCTCCGCGGCGACATCATCCTGGCCTGCGTCGCCGACGAGGAACACGCCAGTTCCGGGACCGAGGAGGTGCTGGACTCCTTCACCGCCGACGCGGCCATCGTCACCGAGCCGAGCCACCTCGAAGTGACACTCGCCCACAAGGGCTTCGCCTGGTTCGACGTGGTCATCGAAGGCCGCGCCGCCCACGGATCACGCCCCGAGCTGGGCATCGACGCCATCGCGAAGGCCGGCCACTTCCTCGTCGCCCTCGAGGCCTGGGGGCACCACCTCGCTCAAGCCCCGCCACACGCGCTACTGGGCACCGGCACCGTGCACGCCTCCGTCATCCACGGCGGTGAGGAAGCCTCGACCTACCCGGCACGCTGCCAGATCACCATCGAGCGCCGTACCGTCCCCGGTGAGAACGCCCAGACCGTGCAGGCAGAACTCACCGGCATCCTCGACGACCTCACCGCCACGGTCCCCGGCTTCCGCTACCACCTGCACCCCGGCCTGCATCGCGAGCCGTTCGAAGCCGACCCGCACTCACCCGTCGTGCGCACCGTGCTCCGCCACGCGGAGCGGGCGCTCGGGCATCCGCCCATCATCCGTGCCGAACCCTTCTGGACCGACTGCGCCCTCCTGGACCGCGCCGGAATCCCCTGCCTGCTCATCGGCGTCGATGGCGCAGGAGCCCACGCCGCCACCGAATGGGCCGACATCGCCTCCCTGCACCTCCTGACCGGCATCCTCACCGACACCATCTCGGACTTCTGTTCCTGAGCCGGGCAGCGACGGAATCGGCGAATCACCGGGGTCCTGGGCATGGAGCACCGATCCCGCCCTGCGCGGACGGTGCCGCGGATCCCGGAGGCCCGGAGGCTGAGGAGCCGCTCATGGTCTTGAAGAAGATCGTGTCAACGCAGAAGAAGCCGCACGGATCATTGCGCTCGATCCGGCCCCTGAATTTTCTGCTGATTCCGCTGCTCCGCGCCCTGCGCACGCAGTTGCGCCGCCCGATCCTCCAGTTCCCGGGCCTGCTCCTCGATCGACGGTTCCGGCTCGTGCAGCTTGGTCGTCTCCGCCTTGAAGATCCGCAGCGACCGGCCAAGGGATCTGGCCGTGTCGGGCAGTTTCTTTGATCCGAACAGCAGGACCACCACCACCGCGACGATCAGCCAATGTGTTGGACTGAGCCCACCACTGAACATCCGCTGTGCCTCCCCTTGCCTCTACGGCACCAGCACTGCCCGCAGGCCGTACCGCCACCAAACACATGCCGACTTGCGCAAGTAATTTATCAAGAAGGTGGCTGACTTGGTAGCGAGCGTCAGCACCTGACGAGGCTTCACGGCCGCTTCCAGGTGGTCAGCGACCATACGGTCCAGGCCAGCCAGCCCACCGGGATCTCGATCAGGTGAGCGAATATCCAGAACAGCAGCACGGAGGCCGTGGCCGCCGCCGGGGCCACGCCGAAACCGAGGAGTGCCAGCACGGTGGCCGACTCGCTGATCCCGGAACCCCCAGGCGTGATCACAGCCGTGGTCAGCACCCGGTTGACCGCGAACGCGGCGATCGCCTCGGGGATTGCGATCTCGCTGCCGGTGGCCTGCAGGCAGCCGATGAACAGCACACACTGCAGTCCCATGTAGGCGATCATGCCGAGCGTGAGCCGCGGCCACCTGGTGCGAGTGATCTCGATCGTGGAGTGGCGCAGGTCGAGCAGCAGCTCCCGCATACGTCGCTTCCGTTTGATCGGCAACGCCCCGATCACCCGGTCCATACCCCGGCCGAGCAGGTCGGCCACGTGCTCGCGGTAGAGCGCTGCGGACAGGAGCGCCACGATTCCGAGCAGCAGGGCGCCACCGGTGCCGGCGGCCACGGCCAGCCGGTGGTCAGGCACCTGTCCGGCACCGAGCAGGCAGATAAGCCCTACGGCGGGCAGCAGGAAGCGCGAGAGCATGTTCCACACGCCCGTCACCACCGTCGACACCACCACCGGCTGGCGCTTGAAACCCCACGTCGTCGTCATCGCGAACGTCATGGCCACGCCCACGGCGCCACCGAACGGGAGCACGTTGCTGACACCGCTGCCGACGCAGTTGATCAGCAGTGCCCGCCACTTGCTCAGCCCGGGAAGCGAGGCGCTGAGTACGAACGTGTACGCCCAGAGCCCGGCAGCCCACAGGGCCGTCAGTACGGCCACCGTGCCCCAGCCGACCTGCGCGAACCGGTCGTAGAGCTGCCCCCAGGTGGTGCCCGCGATGCTCGGCAGAAACGAGATGAGCACCGCCGCGAGGGTCAGGGAGACCAGTGGCACGATGACCCTGCGGATCAGTGAGTGGCCTGCCTTTACTTCTGCATGCATGCTCTGCACCGAGCCGTGCCCTCTCGATCGTGTCCTCTTCGCCGTACTCTTTCATGGCCGGATCCTGGCCTCGCGACGTCGCCGACTCGATCCAGCCGAAGGTGGCGCCGCGCCCCCCTCAGCCCCTACCTGCGCACCGGTGTCCAAGACCGGCCGGCTTTCCGGCTCCTGCGCCGGTTAGAAGCCGGTCAGCGTCAACTCGTAGAGGTCGAGCAGGCACATCAGTGCCCACAGCATGACAGTAACCATCCGCTGCGTCCCGCCACGAGGGTGAGCCGCTGTCCGCATGTCCACCTCCCGCCACAACGGTTGCTACATTGCGCAACTATACAACTGGCGGCGATCGTCCGGAGGAGAGATAAGCATGAGCGCACTCACCACAACCCGGCATCACAGTCGCCCTGGGCACGACGTGCGTGAACAGCCCCGCCCCCACCGCGCCGCCCTCGACTCTCAGCGGTGAGGCCCGCTCGGCCGACGACGATCTCCGCTCCAATCTCTCGTACGGCTGAGCACCACGAGCACCCCGCCGTACACCGTCATTACGATCATGAGGAGCAGGTAGTACGTGACGGGCAGAGTGGTCAGGCCGAGCGCGGGAGCCAGCGGCGAGAGCGGCAGAAGCAGGCCCACGGCGGCCAGCGCGCCCGTCGCCGCCCACAGCGGCCGTGACACCTGCCAGTGCGGCCGGAGCAACAGCATGATCAGAGCCTGGGTGAGCAGGTTCTCGATGAACCAGCCCGTGTGGAAGGCCTCCTGGCCGCCCACCTGGGCAGCCTCGGGCACGACCCACTGCAATATGGCGAACGTGGCCAGGTCAGCGGTCGTGTTGAGCAGACCGAAGGCGGCGATGAAGCGCAGGATGCCGCGTGGCCGCAGCTGAGCGGGACGGCGCATGAGGGCGGGGTCGGCCCGGTCGAAGGCGAACGCCAGCTGGGCGGCGTCGAAGCAGAGGTTCTGCACCAGCACCTGGGCGGGAAGCATGGGCAGGAAGGGCAGCAGCAGCCCGGCTCCGAGCATCGCGATGACGTTGCCGAAGTTGGAGGACAGGACGACCCGCAGGTACGTGGCGATGTTGCCGGTGCTGCGCCGTCCGACCACGATCGCCTGGTCGATGGCCGTGAGGTCCTTGGTGGCCAGCACCACGTCGGCGGCCTCGCGCGTCACGTCCACCGCGTCGCGTGGGCAGATGCCGACATCGGCGGCCTGCATGGCGGGCAGATCGTTCACGCCGTCGCCGAGGAAGCCGGTCGTGTGCCCGCCTGCCCGCAGGGCCCGCACCAGCCGGGCCTTGTGCGCGGGCGTGCAGCGGGCGAAGACGGTCGTCTGGCGGGCGAGGTCGGCCAGAGCCTCGTCGTTGAGACCGTCGAGGCTCCCCGCGGTGACAACCGCGCCCGGGTCGAGACCCAGGTCCTGGCAGACGCGGGCTGCGGTGGACGGATGGTCACCGGTGAGAATCTTGATCGCGACTCCGCGCCCAGCGAGATCGGTCAGCGCGTCCGCGGCATCGGGCGCGAGCCCGTCGAGCAGCCCGACGAAACCGACGAAGGTCAGTTCATGCTCGTCGACGGGGCGGTGGGAAGCGGGCCGCTCGGCCAGCCCGACGGCGAGCACCCGCAGTCCGTTCCCGGACAGCCGCTCGGCAAGCTCCCGCACACGCTGCCTGGCCGCCGGATCGAAGTCGGCCTCCCGCGTTCGGGTGCAACGTTCCAGCACGTCCTCGACGGCCCCCTTGACCACCACAACGTGCGTGGCAGGGCGGGCCGGATGCCGCACGACCGCGCAGGAGATGCGGCACAGCGGATCGAACGGCAGGACGTCCACGCCCTCGTAGTCGCCGAGATCCGGCTCGGCCTGGAGGATCGCCTCGTCCAGAGCGTCAGGTGTGGGAAGGTCAGCGAGCTGGAGCGTCCAGAAGCTGCTGACGGCCGCCCAGCGCAGCACCTCGGGATCCGGTCGGCCCGCCGGGTCCAGGGAGCAGTCGAACACGGGCCGGTCCTGCGTGAGGGTGCCGGTCTTGTCCATACACAGAACGTCGACCGCGCCGAGATCATGCAGGGCGGGCAACCGTTTGACGATCACGCCTCGGCCCCGCGCGAGGGCGGCGGCCCCCCTGGCCAGCGCCGTGGTGACGATGACGGGCAGCATCTCGGGCGTCAGACCGACCGCCACGGCGGCGGCGAACGGCATGGCCTCCAGACCACGACCGTGGAAGACGGTGTTGGCCACGAGGGCGAGCGGCGGGATGAGCAGCATCAGCCGGACCAGGATCCAGGAGATCCCGTTCACCGAGCGGTCGAAGGCCGACAGTCTGCGTACGGTCGTCTGATGGGCACCGACGAAGCGGGTGCCGGCACCGGTGGCCACGATTACCGCGAGGGCGCTCCCGGAGGCCACGCTGCTGCCCTGCCAGCACAGGTGACCCTGCTCTTCGCCCTCGGGAACGTCGACCGCTCGCTTGGCCACGGGGACGGACTCGCCGGTCAGCGCCGCCTGGTGGACTGTCAGGCCGCTGGATCGCAGCAGCCGCAGATCGGCAGGGACCAGGTCGCCGGGCCCGAGCTTGATCACGTCGCCTGGCACCAGCTGGTCGACGGGAATCTCCCTGTCCAGGGGTGGGCTGTGCTCGTCGAGTCGCCGCTGCACCGTCGCCGTGGTGGCCACCAGCCTGCGCAGCGCCGCCGTCGAACGGTCTGCCCGGTATTCCCCGTTGGACCTCAACACGCAGCTGACCACGACCAGCATCATGATGACGCAGGCCGTACCCCACGAGGCGATGATCGCCGAAACCAGCCCGAGGCAGAGCAGCACCAACGTGAAGGGGTCCCGGAAACTATGGGCCAGCCGCCGGGGCCAGGAGGCCGGCCGCTGAGCGGCGATGCTGTTCTCGCCGTACAGCAGCAGGCGCTCCTCGGCCCGCGCCTCCGTCAGCCCTCGCGGCCCGCTTTCCAGCAGGCGCAGCACCTCCAGAAGAGTGAGCCCGGAGATATGGGCGGGGGAAAGGCGATCAGGCAGCCCGTCGCCCCGCAGATCCCGCGGCGGGGATGCCTGGGCCTCAGGCGCCCAGACCACGGAAGCGCCCCACCGCCTCGGGGCGGCCGACCCGCTCTGCCAGCCGTCCCATCAGCCACTGGACCATGGTCACGATGTCCTGGTCGTCGACCAGGTAGACCACGCGGCGCCCCTCGCGGCGCGACCGCACCAGCCCGGCCAGCTTCAGCTTCGCCAGGTGCTGGCTGACCGCGGGAAGCGCGCCGCCCACCCGCTCGGCCAGCCCGCTCACGTCGCACTCGCTCTGCGCCAGGACCCACACGATGTGCAACCGCGCGGGCGAGGCCAGCAGCCCGAACACCGCAGCAGCCTCGGTCAGCACCTCGGCGGGTGGGTCGTCGAAGGCGCTCATCGCCACTGCCGCTCTCCCATCCGCCTGGTTCCGCAAGTGGCCAGTCTAGGCATAGAAACCGTCCGCTGATTCTCCGTGTTTCTTGATGAGGGTCAGCGAGCTGCCTCGTTGGACCTGCTGCATGAGTACTTCACCTTCCGCCAGGGCCGGTTCGCGACGGTCAAGGACTGCGACGCGGCGATCCGGACAGCCCGCCGCGAGATCGACTGGATGGGACAACTGCCCGCCCAGGCCGCCCAGGCGGTGTTGAAGACGTATCGGCAGGCGTGGGCGAATTTCTTCAACCCCGACCACCCCGCCCGGCGGCCCACGTTCAAGGGCCGGGTGCGGTCCCGGTTGGCCGTGGACGTCCCCTAAGCCCGCGATCTGCAGATCAAGCGGGTCAACCGGCGCTGGGGCGCGCTCAATCTGCCCAAGGTCGGGCGGGTGCGGTTTCGCTGGACCAAGGACCTGCCCGGCCTCACCAGGGGCGGCCCCGCCGGACAGATCACGGGAGCGCGGCTGGTCAAGGATGCTCACGGCTGGCAGGTGGTGTTCCGTACCCAAATTCTCCTCGCGCCGGCTCCGGCCGCGCACCCGGGCCACACGGTCGGGATCGACCGGGGCCTCACCGTCGCGCTGGCCCTGTCGGACGGCACGATGCGTGAGCACGCACCCTGGCTCACGCAGGGGGAGAAAGAACACCTGCGCCGGCTGGAGAAGACGTCGGCTCGCCGGCGTGCGGCCCGGCCGAAGAAGACCCGCCCCTCGGGGCGGGAGCAGCGTACCTACGATCAGATCGCCCGGCTGCGCGCGAGAGCCAAGCGCCGAGCCGTCGACTGGCAGCACCAGACCACCACCGAACTCGCCGACGCCTTCAGCGTGATCAAGGTGGAGAACCTGAAGATTACGAACATGGTCCGCTCGGCCAAGGGCACGGTCGAGGCCCCGGCGTGAACGTCGCACAGAAGGCGGGGCTGAACCGGTCGATCAGCGGCGAGGCGTGGGGCCGGACCGTCACCCTGCTCGAATACAAGAGTGCCGACCGGGGCGGACAGGTCGTCAAGGTTCCCGCCCCGGGCACCTCACAGACGTGCCACCGATGCGGTCACCGTGATGCGGCCGGCCGCGACAGAACCGTGTTCGCCTGTACCAACCCCGTGTGCGGTTGGGTCGGCCATGCCGATACCAACGCCGCGATCAATATCAACAACGCCGTCGGAACGCCGGTGTCAGGACGTGGAGACCTCGGGGTTACCCGGTCGGTGAAGCGTCAACCCCCGCGCGCCGCTTGACCGCGATGCGACGGGAGAGTCTCCGGCCTTCAGGCCGGGGAGGAGTTCAATCCACCGCGCTGGACATCATCGACGCGGCGAACGCGCTGGCCACCGAGGGGCACCCGGTCGACCACGATGACCTGGCCACCATCACCCCGTACATCACGCATACCATTCGCCGGCTCGGCGACCTCGTGCTCGACCTGGACCCACCCGACGCGGTGCCGACCACTCGGCTGGACCTCGAACCGCGCGCCCTGTTCCCCGGCGGACCCTCCGCCTGACGGGCCGAGCGGCCACTCTCAAAACCAAGGTTCCGCGACAGCCGTGCACACGACTTAGGACATCGACACGAATCTTGCGCACTCGGGCGGCCGCGCGGAGTGTCCCGTATGCCGTTCCTATGTGAGACATCATCTCGGGCGACGTCGGTTGGCGCCTTGGGCCATGGCCGACGGCCTGGCAGCTACGAGGAGTTGGTGGCAGCGAGGTAGGCCGCGTTCAGGCGCTCGCGAACACTCGGTGATCGCGCTGGGAGTTTGGAGCCAAGGTGCTCGCGGCGAAGCTCGTCCATGAACTCTTGCCAGAGCGCGGGGCCGCCTTGTTCAAGCAGCACGGCGCGAGCGTTCAGCGCGCTGCTCGTGGGTCGGTGGCGAAGTCCCCAGCTGCCCAGCTGCGCGAACACGGGTACGAGTTGGATCGCGGGTTCGGTCAGGCTGTAGCGTGCCCGCTGGCCGGGTCGTGTGTCCTCGCGGGTGAGCAGTCCCGACTTGACGAGTCGCTTGAGTCGGTCGGCGAGAATATTTGAGGCGATCCCCTCGATTGAGTTGGCCTGCAGCTCTCGGAAATAGCGGCGGTCTCCGAAGACGATGTCGCGGAGGACGATCAGGCTCCAGCGATCCCCGAACACCTCGATGGCGGCGTTGATCGGGCACTCCGACCGCAGCTCATTCGCTTCGCCCATAGTGCTTGCAATCTACCACCGCCAGGTACTACCGTCTCGACGAGCGGTTGCAAATCACAAGCGGAAGGGGCCACCGTGCTGAGGCAGGTCGCGGAGGGCGTGCTGGTCCACGAGAGCGAGTTCGTGCAGAGCAACGCCGTTGTCGTGCAAGGCCGCGCCGGCGTGTTGCTTATCGACCCCGGGGTGCAGGACCACGAAATGGCCTGCCTCGCGAGCGACCTGTTCCATTTGGGCCAGACCGTTGTGGCGGGCTTCTCGACGCATCCGGATTGGGATCACCTACTCTGGCACGCCCAGCTCGGCGCGGCCCCTCGTTACGGCACGGCGCGCTGCGCGGCCACTGTCCGGGATCAGCTGTCCGACCCGGGTGCGAAGGCCGAGATAACCGCCCACCTGGAACCGACGGGCATCGCCGAGCAGGTCCCGCTGGACCTGTACGGCCTCATCACAGCCCTGCCCGCTGAGACGGCGCGGATTCCGTGGGATGGCCCTCAAGTCCGGATCATCGAGCATCAAGCGCATGCACCGGGCCATGCGGCGCTGTTCATCGAAGAACGCGGGGTTCTCGTCGCCGGCGACATGCTCTCTGATGTCTTGATTCCGATGCTCGACTTGAACGGCACCGCTGACCCGATCGAGGACTACCTCGCCGCGCTGCGGCTGCTGGAGGGTGTGGCAGACGATGTCGATGTCGTTGTCCCTGGCCACGGATCAGTCGGCGGAGCTGATGAGGTACACGCACGGATCGAGCGGGATCGGGCGTACGTGCTCGCCTTGCGTGAGGGCCATGTTCCCAGTGACCCGCGGGTCGGCCCATCGGCTAAGCCTGGCTGGGAGTGGGTCAGCGATGTGCACAACGGGCAAGCCCAGCGCCTCGCCCGACGAAGCGAGCGCGACGGGACGCCCGGCTAGCTCGCGGTAGTGCCAGCCCAGCGATTCCGCGGCTTCGTCGAGGGACAGCGACCGGTCCAGCCCACGCGGCCCGCTTCTCGATCACCAGCCGCACCTGCCCGGGAGTCAAGGCGTCGATGTCCGCCAGTGCGTACAGGTCGTAGGAGCGGCCCTTCTTCTCGAACACGTCGGCCACGGCCAGGTGGCCCGCCTCGGCGAGGGTGCTGATGTCGGCGGGCTCGACGTCCAGGCCAAGGCGCTCGCCGAGCCGATCCGCGCACCGGTCGGCGCCGATCGGGTGCTCGGCGCCGACCTTCTTGACGATCGTGGGCACCAGTTGGCGCATCTCGTCAAGCTGGTCGGGCAACCAACCGCGGGCGTGTCCCGGTTTGGGCAACATGCCGGCCGCCTCGGCGCGCTCGAACTGCCACCGGGCCAGCCGGACCTCGTCGGCCAGGACCGAGGGGCTGAAGTAGCTGGGGTGCTCGCCGTCGTCGGTCGTCGCCTCGCCTGCTGCTCGTAGCCGTGCAACTACGTCTTGTTATCGGACAGGTTGAGTGTCGCAATGGGTACCGACAATTCCGCTCTCGTCGCCAACCTACCGGATAATAGGCCATTATCCGGTAGAGCGATCCACAACGGGGATCGGCGACCTGGGTGAATGTGTCGTCGACCGGTACATGACTCGTGCACGTTATCCGGTAGGTCGATCAGGACAGGAAGTCCGCGATGGTGTCGAGCCATATGCGGGGCTGGTCGATGTGGGTCATGTGGCCCGCTTCCTCGATCACCACGGCGCGGGCAGTAGGGATCAGTCGCGCGGCGTCTTCGGCCAGGGCCGCGGGGAAGGTCATGTCCTGTCGGCCGTGGAGTAGGAGCAGCGGAATGTCGAGGGCGACGAGCCGCTGGATCGTATCCTGGTGACGGGCGGCGGGCAGGGTTCCAGTCTGCAGGGGACGCATCCACTCGGCGGAGAAGTGGACGCCCGCCAGGCGCTCCAGGTAGGCGGGCAGGACGTCCGGGCGCCAGACGTTCGCCGCCGCCGAGGCGAACGCCGCCGCGCGGGTGAGGTCGGGGCCTGACAGGTCGGGGTCGGACCACGCGGCGACTTCGGCGGCGAGTCGTTCCTCGCGTTCGCTCCAGCCGTCGAAGGCGTCGGGAGGCACCGGCAGAACGCTGCTGGAGGCGATCACCAGGCGTCGGACTCGCTTGGGTGCGGCCAGGGTCAGGCGCTGGGCGATCAGGCCGCCGTAGGAGAAGCCGAGGACGTCGGCCTGTGAGACGCCCAGCGTGTCCAGCAGGACGATGAGATCATCGGTGGCTGCGGCGGGGGTGTACTGGTCGTCGGCGAGGCCGCGGGTGGAGCGTCCGCAGCCGCGCAGGTCCGGCAGGACCACCCGGTGCCGGTCGGCGAGTTCGGCGAGGGGCTCGCGCAGGTAGGTGTGGTCCCAGTCGGGGCCTCCGTGGATCACCAGCAGGGTGCGATCGGCGGGGCCGGGGGTCTGCGCGACGAACAGGTCGACGGCGGGTTCGGTGGATACGGCGATGGCGCTCTCGGTGAACATCCGGCCATTCTTCCAACCGTCCTCAGCGCGGCTGGAACGGGTGATGCCTGAGCCTTTGTGAAAGCCCAGACATCATTCGTCGCAGTGGTTATTCGGTGCCGCTTTCGGAGTGACCGAGCTTCTTCGGATCAGGCTGCTGCCACCTGGTCCGTGGCATGTCAGCCCATGTGCGGGTAGCGGTGGTCGGTCGGGGGGACGGCAGTCACCGCAGGACGAACGCGGGCTCACCGCTCGCTGTGGGTGTGAGGTCCTTCATGAGGGCGCACGCCGTCGATGGCGAGTGCGAGCAGCCGGTCGGCCTCGGCCGCACCACCGGGCTCCTGCTCGGTGGCCAGCGAGATGGCGCTGACGAGTTTGAGCAGATCGATGATGGCGACGTCGGGGCGGATGGTGTGCGCCTGGCGAGCATGCTCCAGCAGCTCGCCGCCGGCCTTCACGATCATCGTGTGGCAGGTGGCGCCCAGCGTCGGGTCGCCGTCGTAGGCGCCGCGCATCAGCGACGCGGCCAGGCCGCGGTTGGACGCGGCATGTGTGCCCACGGCGCGGAGCCAGGTGAACAGGGCAGGGCCGGGATCGAGGTCGGCGGTCAGCTCGGACGCCTTCGCGCAGAGGGTCTCCACCCGGTCGCGGAAGACGGCCTCCAGCAGCGCCTGACGGGAGGGGAAGTGCCGGTGCAAGGTGGCGGAGCCGACGCCGGCGTGTCGGGCGATCTCCTCCAGGGACGCCTCGGCTCCGTGCTGAGCGATGGCCGCGCCGGCCGCGACGAGGATCCGGTCGTGGTTGCGGCGCGCGTCGGCGCGCATCGGGCGACCTTCTTGAGGCACTGGATCTCCACTCGGCTTGCTAAACGGGGTAGCCCCCCATATGTTAGCCGAAAATAAGTGGAGGGCCTCCCCGTTTATGTGGATGGCACTCTTCAGGAGAGGTACGTATATGGGAAAGACTGTTGTGGTGGTGGGCTCGACTGGCCTGCAGGGGCGGGTCGTGACGGCGCACCTGCTCGACGGCGGCTGGCAGGTGCGGGCGCTGACCCGCGATCCGGACAGCGCGTCGGCGCAGGCCCTGGCCGCGGCGGGAGCCGAGCTCGTACGCGCTGATATGGAGGTCCTTGGTTCTCTGGTCGCGGCAGCCGAGGGCGCCTACGGCATGTTCAGCGTCCAGCCCACCGTGGGCTCACCCGGCACCCCACCGGACTTCACGGCCGAGGATGAGGTCCGCTGGGGCGTCAACGTGGCCGAAGCGGCTCGCGCCGCAGGCATCCGGCACTTCGTCTTCACCTCCGTCGCCGGCGCGGGCCGCCACGACGAAGAGGTGCTGCCGCGCAACGTCGTGAGCAAGTGGCGGATCGAGCGGCACATCGCCAAGCTCGGCCTGCCTGCGACCATCCTGCGGACGGTCTCCTTCATGGAGAACTACACCGGCGGCTACCACCTGCACGAGGGCACGGTGACCACCGCGTTCGAGCCGGACGTGCCGCAGCAGATCATGGCCGTCGACGACGTCGGCGTGTTCGCCGCCCTGGCCTTCGCCCGCCCGGACGAGTGGATCGGCAGTGCGATCGACCTGGCCGGTGACGAGGTGACCCCACGGCGGATCGCCGAGGCCATCGGGGGGGCGATCGGGCGGCCCGTGCCGTACGTGCGGCTCCCGATCGAGACGATCCGGCAGGTCGGCGAGGAGTTCGCCTTCGCCTACGAGTGGCTCAACACGCTCGGCTGGCGGGCCGACATCGCTGCGGCGCGGCGAATCCACCCCGGCCTGATGGACCTGCACACCTGGCTCGACCGGACCGGTGCCGCTCAGATCGAAGCCTTCTTCGACGCTCGGCAGGACGTATGAACGGCCATGGATTCGATCTCGGGCACATCGGGATCTGGGCGGGAGATTTCGACAGCTACCCCGCGGCCACCCTCCGCGAGGCGGCGGTAGCGATCGAGGACTCCGGTTACGGGACACTCTGGTTCCCCGAGACGGCAGGGCGGGAGGCCATGGCACAGGCCGGGATCCTGCTGGCGGCCACCCGGCGGATCGTGGTGGCCGCCGGCACCGCCGACATCTACGCGCGCGACGCGGTGAGCACCGCGGCCGCGCAACGCACCCTCGATGAGGCGTTCCCCGGGCGCTTCCTGCTCGGGCTCTGGGAGAGTCACCCCAGCCTCGCCGAAGACGTCCGCGGCCATCGCTTCGGCCCTCCGCGGGAGACCATGCGCGGCTACCTCGACACGATGGACGCCGCCCCGTTCGGGCCGCCCGGCTCGCCTGCCGCGCCACGTCGGGTGCTCGCCGCGCTGGGTCCGGATCTGCTCGCCCTCGCCCGCGAGCGGGCCTGGGGGGCGCACCCACTGGGCATGCCGGTCGAGCACACCAGGACCGCCAGGGCACTGCTCGGTCCGGATGCGCTGCTGGCCGTCACCCAGCTCGTCGTCCTGGACCCGGACCGTTCCGCCACCGCCGACCTGGCCCGCTCCTATGCCGCCGCGCTCCTCCCCAACCGTCGTGCACTGCTGCACGACCTGAGATTCGAGAACGTCGACTCCCTCGACGACCGGCTTGTCAACGCGCTGGTGAGTCGCGGGTCCGCCGATGCCATCGCACACCGCGTCGAGGAGCACCTGGAGGCCGGAGCCGACCATGTGAGCCTCTTCGTTGTCACGGCCACACCACAGACCCCACCCCTGCGTCAGTGGCGTGAACTCGCCGAACGACTTCTGATCTGACGTCGGTGACGAGCGATGCCCGGGTCTCGAATGCGAGACCCGGGCATCGCCGTTCATCTGCGGGTTATGTGCCGCTGCCGTGCGAACGGCCGAGCTTTCGAGATGGGCTGCTGCCACCCGCT
The DNA here is from genome assembly GCF_044741965.1 of Streptosporangium sp. NPDC087985. Lineage (NCBI taxonomy): Bacteria > Bacillati > Actinomycetota > Actinomycetes > Streptosporangiales > Streptosporangiaceae > Streptosporangium > Streptosporangium sp. NPDC087985. Next base: position 456,995 of record NZ_JBIUTQ010000003.1, read on the forward strand.
CTGAGGGATGTCAGCCCATGTGCGGGTAGCGGTGGTCGGTCGGGGGGACGAAGGTCTCCTTGATCGTGCGGGCGTTCACCCAGCGGATCAGGTTGAAGATCGAGCCGGCCTTGTCGTTGGTGCCCGAGGCGCGGGCGCCGCCGAAGGGCTGCTGGCCGACGACCGCGCCGGTGGGCTTGTCGTTGACGTAGAAGTTGCCCGCGGCGAAGCGCAGCCGCTCCGACGCCGAGGCGATCGCGTAGCGGTCCTGGGCGATGATCGAGCCGGTCAGCGCGTACGGCGAGACGCTCTCCATCTGGTCGAGCACCGAGTCGAAGTCCGCGTCGTCGTAGACGTGCACGCCGAGGATCGGCCCGAAGTACTCCTTGACGAAGATCTCGTCGGTCGGGTCGGCCGACTCCAGGATGGTCGGCTTCACGAAGTAGCCGGTGGAGTCGTCGTAGGAGCCGGTCAGCACGTTGATCGAGTCGAGCCCCCGGGCCCGGTCGATCGCGGCCTTGTGCTTGGCGAACGCCCGGTCGTCGATGACCGCGCCCATGAAGGTGGACAGGTCGGCGGCGACGTCGCCGATGGTCAGCGACTCGGCGGTGGCGACGAGGTCGTCACGGATCTGCGACCAGACCGAGCGCGGCACGTAGGCGCGCGACGCCGCCGAGCACTTCTGCCCCTGGTACTCGAACGCGCCGCGGACCAGCGCGGTGGTCAGCACCGCGGGGTCGGCCGAGGGGTGGGCCAGCACGAAGTCCTTGCCACCGGTCTCGCCGACCAGGCGCGGGTAGGACCGGTAGGAGGCGATGTTGGTGCCGACCGTGGACCACAGGTGCTGGAAGGTCGCGGTGGAGCCGGTGAAGTGGATGCCGGCCAGCTCCGGGTGGGTCGTGGCGACCTCGGAGACGGCGGCGCCGTTGCCGGTCACCATGTTGATGACGCCCGGCGGCAGCCCGGCCTCCTCCAGCAGGCGCATGGTGAAGTGCGCGGCGAACTGCTGGGTGGGGGAGGGCTTCCAGACGACGACGTTGCCCATCAGGGCCGCCGCCGACGGCAGGTTGCCGGCGATGGCGGTGAAGTTGAACGGCGTGATCGCCAGGACGAAGCCCTCCAGCGGGCGGTACTCCATCCGGTTCCACACACCCGGCGACGACACCGGCTGGTCGCTGTAGAGCTGGCGGGCGTAGGCCACGTTGAAGCGCAGGAAGTCGATCAGCTCGCAGGCCGCGTCGATCTCCGCCTGCTGCGCCGACTTCGACTGGCCCAGGATCGTGGCGCCGTTCAGCGTCTGCCGGTACGGCCCGGCCAGCAGGTCGGCGGCCTTGAGGAAGATCGCGGCCCGCTCGTCGAACGACAGCGCCCGCCACGCGGGGGCCGCCTTCAGCGCGGCGTCGATCGCGGCCCGCACGTCGTCGGCGGTGGCGTCAGCCGTACGGCCGAGCACGGAGGCGTGATTGTGCGGCTGGACCACGTCGATGGAGACGCCGCCTCCCATCCGCTGCTCGCCGCCGATCGTCATGGTCAGGTCGAGCTGGGCTCCGGCCAGTTCCTTGACGCGGTTCTCGAGCGCGACACGCTCGGCGCTGCCGGGCGCGTAGCCGAGCACCGGCTCGTTGGCCGGGACCGGGACGTTGGAGATGGCATCCATCACTTGCCTCCAAGGGCACGAAGAAAGAAGGCGATGTTGGCTGGGCGTTCGGCGAGGCGGCGCATGAAATAGCCGTACCAGTCCTCGCCGTAGGGGATGTAGACACGCATGGTATGACCGGCGCCGACCAGGGCCTGCTGCTTGTCGGTGCGGATCCCGTAGAGCATCTGGTACTCGTAGTCGCCCCGGGAGCGGCCGAAACGGTCGGCGAGGGTCTCGGTGATCGAGATCAGCCGGTCGTCGTGCGTTGCCACCATGGGGTAGCCCTTCCCCGCCATGAGGATCCGCAGGCAACGGACGTAGGCCTTGTCGACCTCGCCCTTGTTCTGGTGGGCCACCGAGGCGGGCTCGGCGTAGGCGCCCTTGACCAGGCGGACCCGCGAACCCTCGTGCGACAGGTCGCGGCAGTCCGCCTCGGTGCGGAACAGGTAGGCCTGAAGCGCCACGCCGGTGGACGGAAAGTCCTCGCGCACCGCCCGCAGGATGCCCAGCGTGGAGTCGACCGTGGTGTGGTCCTCCATGTCGAAGGTCACGTTCGCCCCGCAGGCGTGGGCGGCCTCGGAGATCTGCCGGGCGTTCTCCAGGGCGATCTTGTCGCCGTCCACGCCGAGCGCCTGGCCGACCGCCGAGAGCTTCACCGACACCTCGGCGCGGTCGCCGAGCCTCAGTTCACGCAGTGCGTCGAGCAGCGTGACATAGGCCTTGACCGTCTGGGCGGCGGCTCCGGCGTCGCGGGTCTCCTCGCCCAGATGGTCGATGGTGACGGTGAGACCGGCGTCGGTCAGCCGGTGGACGGCCTCGACCGCGTCCTGGGTGCTCCCGCCCGCGACGAAGCGGTCGACGACCTTGCGTGTCAGCGGGACGCCGGACACGGCGCGCCGTACGAGCGGCACGCGCGAGCCGGCGAGAAGAAGGGAACCGAGCATGTGTACAGACTAAAACCCCAGCTCAGACAGGCCTCATGTGCATCTGCCACGATCAAGGGAGCCTGCATTCATACAGATGTACAACAATGGGGGGGTGTTACAGGAGACAGTCGACGAGATCGCCACCAGGCTTGGGGCCTCCGCCACGCTGGAGGACCGGTCGTTCCAGCTCCTGGCCTATGCCGCGCAGAGCGGCGACATCGACGTGATACGCCGGGAGTCGATCCTGCGCCGCCGGGCGACGGAGGAGGTGCGGGCCTACTTCGAGGGGTACGGCATCGCGACCGCGCGCGGCCCGGTCCGCATCCCGGAGGACGCCGAGCTGGGCGTCCTGGCCCGGGTGTGCGTCCCGCTGCGGCACCACGACGTGACCTACGGCTACCTGTGGCTGCTGGACGACGGTTCGCTCGGCGCCGGCGCGCTCGCCTCGGTGTCGGACCTGGTCGCCCAGGCCGCCGCGTCGCTCGCCCAGGAGGCCCGCAGCCGCCAGGACCTGGGCAGGAACCTGCGGGAGCTGTTCTCGCCCGACACCGACGAGCGTTTCCGGGCGCTGTCCCAGCTCGACGTGCAGGGCCCGGTGACGGCGATCGCCGTGCGGAGCTCGCTGGACCGGGTGGCCGCGCTCTGGACGCTCCCGCGCGGTGTGCTCGCCGATCCCGGCCTGCTCACGCAGGGGGAGACGCTGGTGGCGCTGCTCGCTCCGGCGGCCCAGGCCTGGGAGTTGGCCGGCCGGATCCAGGCCATGTACGGCACGGCCGCCGGGGTGGGCGACGCCCGGGCCGATCCCGCGCAGGCCTGGCGGAGCTGGCGGGAGGCCGTCCAGGCGCTCAGGGTGGCGGGCAAGGTGCCCGCGCTCGCGCCCGTCGCGGCCTGGTCCGACCTCGGCGTCTACCGGACGCTCGCCCGGCTGTCCCCGGCCGACCTGCGGGAGCTGGCCGGGGAGATCGCCGGGCTGGCCGGGGACCCGGAGCTGGCGAGGACCGTGGAGAGCTACCTTGACCGTGCCTGCCACGTCCAGGAGACCGCGACGGCGCTCGGCGTGCACCGCCAGACGCTCTACTACCGGCTGGGCAAGGCTGAGCGGCTCGTCGGCCGTGATCTGGCCGACGGCGAGGACCGGCTGCTGGTTCACCTCAGCCTCAAGGCGGTCCGCCTGCTCTAACAGGTGGAGTCACCCGTCGAGCCTGCGCAGAAGGTGGCGGCGGGCGGCGGCGTCGCCGGGGCCGGCCCGCTCGGTCAGCCGGTCGGCGATGTGCCTGCGGTGTGGCTCGTCAAGGTTGCCGCCGTATTTGAACTTGCCGTTGACCTGCTGGATCGTCAGCCGCAGCCCCAGGATCCCCGGCAGGCGCCGCCCGTGCTCGGACGGGTCCACCAGGTCGCCGTCGGCCTCCAGACGGGCGAGCTGGGCGCGGAGGATCTCCGTCTTGCCCTCGGCGTCGCCGACCACCTCGGCGTGGCAGACGAGCTGGACCGCGGCGTAGTAGGTGGTCGGGACGCCCTTGCTCGGGTCCTCCAGGCCGGGAAGGGCCTTCCACGCCCCTGGGACGTATGACCAGTCTCCGGCGAGGGAGAGCACCACCGTCGGATTCTCCTGGATCGCGGCCCAGATCGGGTTGGGCCTGGCGAGGTGGAGCAGGATGGTGCGGTCGCCGGTGAGCAGGAACTGGGTCGGTACCACCACTGGGACCTCGCGTTCCCGGCCGGCGGCGATCAGGTGGCCGAACTCGTTTGCCCGGACGAAGTCCAGCGCCTCGTCCTCGGTCGCGGAGTCCCAGGGGTGAATCAGCATGCGGTCAAAGGTATGTGTGTTCGATTGTCGCCATCAAGCGGGCTTTTCGGCCCGGAGAGCGGCAACCGATCAGGCGAGGCCGGCATCGTGGGCGAGGAGCGCGATCTGCGTGCGGTAAGACCGGGACCATCCTGCCGACACCGACCAAAGTCGATAGCCGCCCCGACCAAAGGCATGCCGTATGCGGCCCCGGCGCCGTCGCGGCACGCGGTGTCCGGTCAGTGCTGGGTGGCGAGGGCGTGCTCGTAAACCTGGACGAGCTCCTGGCCGATCCGCTCCCAGGAGTAGCGCGACCGGGCGCGGTCGGCGCCGGCGAAGCCGAGCGCGGTACGCCGGGTGGGGTCGGCGAGTAGTTCGCGGATGAGCCGGGCGGTCTGCGCGGGACGGTCCGCCGGCACCAGCAGGCCGGTCACCCCATCCACGATGGAGTCGAGGTGGGCGCCCACCGCCGAGGCGATGACGGGCACGCCACACGCCATGGCCTCCAGCACGACGATGCCGGTCACGGCCTCACGCGGCAGCGAGACGACCAGGTCGGCGCTGCGCATCAGCTTGGACACCGAGGTGTGGGGGATCTGCCCGAGCACGGTGACCCGGTCCTCCACGCCGACCTCCTTGGCCAGCAGCGTGACGCGGTGCGCGTCGGCGTCGTGCGCCAGCCCTCCCGCCTCCGGCCCGCCGGCGATCAGCAGCTCGGCGTCGGGAATGCCCTCCAGCGCGCGGATGACGGTGTGGACACCCTTGTCCTGGGTCAGCGGGCCGACGTGGAGCAGGCGGGGCCGGGTGCCGCGGGCCGCGGCCGGTCCCTGGCGCCGGAAACGTTCGACGTCGACTCCACACGGGATCACGGAGATGTTGCGGCGCGGTACGCCCAGCCGGATCAGGGTGGACTCCTCGTCTCCGCATCCGGCGATCACCGCGCTGGCGCGGCGGCCGATCGCGCGCTGCACCCGGACCTTCTTGGCATCGTGGGTGTGCCCGCTGCCGAAGCTCTGGGTGAACGGCACGCCGAGACCGTCCGCTCCCGCGATGGCGGCCAGCCCGCCGGTCCAGGAATGAGCGTGGATGACATCAGGGCGGTTCTGCCCCCAGCGGCGCATGAGCTGGTCACCGAGGTCGGGCAGGTAGGGGAGCACGCTCTCCTCCGAGAGGTCCCGGGCGGGACCGGCAGGCAGGTTCTCCAGCGTGACGCTCCGGGACACGCGGACCCGCGGCTTGTCGGAGGTGGAGTGCCTGCGCGCGTAGATGGTGACCTTGTGCTCCCGGCCGAGCTCGCGGGCGATGGCGAGCAGGTGGGCACGCTGGGCGGCGAGGTCGGACGCGCTCTGCGAGGAGGACAGAGTGTCGGAAGAGACGAACGCAATATTCACGGCACACCTCTGGGAGGAGATAGGCATGGGAAGCCTGTGGTTCCTTCAGGGCTGCCTGCGTCTTAGGCACACATCTGTATGACAAAACCATACCCGGGTTCTTACCGAAGATAAACTTCCGCATTTCCGCTCTGCCGGAACTTTTCCATCCCATACGGACCCGGCGATGACCCCGGATGTATCTCTCGTTCCGCGCCGCCGGCACGGACACGCGTCGCGCGGACGGCCTCCGGGCGGGTCATCTGGCGCGACCGCCCAGCTATACGACGCGCAGGGCGAGTATCACGATCTCGTCCCACACCCGCCCCTGGGAGAACGCGTGCCGGTCCTCCTCCACGGCCCCGACCACCGTGGCCGGTGACTGCCCCACGCAGCGCGCCAGCACGTCGGCCAGGCGGCTCTCGCCGTACGGCTCGCCCCGCTCGTTCTGTGAGGCGACCAGCCCGTCCGAGTAGAAGACCAGGGTCTGGCCCGAGGTCAGAGTGAGTTCCTCGGTGAACATCTCGGCCTCGGATGCGATACCGAGCGGCACGCCGCCGCCGGCGGCGAACCGCACCCCGCCGTCGGGCTGCAGGAGTGCGGCGGGGTGGTGCCCCGCACTGGCCAGTCTGATCGTGCGCGCCTGGACGAACCCGGCCACCGCCATCACGAACATGCCGCTGTGCTGCGCGGTCAGCGCGTGGTTCAGCTTGCGCAGCGCCTCGCCCGGATCGGACTCCCAGACGCTCAGGACGCGCAGCCCGTTGCGGACCATGGCGCTGACCGAGGCGGCCTCCTCGCCCTTGCCCGCGGCGCCGCCGAGGGCGAACCCCCACCCGTCCCGCACGGGGAAGACGTCGTAGAACTCCGCCCCGACCGGGCTGGAACCCGCGTGGTAGATCGCCGACGCCTCGAATCCGGGGATGTCCGGCAGGGTCCGTGGCACCACGCTGGTACGCAGCGCGTCGGCGGCCTGGGAACGCGTCTGGAAGCCGCGCCGGGCACGCAGGGCGAGCCCGAGATGGACGCCGATCTCCTCCATCAGCCCGAGATCGGCCAGAGAGAACGGCTCGCGGTCGCGTAGCCGTACGAGAGTGAGGGAGCCCAGCGCATCCGCCTCGCCCTGGATCGGCACGATGAGTACCGAGGCGGCACCCATGACCCGGAGCAGCGGTGGCCCGCCGGGGACCTCGCCGAGCAGAGTCTCCTCCTCCAGCATCTCGTGGACCACACCTGATCCGCCGGTCAGTACGCGAGCGATCGCCGGCGCGGTCAGCGGGGTCATCCCCTCGACCAGGCGGATCAGGTCGGTCACCGGCTTGTCGCCCGGGCCCAGCACACAGGCCCGCCGGGGCACACCGTCGCGGATCACGTCGGCGATCACCCAGTCGGCGCTCCCGGCCGCCAGCAGCCGTGCCGCCCGGGTGACGGTCACCGGCTGGCGGAGGCTCTCCTCGTCGAGCAGCAGGCGGGTCATGCCGGACAGCAGTTCCTGCCGGCGTGCGGCAGCCATGATCAGGGAGGCGTCCGACCGGTCGACCGGCCCCGGGCCCACCCCGGCCACCTGTGCCTCCAGCGGGAGGATCACGACGGCGGTCATCTCCTGCGGCTCGCCCGGCATCGTCAGCCGGGTGACCGCGAGCTGCACGGTGTGCGCGCGGCCCCGGTGGGCCAGCCGGGTCTGGAACGTCGCGGGCTGGCCGCCCTGCTGCACCGCCGTCAGGTGCGAGCGGAACGCCGCGCGCCGGGAGACGTCTACGAGGAGTGGGAAAGAGCGGCCGATCAGGTAGCCGGCCGGGCTGCCCAGCATCTGGGAGGTCTCCACGCTGATACGCCTGACCGTGCCGGAGGCGTCCAGCACCACCACGGGGACGGGAAAGGTACGGAACACCTGCCGCAGCAGCTTGAGCTCCCGCTGCGACCCGCTCTCCCGCTCGCCGGATCGCCTGGGTGCCTTGCGCAGCTCGCGCAGGGACACTCCCAGCAGCTCGCGGGCGGTGTCGAGCTCCGCCAGCGCCGCGTCAAGTGTGGATCGCGGGTCGGCGGGGTAGGCGGACCTGGCTTCGCACAGGGAGGAAACCCTGGTGGTGAGCGCGTCCAACGCCTGTTCCAGGGCCTGAAGACCAATGGGGTCGGTCAATGTTCGTCCTCGTCAGCAGCCGGGATGAGGCTGGCCTCGTCGTAGACGGTACGCCACCCGGTTGGTCAGATCGATGCGCGGTCAGATAGTGATTAAGTTAGCGAAATCGGGAAGGGGTTCTGTGACATGGAGATGGTCACCCCTGTTCTCGCCCGGGATCTCGCGGCTCTCGGCCGGGTTGGCGAGGAAACCTCGAGCGAGAGCGTGCTACGCGGGCTCACCGCCACGCTCGCGAGCGACGTGCCGGGTTGTGCGGGCGGATCCGCCGAGCTCTGGCGCGATGAGCGGATGGTCGTCTCCGCCTCGCACAGTGAGCTCATCATGCTCGTCGACGGCGAGGGCGACCCGGGAGAGGGACCTTCCGCCGAGGCCCGTGCCACCGGCCACCATGTGATCGTCCAGGATGTGCTGCGCGAGTCCCGCTGGCCGGGCTACATCGGCATGGCGGTCCGCTGCGGGATCCGCTCGGTCCTGGCCATGCCGATCACCGTCGAGCGTGCCGTCCTGGTTCTCGGCCTGTACGGTGTGCGCCCCGATGTCTTCGCGGCCCGGAACGTCCCCCCGCTGGCTGACATGCTGGCCGAGCAGGTGACCGTGGCGCTGGCCAACATGTGGGACTACGACGAGGTCAGGACCGACGCCGCCCAGCTGCAGGAGGCGCTGGCCGGGCGGGCGGCCATCGACCAGGCCAAGGGCATCATCATGAAGTCCAGCGGCTGCTCGGCCGAGGCCGCCTTCGACGAGCTGCGCAGGGTCTCCCAGCACCATCAGGTGAAGGTAGCCGATCTGGCCCGGCTGCTGGTGGACGAACACCAGCGCAACCAGGTCCGCTAGCCGAAGGCGGCGAGTGCGTCCTCGATCGTGTCGTAGAGCGGCAGACGCTGGGCGAGGCCAGTGATCCACATCACCCTGATCTTGGCGTACTCCACCCCGATGAGGGCGAACTTCCCGCCGGCGTTGGTGCTGAGCTGCCAGTGATGGACGATAAGCCCCAGTGCGCGGGAGTCCATGAAGGTCACGCCGCTCAGGTCAAGCGCCATGTCGGCGCCGCACTCGTCCGTCCCGGCCGCCAGATAGTCGGCGAACTGGTCCCTGGTCGTCGCGTCCAGCAGGCCCGTCACCCGGATCACATTGATCCCGCCCACCAGCGCCGACGTCAGAGTCAGGGCCGCCGCTCTCTCGCCGTTCCCCGGCACCGTCACGCAGGTCCTCCTCGCCATGTGATTAGCAACCCTACTGTTACCTGTGGGAGAGCAATACTCCCGGAATCGGGGTAATACAGGAACCGAGGTCCAGCAGAGGGCCTCGCCTCGAAAATCGGTCGAGGCGATGCCATCTGCCCGGATGCTGTTCTGTGCCGGCGGTGCCGCCCGGCAGTCACACCAAGGAGCAGCAATGTCTGTTCAGGCCCTCGAACTCACTGACATGACCGCCGAGGAACTCCTCGCGGAGATGGTTCTGCCCGAGGTCTCCGCTTACCGCGCCGAGCGTCTGCGTGAGCGGATCGTCGAGCTACACCGGCCACTCGCCATGGAGATCGCCCGTCGCTACCGCTACCGGGGTGAACCGCTGGAGGACCTTCTCCAGGCCGCCTACGTCGGTCTGATGAAGGCCGTCAACGGATTCGACCCCACCCTCGGCCACGCCTTCCGCGGCTACGCCGCGGTCACCATGACGGGCGAGGTCAAGCGCCACTTCCGTGACCGCACCTGGGCGATCCGGGTCCCCCGTATCTATCAGGAGCGCAGGGCCGAGCTGAACCGGCTGGTCGCCGACCTCAGCCAGAACCTCGGCCGCGCGCCGACGATCGCCGAGCTCGCCGCGGAGATGAACATCTCCGAAGAGGACGTCCTGCTCACCCTCGACGCCTCGGCCGCCTACAGCGCACTCTCGCTCGACGCGCCGCTCGGCGGTGCCGACGGCGCGGCAGCAATGGGTGACATCATCCCCGACGAGGACGACGCGCTGGGCGTGCTCGTGGACCGCGAGGCGGTCAAGCCGCTGATCGACAGACTGCCGCCGCGGGAGAAGAACATCCTGCTCCTGCGTTTCTTCGGCAACCTGACCCAGGCTGAGATCGCAGCCGAGTTCGGAATCTCCCAGATGCACGTGTCCCGTATCCTGCGGAAGGTCCTGGACCAGCTCCGCGCGGAACTTGTTGTCGGATGCTGAATACCTCACTCCTCCCTGGGCACCGCAGCCGGCGACGGCAGAAGGGGCAGAGGGGGCGTTTGAATGATCCCCGGGTGCTCTGGACAGTGGCGCGACGGGACAGGAGAGGCGGACCTCGCGTGAACGAGGACGGTGCTCGTCCGGCTCGCTTCCCGGCGAGCGGCGCCCCTTCCCGGTCCGTACCCGCTGGAGCCGCCGTGGCGGAGTTTTCCTTCTGTCTTCCCGACCTGCCTGACGTGCGTGATTTCGCAGCCTCCCACGCGGTGCGGAGCGGGATGGCGCACGAGAGCCTGGCCGACTTCCTGGTGGCGGTGAACGAGGTGGCCACCAACGCCGTCACGCACGGCCACGCCACCGCCAAGGCCGTGTTGCGGATATGGACCGTCGGCCGCACCCTCGTGGTGGAGATTCACGACGAGGGGCGATGGACCCCCGGAGAGATCCCCGGCCGGACGCCGCCCGAGCCCTATGCCACCAGCGGCATGGGGCTCTGGGTGGCCCGGATGGCCAGCTCGGACATCACGGTCGAGACCGGAGTCGCGGGAACGTTCATCACCATGTTTTTCAAAGTCTGAACCAGATTTTTCGGATATAAAGCCCATAAAGGTCTGAGCTGGCTTTTCTGGGTACGAGCCGGTTTATGACTGCACCTGTCCGCATATTGATCGTTGGTGGCGGTTATGTAGGCATGTATGCCGCCCTGCGGCTCCAGCGCAGACTCCGGCGCGGCGAGGCCCGCATCACCGTCATGAACATCGACTCATACATGACCTACCAGCCGTTCCTCCCCGAGGCGGCAGCAGGCAGCGTCGAAGCCAGACACGTCGTCGTGGCCCTGCGCCAGGTTCTGAACAAGTGCATGATCCTCAACGGCTGGGTGGTCGGCATCGACCCCGTCGCGCGCACCGTCGATCTCTGTCCGCACGAGGGTCCCACCTGCACCCTGGAGTACGACATTCTGATCTTCGCGCCCGGTTCCATCTCCCGGACCCTGCCCATCCCGGGCCTGGCCGCGCGCGGCATCGGCTTCAAGAGCGTCGAGGAGGCCATCCACCTCCGCGACCACGTGCTCGCCCAGCTCGACCTGGCCGTGTCGACCAGCGACCAGGCCGTCCGGGCCAAGGCGCTCACCTTCGTCTTCGTCGGCGCCGGCTACGCCGGTGTCGAGGCGCTGGCCGAACTGGAGGACATGGCCCGCGACGTCTGCCGCTACTACCCGACGGTGGACCCCGGCGACATGCGCTGGGTTCTGGTGGAGGCCACCGACCGCATCCTTCCCGAGGTCGGCCCTGAGATGGGCCGGTGGACGCTGGCACAGCTCCGCGGACGGGGAATCGATGTGCGGATCAACACCGGGCTGAAGTCCGCCGAGGACGGCCACATCGTGCTCGGCGACGGCACCGCGTTCGAAGCGGACACCCTGGTGTGGACCGCCGGGGTCAAACCGAACCCGCTCGTGTACACCAGCGGTCTCCCGCTGGACGCCAAGAGCCGGGTGAAGGCGACCGCCGAACTGGCCGTCGAGGGCTTCCCCAACGTCTTCACGGCGGGGGACTGCGCCGCCGTACCCGACCTCACCAAGCCGGGGGAGCTGTGTGCCCCCAACGCCCAGAACGCCGTACGGCAGGCCCGCAGACTGGCCGACAACGTGGTGGCCACGATCCGGTCCGGGAGGCGCAGGCCGTACCGGCACGCCTATGTCGGATCGGTGGCCACGCTGGGGCTGTACCAGGGGGTCGCACAGGTATACGGCTACAAGTTCCGCGGCCTGCCGGCCTGGCTCATGCACCGGACCTACCACCTGTCGCGGATGCCGACCGTGAACAAGAAAGTGCGGGTGCTGACCGACTGGACCCTCGGACTGTTCTTCAGGAGGGAGATCGTCTCGCTCGGCGCGATAAAGCATCCCCGCCAGGAGTTCGAACTCGCCATCCGGACCACGCCCCCCGTCTCGTCCTCCCGATGACGCCGGGGCGATCCATCCACTTCCTGGCGTAGGCGTCGCGGGTCCCGGAGCCGAGCGAGCGGATGTTCAGGGAGTTGCCCCGGGGACAAGCCTCGAAACCGGTTGTTTATGTCAGCGATCCGCTATCAAAAATATTGGATCAACGTTTTATCAATCTTTGTCAGATAATCAACGATCTTCGGGTTGGTCTTTCGGATGGCGTGGCGGGTATCCCGTACCCAGCGCCCTACGTGCCTCGGCCAGGACCGTCTCGATGAGCGACTGCCCGGCGGAGACCGGGACCTCGTGGAACCCCCGCCCCGGCTCGTAGGCGATGTCCAGCCCACCGGCGACCAGCCGGTCGGCCCAGCGGAGCGCGGTGTTGAGCTTCTCGGCGGGGATCGCCCGCCCCTGTGCGACAGAGGACAGATTGCGCAGGTTCGTCGCCGGGCCGGACTGGCTGTGCGCGCGGTCCAGCTTCCACGGGAGCGCCCGGGAGTGGTCGAGCATCGGCTTGGAGAGCCCAGCCGCCCTCTTCGCCTGCAGAATTCCGGACTCACTCACCCCGAACCGCGCGGCCAGTTCCGCGTTGGACAGCCCCTCCCGGACAAGTTGTCGCAGCTCACTCTGGTCGATCAACGCTTTACGTCCCACGTGCTCTCGTCCCTCGCATGATCACATGTGCTCGGTGGGCGTCCTGGCGTGCACATGCCCCTCCGAATCTGCGCTAAGGTTATGACGTCCCGCCCGAGAGGGCGCAGGACAGACCGGGACGTAGCGCAGCTTGGTAGCGCACTTGACTGGGGGTCAAGGGGTCGCAGGTTCAAATCCTGTCGTCCCGACCGCGTTTACGCAGGTCGGAGCCATGATCACAAGAAATGTGATCATGGCTTTTCTGCTTCTTGTTGCTCATTTGTTGCTCGGACGAGACGTCAGTTGCCGACAGCCCGATGTCGACCGTTCCCGCAGGTTGCCGCCTGTTCCGGGGGCACCGAACGGGTGCGCCGACGGTTGTTCAAACGGATACGGGCAGACCGCTATATCGTAGACAATGATCTACAATGTAAAGGCGTGCTCGACGCGCTCGGGTTCACATCGGCCGGTAGCGGGCCTCGCCCTGTGCGGCACTACGTCGCGGCTGAGGAGCACCCATTTCTGAGCGGCTGCGCATCGAGACGCGTCGGAAGTGGACGTCACCGGCCACCTCAAGCCCGTACGTGACAAGCGGGCTTTTCTCCGGGAACCGGGGCCGGGGTGGCCTGCGTCGAACCGTTCACCTCGAGAGAAGATCTTCAAGGAGCGGGCGATGTCGCGTGCGGTGACTGTCGGTACGGCCGTGCTGCTGCTTGCCGGTCTGGCAGGCTGCGGCACTGCGAGGGCGAGTGGCGAGATCGTGATGTGCCATCACCAGGAGGTACCGCTGCGGGGCCTTCGCGACGGACGACCGGCTACGGAGCTCGGCCCGGATGGCCGCGCCGCGCTGAAGGGGACGGAGGTGCGGCGGATCGACGACCTCGCCGGCTGGACCATTGTTGAGGAGAGTGACACGCGGGTGGCGCTCATCCGCGAGCTCGACACCCCGCACTCGGAGAGCCAGGGCATGGTCTTCACCCATGAGTTCCTGGACATCGAACGGTTCGGAGAGCGCGACGGGAACGGCCGTCCCGGCTGGCACATGCGAGCGTCCAGCCGCTGCGATCTACGGCGCGATCTCGGCGACGCGGGCACCGCGGATGTGGCCCTGGATCCTGCCGCTCCGCCGCCCGGCCGGGACTCCCGGCAGGTAGCCGTGTTGGTCCACGAGCGTGACTGCGCCGACGGGCGGCGGGCGGATGGTCGTGTGCGTCTGATCGACATCGAGTCGACATCGACGGAGGTGCGGATTGTGATCGGGGTGCAGCCGCTCTCGGGAATCCTTACGTGTCAAGGGAATCCCCCGACGCCGTTCACTGTCGAGCTCGACGAGCCACTCGGTGACCGAGTTCTCATTGACGCGTCGGTCTATCCACCCCGGCGAATCGTTGAGGGAGCGGGGTGGACGTCACGGTCTGCGCGTCGGAGGCGGTCAGGTGGTGGCGGGCGGTGAACTTCGAGCGGGAGCCCTCCTGCTGATCTCCGCCGTCGTGGCCGTGGTCGCCATCGGCCGGGTGCTGAGCGCCGAGACCCCCATCGACGGCGGCGACTTCGCCATCGGCGCGGTGGTGGGCGCGGCCGGCGCGCGGCCGCCTTCCTGCTCCTAGCCCGCCGACGCACCCGCTGACCGGCCGCGGCCGTCCAGCGGGCCACGGCGGGGCCGGTGGTCAGGCCGGTGCGGGGGCGGCGGCGATGAGCCCGCGGTAGCGCGCCAGCTCGCGGGGGGCGTTGAAGGCGATGGCGGCCGTCGGGTGGCCGGCGTGGCTGGACACGGCGACGAAGCGGCGGTCGGCCGGTGAGCCGGAGACCACCTCCATCCGATCGTCAGGCCCGGGGGAGCCGACCATCTGGATCTTGACGCCGTGCTGGTCGGACCAGAAGTAGGGGATCGGGTCGTACGGCGTGCCCCGCCTCGGGCCGGCCAGCAGGTTGCGCACGGCGTGGCGGGCCTGTTCGACGGCGTTGGTCCAGTGCTCGACGCGCACGCTCCGGCCCCGGCGCCACCAGCGGGCGACGTCGCCCGCCGCGTAGACACGCCCCTGCTCGTCGGCCGCGCAGTGCTCGTCGCACAGCACACCGTCGCGCAGGGCAAGGCCGGAGGCGCCGAGCCACTCGGTGTTCGGGACCACCCCGACGCCCACCACCACCAGATCGGCGGGGATCACCGACCCGTCACTCAGCACCACCTGCTCCACCCGGCTCCCGCCACGCAGCTCCGCCACGCCCGCGCTGCAGCGCACGGACACGCCGTGGTCGGCGTGCAGCTCGGCGCAGACCCGGCCCAGGTCGGTGCCGAGCACGCGCGCCATCGGCGTCGGCAGCGGGTCCACCAGCGTCACGTCCAGGCCGTGCGCCCGTGCCGACGCGGCGACCTCGGCGCCGATGAACCCGCCGCCGACCACGACGACCCTCGGCCCGGTGCGGCAGGCGGCCCTGATGGCGAGGCAGTCGTCCAGCGTCCGCAGCGTGTGCACGCCGGGCGGCGTGCGGCCGGGCAGCCGCCGCGCCCGCGCGCCCGTGGCCAGGACCACCGCGTCGTACGGCAGCCGGCGGCCATCGCCCAGCTCGACGGCCCGGCCGGCCCGGTCGAGGCCGGACGCCGCCGTGCCAAGCACGAGCTCGACGTCCAGCCGCTCGAAGTGCTCCTCCCCGCCGAGCGCGGCCTGCGGCGGCTCCCAGTCACCGGTCAGGAGCTGCTTGGACAGCGGCGGCCGATCGTACGGCGGGCAGGGCTCCTCGCCCACCAGCGTGACACGCCCCTCGTAGCCCTCGGCCCTGAGCGTCTCGACGGCGCGCGTGCCGGCCAGCGACGCCCCCACCACCACGACGTGGCCCAGCCGATGGCTCACGGCTGCTCAAGCCAGATCGCCTGGCGGGGGCAGCTCCGGATGGCCTCCTCGACCTCCGGCCGCTGGGACTCCCGCGGCTCGGCGTCGAGGAGCCGCACGACGCCGTCGTCGGTGAGGTCGAAGACAGCCGGAGCCGTGATCACGCAGCTCGCGAAACCCTCGCATCTGCTCACGTCTGACATCACCCGCATGGGCTTCTCCTTTCGCGATCGGTTGTCCCGGTCAGGGCTGGTCCGCGAGCAGGTCGGCGGCCTGGATCTGCTTGGGCAGGGCGCCGTACGTGACGGCCGCGTCCAGTGGCGGCTGGAGGGTGGCCAGGTCGAGTGTCGTTTCCCACTCGGCCCGCGCCATCTTGGCGACGACCGCGCCGTCGATCTTGGAGAACCTGGTCAGGATCTCGCCCGTCTCCTGCCGGTTGTCGTTGGTGTACGCCGCGGCCGTGCTGAGCGCGCGGCGGAACCTCTCCATGGCGTCCCTGTTGCCCTCGGCCCAGCTCGCCGAGGAGAAGAACGTGCTGGTCGAGAAGCGGTCCGAGATCGCGTCGTAGGCGTTGCCGAGCAGCCGCACCTCGCCCTTCTGCCGCGCCAGCGTCAGGTCGGGCTCGGCGATCAGCGCGGCGTCGATCCGGCCCTCGGCGAGCGCGGGGCCCATCTGCGAGAAGGGCAGCTCGATGAACTTCAGGCTCTTGGCGTCGCCGCCGTTCTTGTCGACCCACGCCTGGGTGGCGACCTGGGTGACGTTCTTGAGCGCGTTGACCGCCACCGTCTTGCCCGCCAGCTTCTTGGCCGAGTCGATCGGGGAGTCCTTGGCCACCATCAGCGCCGAGGTCGGCTCCTTGCTGGCGTAGACGGCGCCCTGGGAGACGACCCGCACGGGGATGCCGTTCTCGAAGGCGCTGGCGACCGAGCCGATGCTGGAGCAGCCGATCTGCAGGCTGCCGCCCACCACCCCCGAGGAGATGGCGGCCCCGCTGGAGATCGACTTGATGTCGACGGTGAGGCCCTCCTGCTTGAAGAACCCCTTCTCCTGGGCGGTGAACAGCGCCGAACACGTGTCGGTAGGCAGCGTGCCGATCGTGATCGCGGCGCCGCCCGGCTCGGCCGCCGGCGCCTTCTCGTCCAGGCCGCACGCGGCGAGCAGCAGCGCCGCCGCCGTGCCGAGCGTCAGGGCCAGCGGCACCCGGCGGGCCGCCGTACGCCTGTCAGCGAACATCTGCATCGTCGTCTTCCTTCTGTGGCCGCCGCATGATCTCGGCGTGGATGATGTTTCGGAGTTCGAGGAACTCCCCGGAGCTGCGCGTCTCGACCTGGACGCGCGGTCGCGGAAGGGGCACCCGCACCTCGCGCACGACGACCGAGGGGGGCGGGCCGAGCACGAAGACCCGGTCGGACAGGTAGACGGCCTCGTCGATGTCGTGGGTCACCAGGACGACCGTGACGCCGAGCCGCTGGCGCAGCCGCAGGACCAGGTCCTCCAGCTCCTCCCTGACCAGGGCGTCGACGGAGGCGAAGGGCTCGTCGAGCAGCAGGATCTCCGGCCGGAAGGCCACCGCGCGGGCCAGCGCGACCCGCTGCTGCATGCCGCCGGAGAGCTGCCAGGGGTACTTGTTCCCGGCGGCGGCGAGGCCGACGGCCTCCAGTGCCTCAGCCACCCTGGTCTTCCGGTCCGCCGCGGACAGGGCCTTCCTGGTCTCCTGGTTGGCCTTGAGCGGCATCGCCACGTTGTCGGAGACCGTCAGCCAGGGGTAGAGCGAGCGGCTGTAGTCCTGGAAGACGAGCACCACCTCCCGAGGGGGCCCGATGATCTCGGCGCCGTTGAGCATGGTCTGGCGGACGTAGTTTCGGACGGACTCCTCGTCGGACACGTCGGCGACGATCGCCGCCGCCGCGCCGATCTCCCCGCGGGTCGCCGCCAGCGCGTCGGCGTCGCGGTCGACGAGGACCACGCACGCGCCGTCGTTCATCAGCCGCACCGCCGCCGCCCTGCCGATGCCCGAGGCGCCGCCGGTCACGACCGCGACCTGCCCGTCGAACCATCCCGCTGTCGTGGTCACTGCTGGCTCACCAGCTTCGAGAACAGGAAGTCGGCCAGGCCCTCGGTGCCGCCCTCCGAGCCGTAGCCGCTCTCCTTGACTCCGTCGAGTTCCGATGCTCGGGCACGTCACCTCGAGCTACCGCAGCGCCGTACTCGGGCGTCCGTTCGCGCTCGCGCTCGTCCGCGCCGGCCGGGACCGCATCGGCGAGTCGCTGCTCGCCTGGGACGACGGTCGGATCGTTCCGGTGACCGTCACCGATCCGGTGTTCTACGACAAGGAAGGAGCGCGGCGCGATGGCTGACCAGATCACGTTGCGCAGCCCGCTGGCTGAATGGGCTGACGCGTTCACCGGTCTGCCGGATGAGGTCCGGATCGCGGAGTTGCCCTTCCTGACGCAGCTCGACGTGCGGGTCGACCCGGCCGGCCCGGCCGCGGTCGCCGCAGGGAAGGCGCTCAGTGGGCAGTTGCCGACCATGACCTCCGACGGCGTCGCCGCGCTGCTGGCCGAACTGCAGATCACCCGGTCCCACTCCCGGTCCAAGGTGAGCAACGACAACCCCTACTCCGAAGCGGCGTTCAAGACGCTGAAGTACTGCCCGGTCTTCCCTGAGCGGTTCGGCAGCCTCGCCGACGCCCACGTGTTCTGCGAGACGTTCTTCACCTACTACAACCACGAGCACCGTCACTCCGGCATCGGGCTGCACACCCCGGCCTCGGTGCATTTCGGCACCGCCGCTGAGATCCGCGAGCAGCGTGCCGCCACCCTGGAGGCCGCCTACGCGGCCAACCCAGGCCGGTTCCGCAAGAAGCCGACCCCGCCCACGATCCCGGCCAAGGCATGGATCAACGACCCGGACAAACGGGAGAAACAAGTACAGAACAACTAACGCAACCGTGTCTCACCGAGCTTGACAAGTTCCGCCCTGGTACACCACCAAGACCCAGCCCAGCTCCGCCGACATGCTCGCCCAACTCCGCCGCACCATCATCGCCTCACGATTTTCGGCCACCCGGCCCGACCAGCCCGACCTTACGAAAATCACCACCGATCAGCTGACCTGGCTCAACACAATCGCATAACGGCCAAACCCGAAATCTTGACTGTCACACGCTGACTTTGCATCCTAGATCAAATTTCCTATAGGGTTTCCGTGCAGAATGGGAGTCCCCCTTGATCCGCCCCCCCACTCCACGACCGTTTACAAGCCCTCCCGCAGCCAAGCGGTCCTCGTCCCCACCGCGCTGCGCCCCGTCAGCCGGACACGGCACAGGCACCCGGCGTGGTCTGTATCTCGGCACCATCATCGCGATGGTGCTCGGCTTGGCAGCCGTCGCGGTTGGCGCCCCGGGCTACGCTGCCACCGAGGCGGCGCACCGTATCTACGCGGCCCCGCACGGCACAGGCACTGCGTGCACCGCCGACAAGCCCTGCTCGATCCAGCAGGCGCAACTCTCCGCGCGGACCGCTGCGGCTGGCATGAACTCTGACATCCACGTGCTGCTGGCCGGAGGTACCTACTCCCTCGCCGAACCGCTCACCTTCACCTCGGCCGACTCCGGCCGTAACGGGTTCCGGATCGTGTGGCAGCCCGCAGGTCCGCAGCGGCCCGTCCTCTCCGGCGGCATCCCGCTGAGCGGCTGGGCGCCGGCCGCGGACGCCCCCAACCGCTGGAGCGTCGACGTCCCCGATGGGATCAGCACCCGCGGGCTCTATGCCAATGACGTCCGAGTGCCGCGCTCGCGGGGCACCAGCCCCGTGACGCTGACCCGCACGACGCCGACCTCGAACTTCGCCAGCGGCGGCTACACCGCAGCCAACTCCTCGCTCGCGTCGTGGCGGAACCCCGACCAGATCGAGTTCGTCTACGACAACCACCAGGCCTGGGGCCAGAGCCGCTGCCTGGTCGGCAGCATCGTGGGCACCGCGGTAACGATGTCGCAGCCCTGCTGGCAGAACACCCAGCGCCGTTCCTCGCCGATCGGCCAGGGCAACGACAACCCGTCCGGCGGCTTCCCAAGCTTGGCGGCGAACTCCCAGCCCACCTGGATCGAGAACGCCTTCGAGCTCATGAAGGCGGGCGACTGGTACTACGACAAGTCCCTGCACAAGATCTACTACTGGCCCAAGAGCGGTGAGGACCCCGCGTCCATGAGTTTCGTGCTCGCCGTCAACGAGCACGTCGTCCACAGCGAGGCGGGTTGGACCGATCCACTTGCCAACGTGACGTTCACGGGCCTCGAGTACGCGCACACCACCTGGTACCAGCCGAGCACCGACGTCGGTTTCTCCCAGATCCAGGCGAGCAACACCGTCACGCTGCCGAACGGCTACAACTTCCAGGGCCTGTGCCAGTACGTGACCAACCCGCCTGTCTTCCCACCGGCCGGCGAACTGCCCAGCCAGTGCCCCACCGAGAACTACACACCGCCGACCGCGGCGGTGCAGCTGAGCGGCACGAAGAACGTCCAGTTCCTCAACAGCAGGTTCCGCCACATCGGCAACGCCGGCTTGTGGCTCTACCACGGCGCCAACGGCGACCTCGTCGAGGGCAACGAGTTCACTGACATCTCCAGCAACGGCCTCGTGCTCGGTGCGATGGACGACCCGCTGCCGCTCGACGACGACCCGGACGAGATCGCGATCAACAACTCGATCCGCAACAACTACCTGCACAACGTGGCCGAGGAGTTCTCCGGCGGCGTGGGCATCTCGGTGTACTACACGAGAGGCACCGTCGTGGAGCACAACCAGCTGATGGACATGCCGTACACCGGCGTGAGCTTCGGCTGGGGCGGCCACCACATCGATATCAACCACCTGACCGCGGACCCGAGCATCAACCAGGACAACGCGATCCGCAACAACGTCTTCATCAACACGATGCGTGACCGCAGCGATGGTGGGCCGATGTACACCCAGGGCCACCAGTCGAACAACACCTGGGAACACGCGCTGCAGGTCACCGGAAACGTCGCGTTCAGCAACCCCGGCCCGCGGTACTTCTTCTACCACGACGAGGGCAGCAGCTACATCCTGCTCGACGGCAACGCCGAGTACGGCAACGGCGGCGGCTTCAACGGCGGCTGCACCACGCCCGGCCCGGTTCGGGTCACGAACAACTACCGGGTGGGCGCGATCAACAGCAACATCTGCAGCTTCAACGGCCCGGCGGCGAACTTCACGAGCCAGGGCAACGTCCAGATCTCCAGCAACCCGAGCCCCGGCGTCATCCCGAACTCGCTGCTTTCCAACGCCGGCCTGCAGCCGGCCTACCAGCACCTGCTGTACCAGCAGTCGCCGCGGATCTACATCGTGAGCGACCCCGACTCCGCCGCCGGCACGCTGATCTCCGGGTCCGGCTTCAGCCCAGACTCCCGGGTGGCCATCGGCGGCTATCCCGCGAAGCTCGTGCAGTACGTCTCGCCCAACTACCTCATCGCGCACTTCGCCCCTGGCAAGACCACGGGTGACCTCACCGTCACCAACGCGGCGGGCGTCGGGACCAAGTCTGGCCTGGTTGGCGGTAGCAACGTCGCCCTCGGCAAGCCGGCGTCCCAGATCTCCACGCTGACCGGCTTCGGCGACCTGAGCGCGGGCAAGGGCGTGGACGGCAACACCAGCGGCGACTACACGCAGCAGGCGATGTCTCACACCAACTCCGCTGCCAACGCCTGGTGGCGAGTCGACCTGGGCCAGGTGTACAACCTCGACAAGATCCAGGTGTGGAACCGGACGGGCGCCCAGGCAGAGGTGGACCGCGACAAGGACTACTGGGTACTGGTGTCCAGCACCCCGTTCACCGACGATAAGCCGGCTGCGGCATGGGCGGCGACGCCCGGGGTGTGGTCGTTCCACGACACCGGCACCATGGGCCGACCCACCACCATCGACGGGCCGATGACCGGCCGCTACATCCAGGTGCAGCTCAGCGGGACCAACTACCTGGTCGTGGCCGAGCTGATGGCCTTCATGGCCGAGACGGCGCCGCCCCCGCCGGTCATCACGTCGCCGGCCGACACCTCGGCGGGCAACGGCGCGGTCACGGTCACAGGCACCGCCGAACGGTGGTCGACCATCACCGTCAGGGACGGCAGCACAACGGTCTGCACCACCGAGGCCGACCTCACCGGCAGCTGGTCGTGCACACCCGAGTCGGGTCTCGCGGCCGGCTTGCACAGCCTGACCGCGACCGCGGCCAACGCCAACAAGCAGACCTCCGAACCCTCCACGCCGGTCTCGTACCTGGTGCTGAACGGCACCGGCTTCACAACCGGCGGCGGCTGGTTGACCGAGCCAAACCTCGGTACGAAGAGCGACTTCGGGTTCACCGCGAAGTACCTGAAGAACGGCAACATCCAGGGCAACAGCCAGTACACCTACCGGAAGACCCTGACCGCCGACCAGGTCGCCAACCCTGCGGGTGGCTACCTGCCCGCAGGTGACTACGACTGGACCATCAAGAGTAACGCGATGACCGCGTTGGGACAGTCCTGCACGAGCACCAAACCGAAGGTGTGCACCGCCACCTTCACCGGGAAGAGCACGATCACTGCCGTCAACCGGGCAACTGGAATCGCGTACAGCCTAGGCGGCAACAACCAGTTCCAGGTGGACGTCACCGACAACGGCGAGCCCGGCTCGGGCAACGCGACCACCAACCCGGACACCTACGCGATCCGAGTCTGGGACGCCAGCGGCACGTACTACCAGCTCGGCACGCCGACGGCGCAGCTGCCGCTGAACGGAGGCAACATACAGGTTCGACCGTAACCGCAACGGGGAGCGGCCCGAGACCCAGCGGTCTCGGGCCGCTTTCTTTCCGGCAGATTCAACCGACGTAAAGCCTGCGTTCCGCATAATTCGGCTCGGCTAGAGACCGAAACCGGGGTGTGACCTGGGAAGACGCCTAGAGACACGCCGAAGGGGCGTGTCTCTAGGCGGTGGAGATCGTTTCGGGTGGTTATGCGGGGTCGAGCTCGATGATCTGCTTGGGCGGGGTGATGGCGAGCTTGGCGAACAGGTCGCGCTGCGGCTTGGAGAGCTCGGTGGTCTGGCAGAAGCGCCCGGCGGGGCCGACGAAGGTGCCCAGGTGAAGCCGGTCCAGGTGGCGGCGGACGGCGGGCCAGGTCTGGCCGGTGGCGTTTCTCGATCATCCAGGTCAGCAGCAGGGCGAGCCAGCACAACAGGACGTGCGCGCGGATGCGTTCTTCCAGGCGGTGGTAGACCGGCCGCAGGTCGATGATCGATTTCATGTCCCGCCAGCCGCGCTCCACTTCCAGCAGCTGCTTGTACCCGATGGCGATGTCCTCGGCCGACAACATGGGATCGCTGCTGCGTAGCAGGTACTTGCCGTCCAGGTTCGCCTCCGCCTTGACCTTGGTGCGGTCGACGCGGAGCAGCCCGCCCGGGGTGATGCGCAGGAACCGGTTCAGGCCAGGCTTGACGCTGATCTTCCCGCGCAGCACGCCGCGCTCCTCGCCGGTCAGCGTGTCGGAGCCGTCGATCATCTCTTCCAGCCGGGTGATGAGGTCGGCGCGGATCGCCGCATCCCGGGTAGCGGCCTCAGGGTTGTGGCAGATGACGAACCGCTCGTGCGCGCTGACCTTCACCTCCTTGACGCGCATGTTGCCGGCGACGTCGGTGTAGCGGCCCTGACGGGAGCGGGCGGCCTTGATCTCGGGGCTGTCGGAGCGCAGTTTCTCCCAACAATGATGTAGTGGTGGTCACCGCGGCGCAGGTAGCGGCGGTTCTCAGCGGAGGAGAAGCCGCGGTCGGCGACCGAGACGATCCGGGCCAGCGTCCAGTCCCGCATGTCGTCCTTGACCTGGCGGATCAGCGCCTGATCGCCGGTGTTGCCGGGCCAGCACCACACCCGGACCGGGATACCGGTGCGGGTGACGGCCATCCCGATCACGATCTGCGCAGGTCGTCGCGACTGTCCTTGGACTTGCCGAAGGTGCGAAAGCCCACGTCGCGCTTGTCGTCCCACTCCCGGCCGCCGGCCTGGCCGTCGGGGTCGAGGTGGCCGCGCTCGTCGCGGGCGACAGGCTCATCGGCGTCTTCGGTCTCGAAATAGGTCGAGGTGGTGTCTCCCTTAACCGGCTAATCACAGGAGGTCGAGGGTGGGCGACACGCCGTTGACCTGGAGATACTTGCGGGAGGGTGGGGTCGGCGGCGTTACATGTCTCCATGACCGATACCGATCTTCGAGTGGAAGAGCACGGCGGCGGGTGGGCGCTGTCCGGGCCTGCCATGGCGGGGTTAACGCTGGTGAACGACTACCTGGGGTATCTGGCCGACCGGCGGTACTCGCCCCGGACGGTCCGTGCCTATGCGTTCGATCTGCTGGCGTTCTGCCGGTGGCTGCTGGCCGAGGGCGTGGCGCTCGAAGCGGTGACAACCCAGACGCTGCTGCGGTATCTGAGCTATTGCCGGACGGCGACGTTCCGCGGGCGGCCGGGCGGCAACGTGTACTCCATCCGGGACGGCCGCAACACCGGATACGCGGCCGCGACGGTCGACCGGCGACTGGCGGCGGTCTCGGGCCTGTTCGGCTTCCGCACGATGCGCGATCCGGACTCGGTCAACCCCGTGCCGAGGGGAGCCGAACGCCGCCGGACGGCCGGTGGGGAACGGGCCGGGCTGCTGAGTCACCTGGCCGCCGCCAAACCGGCGTCCCGACTACGGGTGCGCCAGCCCCGCCGGCTGCCCCGAGGCCTGGACGCGGCCGAGGCGACCGCGCTGCTGGGCAGCTTCCGCTCCTGGCGGGACAGGGCCATCGCTGGGCTGATGTTGTTGTCTGGGCTGCGCTCGTGCGAGGTCCTCAATCTGCGAGTCGCCGACGTCGACATTCCCCGCGGCTGGGTCCGGGTGGTCGGCAAGGGCGATAAGGAACGCCGCGTCCCCGTCGATGTCGAGGTCGCCGGGCTGATCCAGACCTATCTGCTGGCCGAGCGGCCCGACACCGCCACGGAGTGGCTGTTCGTGGTGGCCAAGGGCCCGAACCGGGGCCAGCCGTTGACGGCCGAGGGCCTGCGGGCGGTGTTCCGCTATCACCGGGCCCGCTCGGGCGTGGCCGACGGTCATCCGCACGCGCTGCGCCACTCGTTCGGGACCGCGCTGGCCGAAGCCGGCGTCGACCTGGCGGTGATCCAGACGTTGATGGGCCACGACCACGTCGATTCCTCGGCCCGGTATGTCCATCTGGCTCCGGCGCATGTCCGCGCCGCATACGACGATGCCCGCGCTCACCAGCGCCTGCGCGGCTGAGCCCGTCCGCCCGCCGAGCCCGGGCGGGATACTCGACCAGTACGCGGCCTGGCTGGCGCAGCGAGGCCGCGGGAACCGGTGCTTCGCCGACGGCGCCGCCGTGTTCCTGCGGCGCTGGCCCGACCCGCAGGCGTTCGTCGATGAACCGCTGGAGGTGCTGCTGGCCGCAGACATGCACACCCGGCCGTTCATCAATTTCCTGCTGCTGCACGATCTACTGCGACCCGGCTATGACTACCTGGTGGACCGCAAGTTCGCCGCGCTGGTCGAGCTGGCCCGCGGCACCCGCCTGGAGGCCGACCTGGACGGGTTCGTCCAGGCAGCCGCCGAGCTCGGGTTCTCCCCGAACGTGCGGTCCCGAGCGGCCGAGCGGGTGCTGGCCCGCCTGCTGATCCAGACCGGCCGCCGCCTGCACGAACTCACCGTGACCGATCTGGGCGAACTGGAGACGGCCTTCCGCGTCCGGGCCGAGCGGCGCAGCCGATCCTGGACCAACGACCGGGGTTTCCTGCACGCTGCCTGGACGGTGCTGTTCCACTTGGGCGTGGTGGAAGTGACCCCGCCCAACCGGCGCCGCCACGACCACACCGATCACGCCCACCACTTCGGCGGAGTCCCGGCCTGGCTCGCCGCCCGGCTGCAGGACTACGCCACGGCGTTGACCGGCACCCACGCCCCCTCCATGATGGACGGAATCGCGATCCGGCTGGCTCACTTCGGACGGCACCTGGCCACCGTCGACCCCGACATCGACTCGCTCGCCGGCCTGGACCGTCAACGCCATATCGAGACCTACCTCGCCGCGGTCGCCACCGCCCGGGCGATGCGCGGCGGGCAGCCCATCTCGGTGGGTGAGCAACGCAACCGCATCATCACCCTCGGCCGGTTCCTGGCCGATATCACCGAGTGGGGCTGGCCCGACGCCCCCGCCCGGCGGCTGGTGTTCTCCCGCGACATCCCCAAGCTGCCGCGGGCGCTGCCCCGTTACCTGCCCGTCGACGGCGACCGGCTCATCGCCCAGGCCCTGCACGACTTGCCCAACCGGCTGTTCGCCGACGCGCTACTGCTGGCCCGCGCCACCGGACTGCGTGTCGGGGAGTTGTGCGACCTGGAGCTGGACTGCGTCCATGAGATTCCCGGCACTGGAGCGTGGCTGAAGGTCCCCCTCGGCAAGCTCAACTCCGAACGGATGGTGCCCCTCGACGACGACACCGTCGCCCTGATCGACAGCATCGCCGAAACCCGGTCATCAGGGCGGCCGCTGCCGCATCCCAAGACCGGGCGGCCCACTGAGTTCTTGCTCACCCACCTCGGCAAGCGCGTGTCGAGCGCCGCGTTGCGTGATGAGCTGGCCCGGGCCGCCGCCACCGCCGGGCTGCCGAAGGCCACCCCGCACCAGCTCAGGCACACCTGGGCCACCGCTTTGATCAACGCGGGCTGTTCCTTGCAGGCGTTGATGGTCATGCTCGGCCACACCTCGGCGGCGATGAGCCTGCGCTATGCCCGGCTCTTCGACGCCACCGTCCGCGCTGACTACGAACGCGCCCTGACCCAGGTCAAGACCCAGCTCGACACCGGAACGGGCAAGCAGACCACGCTGCCGATCACCGACATCACCAGCGGCGCCAGCGGCTGGAAGGACACTCCGTTGATCAAGTTCCGGCTGGCCGGCGGGTACTGCCTGCGCACCGCCGCCCAGGGCAGCTGCGCCTATGCCAACATCTGCGAACACTGCCCCAACTTCCGCACCGACGCCGCGTTCCTGCCCGTGCTGGCCGCTCAACGCGCCGACACCCAGGCGTTGCTCGCCGACGCCCAAGCCCGCGGCTGGGAAGAAGAAGCAGCCCGCCACCGGCGGCTGCTCGATCGTCTCGACCAGCGCATGGCCCAAACTGAAGCGTCATGACCAACCAGCCCGACGACCTGCTTGCCGCCGTCCACGACGCCTGCACCGACCTGATCCGCGCTGGCAAGCCTGTGACCTTCGCCGCCGTCACCGAACGCACCCAGATCAGCCGCACCACCCTCTACCGGCGCCGCGACCTGCGCCAGCTCGTCGAGCAACACCGCGACCCGGCCGGGGAGATACTCACCCTCACCAGTCTGGCCATCCAGCTCGACCAGCTCCGCCAGTCACTGGACGCCGTCGCGGCCAACGTACGCCGCCATGAAGAAGACCTACGCGCGCTCAAACGAACCGAACGCGCCAGCTGAACCCAGGATTACGCCGCCAGGACGAAGTCTGAAGATCGATTAGCCGGATAATCAAAGAAGAGTAGATCAACTTCGAGGTTCAAGAGGGTCGCGACCTGCCGGAACACCTCGATCTCCAGCTCGGCCTTGACCTCGTGCAGCCAGTCCATCGCCCGGTAGCAGGCGTCGTCGTCGATGGTGGACAGGCCGGCGATGTGCACGTCGTGGGTGATCCAGTCGGTCGCGGCCAGCTTGGAGGAGGGGGCCAGCGCCCGGTTGGCGACCAGCGCGAACAGCACCCGCTCGGTGATGGTGGTGTCGCGGGGGCGTCCCCGGCCGCGTTTACCCGCGCCCAGCCCGCGCATGATCGCGGGCAGGTTGAGCCGCGCCCACAGGTGATCGAGGGTGTAGGTGCCGCCGTAGGGCCGCGACTCCAGGAACTCCAGGCCTTCCACGGCGCCCGCGGCCAGTTCCTCGCCCGGATCGAGCAGCCGGGCTAGAGACGCGACCAGTCGTTTGATCGCGGCCCGGTCGAGGGCGTCCTCACGGCCGAAACTGTGCAGGATCTTGGGGACGGAACGGCCCGCGACCCGGTCCCACTCGTTGTGGGCCAGGTGCAGGTAGCGGACGGCCACGCCGTCCTTGTTCTTCTCGCTGGTGGTCTTCACGTACATCGTCTCTAGACCATACCGGCATATACCCATATCAACTACATGGTTAGGTTGATCGTCGTCTCTAGGCGGTTTTGAGGTTTCTGTCTAGGCCAACCCGATCTGACCTGGGCACTCGTCCTCCAGGTTCCTCCAGGACCCCGGAATTAAGCGGAACGCAGGTAAAGGGTCATCGACTTTTTTGTCGTCAGGTCAGTGACGACGTACGTCCCCTTCTTCGCGAAGACCTGCGTGTATGTCGAACTCTTCTTCGGCAGCTTCACGTCGAACGTGGTCGGCGAAGTGCTGTTCGTGGCGACCTCGTGCATGGTCTTCTTGTCCTTGTTGACGAAGAAGAACCGGCCCTTCAGTTTGATCTTCACGCATGGGCGCGATACGCATGGGTGGCTGTCGAACGCCGGCAGATGGCGCTCGCGCGCCCTGGTCAGGTGTTCCCGCATGTCCGCCTCGGCGGCGTCCGGCTTGGCGGCCTGGATCGCCTCGGCGATGCGTTGATGCTCCTCCCTCGTGTCGGCGCCAGCTGCTGCGGTGGGCAGCTGATCCTGCCTCGGAGGACTGCTGCACCTGTGAACTGCAGGCGCAGGGAACCGACGGGATCGCCCGAGGTGGCGGACTTTCCGAGGGTGTCGGCGCCGGTCGAGTTCGAGGTAGCCCAGCTCGTCTTCGGCACGGCGGACTTCACCTGGAACGACAGGGCCTACGACGCGAGGACGAGATGGCCGCGCGAGATGGCCTATCTCGCCGGCGGCGACAAGGCGGCTACCGAGGCCATGCTAGTCTTCGGCGACCTGGAGCACCTGGCCCCGACCATCGGCACCACCCCCTGGCAGCCCCAGGCACCCGAGCTCGTCGCACGCGTCGCCGAGTTCTGGCGGGCATGGGACGGATGGCGACGCGCCGAGGCGCTCACCGCGATGCGCGCGAACGCCATCGCCACGGCCCCGGCCACCATCCGCGGCGGATCGGTGGACAAGGGGTTCACCGATGACACTCCCTGTGTCAAGCTCACGCTGCAACGGACTCGATGAGAGCCGCTGCGGCACCGTGTTTGGCGGGTTCATAAGGAACGCCATCGTGCCAGCAGCGCCAGATCACGCGGATCCAGGCGCGGGCCAGGACGCGGACGGCGTGTGGGTGGTCCTTGCCCGCTGCGCGGGCCTGGGTTGTAGATCTTCGCGGCCCAGGGGCTGGCGTGCCGGCTGTTGTCGGCGAACGTGGTCATCGCGGCGCGGAAACGTTTGTTGCAGGCCCAGCGGAAGTGCACGGCCCGGTGCTTGCCGGACTCCTTGGTGACCGGGGTGCATCCGGCCAGAGCTGCGACGGAGTCGGGGTTCTCGTAGGCTTGGCGGCAGTCGCCCCACTCGGCGAGCATCTGGGCGGCGTTGATCTGACCCGACCTTGGCAGCGACGCGAAGATCTCGCCGTCCGGGTGCTCACCGAGGTGGGCGGCGGTCGAGCGGTCCAGGTCGCGGATCGCGCCGTTCAACGCCTTCAAGACCGCGACCAGGGCCAGGACGGCATCGCGCAGGGCTTCGGTGAGTGCCTCGCCGCTCGTCCCTGCGGGGGCCGAACGCAGCTGCTCCAGCAGGGCAGCGGCCGAGCGGCGGCCGCAGTACGACGTGCCGCTGCCGAACCGCGCACTCACCGCCGAGGAGATGACCGCGCCAGGCGTGTGGAGCACGCTGCAGGTCGCGCCGACGGGCCGGCCCACGACGGTGCCGGTCGACGCCACCGGACGATACGTGCGGATCCAACTCGCCGGCACGAACTACCTGACGATCAACGAGGTTCAGGTCTTCCCGTCGAGCGACTGACGGCACGATGGTGGGCGCTGTCCCTGAGGCAGCGCCCACCACCTGTTCAGCCAACCGGTCCGATCAACGCAGGCCGGGATGCCAGGCCTGATGTGCCGACCGTTGGGGAGAACGGCCGCGCAGCGAATGTCCTGGACGGAAACCAGGCCACCTTCTGGCACACCCGCTGGTACGGAGGAACCGACCCGCTGCCCCACCACATCGTGCTCGACCTCGGTGAAAAGCTCGAGGTCACCGGCCTGCGTTACCTGCCCCGCCAAGACGGCGCCAACGGCCGGATAGCCGGATACGAGGTCTGGGGGAGCACCGACCGTACCGCGTGGACCAAGGTCGCCGCCGGGACCTTCGCAAACACCGCGGCCGAGCAGACTGTCACCGAGAATGGCATGCTGGCCCGTTACCTCAAGCTCGTCGCCACGTCCTCTCACGTCGGATCGTGGACTACGGCCGCTGAGCCGAACGTCACCCGGGTGGTGCGCTGACCAGCTGGAAAGCTGACCACCTGGAAAAGGGTCGGCTCGCCGCACGCGGCGGGCCGACCCTTTGGCGATCACGCGGTCATCACGGACTGTGCTGTGCTCCCGGATGCTTTGTGGTTCATGAAGCGGGAGCCCACTACGATATTGGGCGCTGTCCCTGGGCAGTGCCCACCATCTGTTCAGGTCATCGGTCCGATCAGTCGCGGGGGAGGCGCAGACCCGACATGCCGCCGTCGACTGCGAGGGAGGTGCCCGTCACCGCCCCGGCGGCCGGCGACGCCAGGTACACCACGGCCGCCGCCACTTCCTGTGCGGTGACCAGGCGGCCGGTGGGCTGGCGGGCGGCGAGCCGGCACTTCTCGGCCTGCGGGTCGTCGGCCTTGGCGAGCAGCCGCGCCACCCACGGCGTGTCGACCGTGCCGGGTGCCACGCAGTTGACCCGGATTCCCTCCCCGACCAGGTCGGCGGCCATGGCGAGAGTCAGCGCGTGCACCGCGCCCTTCGACGCGGAGTACAGGGCCCGCTTGGGCAGGCCGGCCCCCGCCGCGATCGAGGAGACGTTGACGATCGCCGCCGCGCCGGATCGGCGTAGATAGGGCAGGGCGGCAGCGGTGGTCCGGGCGACCCCCGTCACGTTCACGTCCAGGACGCGTGCCCATTCCGCGTAGTCGTTGTCCTCGACGGTGCCGACAGCCGAGATCCCGGCGTTGTTGATCAGGATGTCCACTCCGCCGAAGGCCTGCGCGACCGACTCCATCCCCGCGATGAGCGAGGCACGGTCGGCCACGTCGGCCCGGACCCCGTGGACGCGCGGGTCCTCCGGCGCGCTCGCCGGATCCAGATCGAACACCCCCACCCGGGCGCCTCCGGTGAGAAGCGCCTCCACGCAGGCGCGGCCGATCCCCGAGCCGCCCCCGGTCACGACGGCCACCAAACCATCAAACATCACAAGAATCTCCGTCCAATCCGAGTCGTCGTCGAAGTCGGTGCACGGCGGCCTGGAAGGCCGCGCGGTCGAGAGTGTCGAAATACCGTTCGGGCAGAGTGTCCGCGGCGGGCGGCACGCCCAGGCGCGCATTGACCTCGGCCATGAGCAGCAGCCGCTGGTAGCCGAGGGCCAGCACGTCGGGCCGGTGGCCGGTGACCGCCTCGACCAGATCACCCACCCGGTCCAGGGTCAACGGCCGGGTCGGGGTCGCGGCGAACACGCACACACCCAGCGCGTCCAGGCCCGACCACAGCGCCATCAGCACCGCGGTCCGTTCCACATCGATCTCGCCCGCCGGGCGGGGCACCCGCGCCCCCAGTTGGCGCACCTCCGGATAGGCGTACGGCAGGCCGTGCTCGGGGTCGAAATCGAGGTCGTGCTCGCACACGTCGTAGCGCGGGCCGAACGGGGCGACCGCGTAGCCGAGGCCCAGGTTGGGCTGGCGCCGCGGGTCGAACGGCGGCAGGGCCACCCTCTTGACGGTGTCGGGGCCGGGCGGGGGATAGGCCCCGCCGTCGAAGGGCGTACGGCCGGCGGCGCGCAGCGCCTCCGCGTACGACACCGGGTCGACGCCCTGGCGCAGGCACTGCGCGTTGGCCTCGAGGACGGCGGCGGTGTCGCCGATGCCGAGGTCGCGGCCGAGCGCGGCGAGGGTCTCCTGGTGAAGCCCCGCGCCCAGGAACGTCTTCACGCAGGTCGTCGGGCAGCCGGGGCAGGGTGCGACGCCGTCGGGCTCCGGCGCGGGTGTCATGACCGCGTCGGGCCCGACCGTGGGCCACACGCCGAAGCCGGGCGCGGTGTGCTGCCAGACGGCGAGCGGATTGCGCGCCGCCTCCTCGGCGTACCAGTCGGTGATCTGGCCGAGAGCGAGCGGATCGTCGACGGGCGCGCGGTCGGTGCCGACGCAGACGACGGCCTTGACGTTCTTCGCCCCCCACACGGCGCCGAAGCCCAGGCGCGGCAGCGGGTGCTGCCGACAGGTGACCACCGACGCGTACGGCGTGCCCGCCTCTCCCGCCGGGCCGATGACGGCCACGGCGGCGTTCGGGCCGTGCCGGGCGACGAGCGCGTCGGTGGCCGCCCAGGTGTCGCGGCCCCACAGGTCGGCGGCGTCGTGCAGGCTTGCGGCGCTGCCGGTGATCAGGACGTATACCGGCTTTTCCGCGCGACCGCGCAGGACCACGCCGGTGGCGCCCGCGGCCCGCAGGCCTGCGGCAAAGGGCCCCTCTGCGCGGGTCTCCGCGACCCCGCCGGACAGCGGTGACACGCCGACCGCGGCGACCCGGGCGAGCCCGGGCGCGGCAACGCCCGCGACGGTCGAAGCGACCAGCGCGCTCGGCGCGTCCGCCGCCAAGCGCCCCGCCACCTCCAAAGCGACCACATCGGCAGGAGCTTCGCCCCGACGGCCCCTGTCAGGCAGCACGCCAGGCAGCACGTCGGGCAGGGCGTCGAGAAGCAGGCGCAACACCTGGATCGAGCCGCCGTACCCCTCGACTGGCCGGGTCCTCACCTGCCCGGTGGCCAGGTCGACGTCGACTATGCCCATGCCGGCCCATCCGGGTAGGAATAGGTGGCGATGCTGTCCGCGCTCATCTCGGCCGAGAAGCCGGGCAGTGTCGGTGCGACGTAATGGCCCTCACGGACGACCGCCGGAGCGAGGAAGTGCTCATGCAGGTGGTCGACGAACTCGATGACCCGGTCTTCGGTCGTGCCTGATACCGCCACGAAGTCGAACATCGACAGGTGCTGGACGAGTTCGCACAAGCCGACACCGCCGGCATGCGGGCATACCGGCACGCCGTACTTCGCGGCCAGCAGCAGGATCGCGATGTTCTCGTTGACTCCGCCGACCCGGCAGGCGTCGATCTGGACGAAGTCGACTGCGCCGGCCTGGAGCAACTGCTTGAACACGACCCGGTTCTGCACGTGCTCACCCGTCGCGACCCGGATCGGCCCGCCCTCGGGCGAGGCCGTGGCCAGGGACGCGCGGATCGCGGCGTGGGCGAGGACGTCGTCGGGGCTGGTCGGCTCCTCGATCCACCACGGGTCGTAGGGGGCCAGTGCCCTCATCCACTCGACCGCGGCGGCGACGTCCCAGCGCTGGTTGGCGTCGACCGCGATCCGGATGTCCGGGCCGATGGCCTCGCGGGCCACTCGGAAGCGGCGGACGTCGTCGGCCAGGTCGGCGCCGACCTTCAGCTTGATCTGGGTGAAGCCGTCGGCCACGGCCAGCTTCGCCAGCCGGACCACCTTGTCGTCGTCGTACCCCAGCCAGCCGGGTGAGGTCGTGTACGCGGGATAGCCACGAGACTGCAACGCCTCGATCCGCTCGGCACGACCCGGCTCGGCGGCCCGCAGAATCCGCAGCGCCTCCTCGGGGGTGAGCGCGTCGGTGAGGTAACGCCAGTCGACGAGGTCGACGATCTGCTCGGGGGTGAGGTCGGCGAGGTAGCGCCAGACGGGCTTGCCCGCTCGCTTGGCGACCAGGTCCCACATCGCGTTGATGAGGGCGCCGGCGGCGAGGTGAACCACTCCCTTCTCCGGCCCCAGCCAGCGCAGTTGCGAGTCGTGGGTGAGTTCTTGGGCGAATGCGCCGAGGTCGACGGCATCGGGGTCGGCTCCCACGACGAACGGGGCGAGCGCCTCGATCGCCGCTCGGCAGATCTCGTTGCCGCGGCCGATGGTGAACGTGAACCCGTGCCCTTCCGACCCTTGGTCGGTGCGCAGGACCACATAGGCCGCCGAGTAGTCCGGGTCGGGGTTCATCGCGTCGGAGCCGTCCAGCTCGCGCGAGGTCGGAAACCGCACGTCAAAGGTGTCGACCGCGACGATCACGGCCATCAGGCGCTCCTCAGGGTCGAGCGCTGCCGGCCGAGGCCGTCGATCTCGACCTCCATCACGTCACCCGGCGCCAGGTACGGGAACCGGCCCGACAGCGCCACCCCCTGCGGCGTACCGGTGTTGATGAGGTCTCCCGGGTCCAGCACGGTGTACTGGGACAGGTGCCACACCAGGTACGCCACATCGAAGATCATGTCCTTGGTCGAGGAGTCCTGCCGGGCCTCGCCGTTGACCCATGAGCGCAGCCGCAGCGCCTGCGGGTCGGTGATCTCGTCGGGCGTCACCAGCCACGGTCCGAGCGGCTGGAAGGTCTCGCACGACTTGCCCTTCGACCACTGGCCGCCGGACTGGTCGAGCTGGAAGTCTCGTTCCGATACGTCGTTGGACAGCACGAAACCGGCGATGTGCGCGAGCGCCTCGTCTGGGGAGGACAGGTACCGGGCGCGCCGGCCGATCACCACGCCCAGCTCCACCTCCCAGTCCGTCTTCGCGGATCCGCGCGGGATCAGCACGTCGTCGAACGGCCCGACCACAGTGTTCGGGGCCTTGTAGAAAACGATCGGGGTGGTGGGGGGCGGCGCGCCGGACTCGGCCGCGTGGGCGGCGTAGTTCTGGCCGATACACAGGATCACGCCCGGGCGCGCGATCGGCGCCCCAATCCGCTGTCCCTCGATGTCGATCTCCGGCAGTCCGGTCGCCTCGCGTACCCTCCGCACCCCTTCCGAGGCGAAGAACGCCGCGTCGAGATCAGCGGTGACCGACGACAGATCGAGGTGACGGCCCTCGGTGTACAGCACGGGCTTCTCGGCCCCCACCGGTCCAACCCGCATGAGCTTCAAGAAACAACCTCCAGACGATAGGTACGGATTGCGGTTCCCGCCGTGACGGCGGCCCGCTCGGTCGCCGACAGCCCGCCCAGGCAGGTGTCGATCGCCTCCAGGGCGGCGGAGTACGAGGCGACGAGTTCGCACACCGGCCAGTCGGAGCCGACCATGAGCCGATCGGCGCCGAAGAGCTCAAGGGCGACGTCGACGTATGGCCGGATCATGGACACGTTCCACCCGGGTCCGGCCTCCACCAGCAGGCCGGACAGCTTCGCGACGACGTTGTCGCAGGCGGCCAAGGGGGCCACTGCCGCGCGCCACTCGGCGAACCCCTCGGCTCCCACGCCGATCCGCGGTTTGCCGAGGTGGTCGAGGACGAAGACTGTGCCCGGGATGGCCCGCGCCGCCTCGGTGCCGGCGGCCAACTGCCCGACGCGGACGACGAGGTCGTAGGTCAACCCCGCGGCGCCGATCCCGGCCAGCGCCGCTCGTACGTCGGGGCGGTCGAGGTGCCCCGGATCGTCGATGCCCTGCACCTGGTCGCGGATGCCGACCAGCTTCGCCGCGCCGGGCAGGTCACGGTAGGCCGCCAGGGTGGCGGGCAGGTCGGGGTCGGTCAGCGACGCCCAGCCGACCACGCCCGCGATGCGCGGCGTCGTGGCGGCCAGCGCGAGGAACTCGGTCGTCTCGGCGGTGTCGCAGCGGCCCGCCTCGACGAGTACGGTGGCCGTGACGCCCGCCGCCTCCAGCCGGGGCGTGAGGTCGGCGATGGTGTAGTCGCGCCGGATCGCCTCCAGGCCCGGCTCGGCGAGCCACTGGTAGTCCGCGGTCCACAGGTGGTGGTGCGCGTCGATGATCATGGTGTCGGTGCCTCCTCCGGCAGCAGGCCGTCCTTCTTCAGGTCGGCCCACAGCGCGCCCGGGATGTCCCATTCGAACATCGCCGTGTTGTCGGTGATCTCCTCCGGGCTCCGGGCCCCGATCACGACGCTCGCGACCGCCGGATGGCTGAGCGGGAACTGGATCGCCGCGGCCCGCAAGGGCACTCCGTGCCGTTCGCACACCGCCCGGATCGCCAGCGCCCGATCGACCAGCGCACGGTCGGCCGGGGCGTAGTCGTAGTGGGCGCCCGGCTTCGGATCGGCGAGCAGGCCCGAGTTGTACACCCCGGCCGCGAGGACCGAGATGCCCTTCTCCCGGCACAGCGGCAGCAACTCGTCCAGCCCCGACTGGTCCAGCAGCGTGTAGCGCCCGGCGAGCATGAAACAGTCGAAGTCGCCTGCTCGGGCGAGGTCCGCCAGCATTCCCGCCTGGTTCATGCCCGCGCTGACCGCACCGACCTGTCCCCGTGCACGCAGCTCGGCCAGCGCCGGGTATGCCCCGCTCACCGCATCCGCGAAGTGGTCATCGGGGTCGTGGATGTGCGCGATGTCGATCCGGTCCAGGCCCAGCCGTTGCAGGCTCTCCGCGTGTGAGCGCAGCACCCCGGCGTAGGAGAAATCGAAAACCGGGGTGAGGTCGCTCGGCTCCGCCCAGAATTCCTGCGTGTCGGCACCGCGGGGAACGAGCAACCGGCCGACCTTGGTCGACAGTGCAAACTCCTCCCGCGGCTTGCCCGACAGCACCGCCCCGGTCCGGCGCTCGGAGAGCCCGCAGCCGTACAGCGGGGCGGTGTCGAAGTAGCGCAGCCCGAGGTCCCAGGCCGCCTCGACCGTCGCCCGCGCGGCCTCGTCGCCCACGGCGGTGAACAATCCGCCGATCGGCGCGAGCCCGAGGCCCAACCGGGTCACCTCCACGTCGGTGCGCCCCAGCCGGACCCTTTCCGTCGCCTTTTCCGGCGCTTTCATGCGGCCTCCTGCGAACCGTGGATCAGCCGGATGACCGCCTGGCTCATCCGGTCGTACTCGTGATCGTTGACCAGTTCGCCCGCGACGGCGAAGTCGCGCATCACCGCGACACGGTCGGCGAGAGTGATCATCTCGGGCAGGTCCGACGAGATGAGCAGAATGGCCATGCCCTGCTCGGCGAGTCCGGCGATCAGCTCGTGGAATGCGGCCTTGGTGCGAACGTCGATGCCCACTGTCGGCTCGTCGATGATGAGGATGTCGCAGTCCGCGGCGAGCCACTTCGCCAGGCTGACCTTCTGCTGGTTGCCGCCGGAGAGCTGTCCGGCGAGCTGGTCGGGCGAGGCGAGCCGGATGCCCAGCTGCTCGGTGTAGTCGGCGACCAGCGCCCGCTCCGTGCGGTCGCGCACCAGCCCCAGGCGCGAGAGCCGCCGCCATACGGTCACCGCGATGTTGCGCGCGATCGTCTGGTCGAGGAAGAGCCCCTCCTCCTTGCGGTTCTCGGTGACGTAGCCGATACGGTGCCGCCGCAGCGCGTCGCCCACATCACGGATGCGGGCCGTCTTCCCGTGCACCCGTACCTCGCCGGCGGTGATCTGCTCGAGTCCCAGCAGGGCCTTGGCCAACTCGCTGCGACCGGCACCGACCAGTCCGTACAGGCCGAGGATCTCGCCCGGGCGCACCGCGAGGCTGACATCGTGGTGCCCGGCGGAGGTGGAGACCCCATCCAGGACCAGCGCCGGTTCGGCAGCGGGGTCGACGGTGCGGTGGGGGAGCCGTACCTCCTGGTAGGCCCGGCCCACCATCAGGTCGACGATCTGGTCACGGGTGTGACGGGCGAGGGGTTCGGCCTCGGCGACGCTGCGGCCGTCCCGGAGGACGGTCACCGTGTCGGCGACCGCGAAGATCTCCTCCAGCTTGTGACTGACCAGCACGACGGCGTGGCCCTGGTCACGCAGCCGGCGCACGATGGCGTACAGCCGGTCGGCCTCGTCACCCGTCAGCGACGCGGTCGGTTCGTCGAGCAAGAGCACCTTGGAGTCGGCCGAGAGCGCCTTGGCGATCTCCACGAGCTGCATCTGCGCCACCGACAGCCGCGACACCGGCGTATCCGGGTCGATGTCCACGTCGAGCAGTTCCAGGCAGCGCCGGGCCTCCGAACGGATGCGGGCCCGGTCGACCAGCCCCTTACGCCGGGGAAGGTGCTGCAGGCAGATGTTCTCCGCGACGCTGAACGCCGGGATCAGGTTCCGCTCCTGGTGGACGACTCCGAAGCCGGCCCGCTGGGCGTCCTGCGGGCTGCCGAAATGCACCTCCCGCGGGCCGTCCGGCCCGGCCAGCAGGACACGTCCGCCG
The DNA here is from genome assembly GCF_044741965.1 of Streptosporangium sp. NPDC087985. NCBI lineage: Bacteria > Bacillati > Actinomycetota > Actinomycetes > Streptosporangiales > Streptosporangiaceae > Streptosporangium > Streptosporangium sp. NPDC087985. The sequence continues at coordinate 494,748 of NZ_JBIUTQ010000003.1, forward strand.
TCCGGCCGGTACACCCCGGTCAGGAGCTTGATCAGGGTGCTCTTACCGGCGCCGTTCTCCCCCAGCAGGGCGTGGACGCTGCCGGCGGTCAGGGTCAACGTCGCCTGGTCGAGCGCCCGCACACCGGGAAATGTCTTGACCAGCTTCTCGGCCGACAACACGATGCTCATCGCGCACCTCCGGTGAGTTTGTCGCGGGCCCGGCCGAGCAGGACGGCGCCCAGCACGACCGCGCCGATGATGAGGTCGACCCACCGGCGGTTGATGTCGAACTGCGCCTGCGTGACGTCGACCAGCCGCACCAGGAACGCCGCGAGCACCGTGCCGGTCACGCTCACCACGCCGCCGGCCAGGGCGACCCCGCCGATGATCGGCGCGGCGAAGCTGGACAGCAGCAGGTCGTCGCCGATCGACGCGTTCACCGTGCCGAACGCGGCCACCACGATGACAGCGGCGACCCCGGCGAGCAGGCCCGACAGCGTGTGGGCGAGCACGAGCGCCCGGTCGTTGGAGATGCCCGACAGCCGCGCCGCGAAGGGGTTGCCGCCGGAGGCGAGCAGACGACGCCCGGGCACCGAGTGGCGGAAGAACAGCGCTGTCGCGACGGCGACCGCCCCCGCCAGCAGGAAGACCACGGGTACGCCGAGCACCGACGCCCCGCCCAGGGCACGCAGGCCCGGCGAGTATCCCTGATAGGTGCCGGTCCCGTTCACTCCGTAGCGCAGCCCTTCGAGGATCGTCATCGTGGCGAGGGTGACGATGAACCCGTTGAGCCTGGTGAAGACCACCAGCAGTCCGTTGACCAAGCCGACGAGCGCTCCGAGGGCCAGGGCGGCGAGCACCGCGAACGGCGCGGGTACGCCGGCTTCGACCAGCAACCACGCCGAGGCCATCGCGCAGAAGCCGGTCAGTACGCCCACGGAGAGGTTCATCTGGCCGACGACGAGCACTACCATCTGGGCCAGGCCGATGACGATCGGCACCGCGAGGAAGCGGAGGAACGCGTCCATCGTGCCGGCGGTGAGCAGGTTGAGATCGGTGGCGACGGCGAGCGCGCCGAAGCCGACGATCGCAATCACGGCGAGGGTGAACTCGTTCGTGCGCACGAGGTTCTTCATCACGAGGTTCTTCATGACGAGGTTCTTCATGATGAGGACACCGCCCTGCGCTCGGCGAGCACGGCGCGCAGCCGGTCCAGCGACAGTGCGGCCAGCAGGACCAGGCCGATGTAGAGCTTCAGCTCCTCCAGCGAGAACTGCAGGAGATTGAGGCCCTTGTAGATGACCTGGGTGAGGGTCGCCCCGAGCACCGTGCCGAGCACGCTGACCGCGCCACCGGCGAGCAGCGTGCCGCCGAGCACCGGGGCGAGGAACGACGGCAGCAGGAACGATTCGCCGATGTTGGCGGAGAACGCGCCGTTGTTGGCGGCGAGCATGAAGCCGGCGAGGGCGGCGAGCAGGCCGCTGGTGGCATGAGCGGCGACGACCCGCCGGTGCGTGGGGATACCGGACAGTTCGGCCGCGACTGGATTGGCACCTGTCATCAGGATCTCCCTGCCGAGGCGCGCGAAGCGGAACAGCAGCCCGACGCCGAGCGCCGCGACGAGCGCGAACGGTACGACGAGCGGGACACGCGGGCCGCACAACTCGCCCGCGCAGTAGTCGGCGAAGGTGTCGAAGCGCAGCTCGGCCAGTCCGGCCGGCTTCACCGCGAACGCCACACCGTCGGTCGCCTGCGTGTAGAGGATCGTCACCAGGCCCAGCAGGCCGAAGTCGAGCGCGAGCGTCACGACGAAGGAGTTCACGCCGGTCTTGGTGATGACCAGACCGGCGAGTGCTCCGATGGCCGCCCCCACGGCGAGGCCGATGGCGAGGCCGACCAGCAGCGGCACGCCGAGCCGGTCGTACGCCAGTCCCATGGCGAACGTGGACAGCGCGGCCATCCGGCCGACGGCCATGTTCATGTGGCCCAGGGACAGCACGGCGAGCTGGGCCAGGCCGACGACGACGTACACGCTGACGTCGGCCTGCAGCGGCGCGAGGGTGAGCTTGGGATCGAGGAACGCGGGGCTCAGCGATGAGAAGAGCGCGACCAGCGCGGCGATGACGATGACGAGGCCCAGGCGCGGATTGGCCCAGAACGGCAGGACGCGGGACCGCGCGCCGGGGGGTGCCGCCGACGGCGCGGGGGCCGTCGGCGGCTGGGGGGAGGCCGTTTTCAAGCGACTCTCCTGTCATCGATCGCGTCACGGTCCCAGTCGATGCCGAGGCCGGGCGCGGTCGGGGCGAGGGCGTGGCCGTCCTCGACGAGGATCTCGGTCCGGGTCACCGCGCGCAGCTGCGGGATGTACTCCAGGTAACGGCTGTTGGGCACGGCCGCGCACAGGCTCACGTGCAGTTCCATGAGGAAGTGCGGGCACACCGCCACGTTGCACGCCTCGGCCAGGTGGGCGACCTTGAGCCACGGGGTGATCCCGCCGACTCGGGCGACGTCGACCTGGACGATGCCCGCGGCCTGGCGGCGCAGGTACTCGGCGAACTGCCCGATCGAGTACATCGACTCGCCGACGGCGATCGGGATGCTCGTCGAGCGGGCGAGCAGTTCGTGACCGGCCACGTCGTCGGCGGGTAGCGGCTCTTCGAACCAGGTGAGCCCATGCGGTTCGAGCAGCCGCGCCCGGCGGATCGCCTCGGCGGCGGTCAACGACTGGTTGGCGTCGACCATCACGTCGAGCCGGTCACCGACGGCGGCCCGGACCGCGCCGATCCGCTCAGCGTCCTCGGCCGGGTCGGGCTTGCCGATCTTGAGCTTGACGCCCTGCCAGCCGGCCGCCTGGGACGCCTTCGCCCCGGCGACCAGCTCGTCGACACTGAGATGCAGCCAGCCGCCCTCGGTGTCGTAGAGCGGGATGCGGTCCTTGGCCCCGCCGGCCAGCACCCACAGGGGCAGGTCGGCGGTCTTGGCGCGCAGGTCCCACAGCGCGGTGTCGACGGCGGCCAGGGCCAGTGAGGTGATCGCGCCGACGGCGGTGGCGCGGGTGCTGGCGTAGAGGTCGCGCCAGATCGCCTCCACCCGGGCGGCGTCCGCGCCGATCAGGCGGGGCACCAGGTGGTCGCGCAGGAGCGCGAGCACCGCGGTGCCGCCGGTGCCGATGGTGTACGAGTAGCCCATGCCGTGCCGGCCGTCGGCGGTGCGGATTTCGACGAAGACCGTCTCCTGCTTGAGGAACGCCTGCACGGCGTCGGTGCGGACGGTCTCGACGGCGATGTCGACGAGGTACGCCTCAGCGTGCGTGATGGTGGACATCACTTGCACATCAGGTACTCGGCGTCGAACTGCTTCTTGAGTTCGTCGGTGGTGGTGGTGCGCTCGGTCTCGTAGCTGTCCACGTTGTCCTTGGTCACGACGAACGAGCCGGAGTCGATGACGACGCCCGGCGTGGCCATCGTGCAGCCGCCGGCGATTTTGGCGAGGGCGTACGAGCCGACGTAGGCCTGGCCGACCGGGTTCTGCAGCACGGTGCCGGCCACGGAGCCGTCGCGGAGACCGTCGAGGATCGCCTTGTCGTCGTCGATGGCGATGACCTTGATGGGCAGCTTCGCCTGCCGGACGCCTTCGGCGGAGGCGACCGACGGGTTGTAGGCGGTGTTGACGATGCCCTGGATCTGGCTGCCCTTGGCGGCGAGGAGGTCGGCGACGGCCTTCTGCGCGCTCTGCAGGTCCTTGTCGATGTCGGTGACGTTCTGGAGCAGGACGACCTTGCCGCCGGTCTCGGCGACCGCCTTCTCCACGCCCTTGATGCGGCGCTGGGTGTTGGAGTCGACCTTGTTGCCGGTCAGATGGACGAGGTTGCCGGCGCCGCCGATCGCGTCGATGGCGGCCTTCGCGGCCTTGTACGCGGCGAGCTCGACGTCGGTGGACAGGCAGAAGTCGGCCTTGTTAGCGTCACCGGCGGGGCAGGAGGCGAGGGAGGCGACCGGGTAGCCCTGGTGCTTGAGGTCCTCGAAGGTGGAGTTGATGTTGTCGGGTGAGACACCGAAGACGCCGAAGGCGTTGTAGCCCTGTGCGGCGAGGGACTTGAGCACGTCGTTCTGCTTCGTCTGGTCCCAGCCGGCGGTCTCGTTGTAGGTGACGTCACCGAGCGTGAATTCGGCCTTCGCCTTGGCTCCGGCATCCTTCCACGGCTGGAAGTACGGGTGCGAGCCGCCTGGAACCAAGGCCACCTTCACCTGCTCCGGGGTCTTCTTCCCAGCGGCGCCGTCGGCCTCGTCACCTTTCTTCGTGCATGCCGCAGTGGTCGTGGCAAGCACGAACACGGCGAGACCTGCGCCGATGCGGCCCAACGTGGTGCGCTTCATGCGGTACTCCTTAGGGGCACCTCACGGGGGTGAGGAAAGAGAAATGTATCCTATAGGATGTTGTTTGCTAGTATGTAGTCGTTGACACCCTCACAAGTCAAGGGGCTGAAGAAGACGAGATGACGCAGGCGACACCTCGCGGCCGGGCCCGTCCCGCCCGACGCCTAACCCTCACCGAGGACGTGTACGAGACCATCAAGACGCTGGTGATGGATCACGTACTTCCCCCCAGCGAACGGGTGAATATCGACGCTTTGGCCAGGGAGCTCGACGTTTCGCCCACCCCGGTACGGGAGGCGCTGGCCCGGCTGGAGGCCGATGGGCTCATGCACAAGCGTCCACTGGTCGGCTATACGACCACCCCGCTGCTCACCCGGGCCGAATTCGACGACCTTTTCGACGTGCGGCTGTTGCTGGAATGCGCCGCCGCCGCGCGGGCCGCCGCCAATGCCTCCGCCGACGACAGGATGCGGATCAGCACCGAGACCAACGCGAGCGTCGGAGTCGAGGCCGGCGATGGATACCGCAGGCATGCGGCGTTCACGGCACAGGACGCGAGGTTCCACGACCTCATCACCGAGGTCGCTGGCAGCCCACTGCTGCGCGACGCCATCACCCGGCTGCACGCGCACCTTCACCTGCACCGGCTGTACTTCCCGGTCGCGCAGGCCACGGACACCATCACAGAGCACCAGCACATCGCCGCGGCCATCGCCCTCGGTGATCCGGACGCCGCCGCGGCGGCGATGCGCGACCACCTGACCGCCTCCCGGCAGCGCCACCTGCCCGCCTTCGACCAGATGCCCCCAGAGGACGGACCGGCGACCGCGGTCTGACCGGTTCACGCACCAGGAGCCAGCGTGCGCATTGCTCTGTTCATCACCTGTGTCAACGACATCGTCTACCCGCAGACCGGCATCGCGGTCACCCGCATCCTGGAGCGACTCGGCCACACCGTCGAGTTCCCCACCGGGCAAACCTGCTGCGGGCAGATACACGCCAACAGCGGATACCGCGACGAAGCGCTGCCCATGGTGCACAACTACGTCGAAGTCTTCGACGGCTACGACGCGATCGTCGCCCCGTCCGGCTCGTGCACCGCGATGGTCCGTGACCAGTATCCGCACCTGCACCCGGCGGCGGCCTCCGTCGCCGCCCGCACCTACGAGCTGTCCGAGCTGCTCGTCGATGTCCTCGGCGTGACAGACGTCGGCGCGGAGTTCGCCGAGCGGGTCACCTACCATCCCACGTGCCACGGGCTGCGGATGCTGCGGCTGGGCGACCGGCCGCTGACGCTGCTGCGCCAGGTGCGCGGCATCCAACTGGTGGAACTCGGTGACGCAGAGGAGTGCTGCGGTTTCGGCGGCACCTTCGCCGTGAAGAACCCCGACGTGTCCACCGCGATGCTCACCGATAAGTGCCGCCGGGTCCTGGACACCGGCGCGACCGTCCTGGCCGCCGCCGACAACTCCTGCCTGGCACACATCGGCGGCGGCCTCGGCCGCGGCCGGTCCGGGATACGGGTCATGCACTACGCCGAGATCCTCGCCTCGAGGGGAGCACACGCATGAAGCACCGCGACACCCTTCCCCACGGCAGCGGCCGGATAACCGCCCCTCTGCCCTTCCCGACGGCAGCTCGGCCCGAGGTCGCCGACCCGCAACTGCGCGCCAACCTGCGTCGGGCCACCCGCACGATCCGCGGCAAGCGCGCACAGGTCGTCGACGAGGTGCCCGACTGGACGGCGCTGCGCGACGCCGGTGCTGCGATCAAGGCCGACGTGCAGCGCCGCCTGCCCGAGCTGCTGGAACGCTTCGAGGCGGCGGCCACCGCCGCGGGCGCGCGCGTGCACTGGGCGCGGGACGCCACCGAGGCGTGCCGCATCGTGGTCGCGCTCAGCCGAGCGGCCGGTGCGACGGAGGTCGTGAAGGTCAAGTCGATGGCGACCCAGGAGATCGAGCTCAACGAGGCACTGGCCGCGGCCGGCATCGCCGCCTACGAGACCGACCTCGCCGAGCTGATCGTGCAGCTCGGCGACGATACGCCATCGCACATCCTGGTGCCCGCGATCCACTACAACCGCGCGCAGATCCGCGAGATCTTCCGGCGCCGGATGCCCGACGCGCCGCCGGAGCTCGGCGATGATCCGCACGAGCTGGCCGAGGCGGCGCGCACCCACCTGCGGCGGCGGTTCCTGTCCGCAAAGGTCGCCGTCTCCGGCGCCAACTTCGCTGTGGCCGACACCGGCACGCTGGTGGTCGTGGAGTCGGAGGGCAACGGCCGGATGTGCCTCACCCTGCCGGACACGCTGATCAGCGTCGTCGGTATCGAGAAGCTCGTGCCCGGCTTCGCCGACCTGGAGGTGTTTCTCCAGCTTCTGCCCCGCTCATCGACCGGCGAGCGGATGAACCCGTACACGTCGATGTGGACCGGTGTGACACCCGGCGACGGACCGCAGGAGGTGCACATCGTCCTGGTCGACAACGGCCGCTCGGCGGTGCTCGCCGACCCCGTTGGGCGGCAGGCGCTGTCCTGCATCCGCTGCTCCGCGTGCCTCAACGTCTGCCCCGTCTACGAGCGGGCCGGTGGCCATGCCTATGGCTCGGTGTATCCGGGCCCGATCGGGGCGATCCTGTCGCCACAGCTGACCGGAGTGGCCGACAACGCCTCCTTGCCGTACGCCTCCACACTCTGCGGAGCCTGCTACGACGTATGCCCCGTGAAGATCAATATTCCGGAGGTGCTGGTCCACCTGCGCCAGCAGGCGCCGCATCCGGTCGCCGAGCGCGCCGTGCTGCGCGCCCTGGCGTGGATCATGCGCAGTCCCCGGCGCTACGCTGCCGCCCTGCGCGCCGCCGCCCGCCTCGGGGAGTCCCGCCAGCGGCGGACCGGTGCACGCACCCTGCGGTGGCTTCCCTGGCCGGCCTCGGCGTGGACCCAGTCCCGCGACGCGCCGCTGCCTGCGCCGCAGACGTTCCGTGAATGGTGGGAGAAGCGTTGAGCGCCCGTGAAGAGATCCTCGCCCGCCTGCGTACCGCCCTCGCCGACGCGCCTCCGCCGGTCGAGGTGCCACGTCGATACCGCCGCGCCGCCGCCCCCTCCGACCTGGTGGAGATCCTCGTCGACCGCCTTCAGGACTACAAGGCCGTCGTTCACCGTGGCATCGAGGCCCTGCCCCGGATCCTCGCTGAGGTGGACCGGCTCGCCGTGCCCGCCGACGTCCCCCCGGCCTGGCTGGCCGGGTTCGGCGGGCGGCTCCACCCCGATGTGCCCCCGTTGTCGCCGGCCGAACTCGACAGCGTGGACGCCGTGTTGACCGGCTGCGCGGTCGCGATCGCCGATACCGGAACGATCGTGCTCGACACCGGCCCGGCACAGGGGCGGCGGGTCCTGACGCTGGTGCCCGACCGGCACATCTGCGTCGTGCACACTGACCAGATCGTCGGCCTGGTACCGGAGGCGTTCGCCCGCCTGGATCCGCGCGCGCCGCTGACCTGGATCTCCGGGCCGTCGGCGACCAGCGATATCGAGCTCGACCGAGTCGAGGGGGTGCATGGCCCCCGCCGGCTGGAGGTCGTGCTGATCCAGGCGGAAACAGCCGATCGGGCTGCCGTGCCGCCACCGGAGCAAATCGACCCCTCCTATTGAACCCGTCGAGCGGGGCCACCACCCGCCAGTCCGTCGCGCCAGACGACCTGGATGCGGGTGGTGGCGCGGACGGTCGTCCCGGCGGGGGAGGGGCCGGCGCTGACCAGGTCCACGGTCGCGGCCTCAGGTGTGTAGCTCTGCCAGCGATAGGCCTCCTCGGCCACGTATGCGATGCCGAGTGCGCTGCCCTTCGGCATCCCCGCCTCCCGCCTGCTCTGCTCGTATTGGGACCGGGTCTCCTCCATCAGCTTTGCGCCTGCCGATGAGGTCATGGCCTTGGCCATGGCTTCGCCTGACGTGCGTGATCTCCGGCCGTCAGGGAGGGACGCGAGTGCGGCAGGATGTTCGGCCGTGCTCTTTCGCCTGGCCTATCTCGCCTTCACGAACGCCTTCGCGGCGCTGCGGTTGCTGCCGTTGGGAGATCGTGACAAGGACGTGGAGATTCTCGCCCTGCGTCACCAGATCAGCGTCCTTGAACGGCAACTCGGCGCCGGCACCAGAGTGAGGTTCGCCCCCGAAGACCGGGCCTTTCTCACCGCCCTTCGGCATCGCTACCCCGCGAGGTCCTACGCCGACTGCGGCTCCTCGTCCGCCCAGACACCGTCCTGCGCTGGCATCGTGATCTGATGAAACAGCGTCACGCCCGTACCTTGCGCCTGTCGAAAACTCCATCCATGCAGTTCAAGCGGCATTTGAGTACTCGTGGAGGACTCCGCCGAGCCGGTCTCGTCGGCGTATGTTCAGGTCGGCGATTCGCTCTGGATCTGTGATCGGATCCGGGATGGTACGCAGTGGGGCGGCTTGAGCCAGGGCTTGATGGGATCGGTGCTGGTTGTAGAACCGTTCGTACTCGCGCAGGGCGTGCCGCAGGTGGCGTTCATTCCAGAGCAGGCAGCGATCCAGGAGCTCGCGGCGGCACGACTGCACCCACCTCTCCGTGATCGAGTTCATCCGCGGCATCCGGATACCGGTGAGCACGCTCTGGATGCCAGCCTCGGCGAGGATCTCGTCAATGCGGGCGGGGAACTTCCCGTCCCGGTCACGGATCAGATAGCGCGCCCGACAGCCCGCATCCTCCAGATCCATCGCAAGATTCCTCATAGCCTGGAGCACCCAGCTCGCGGTCGGGTGGGCGGTGGTGCCCAGCACGCGCACACGCCGAGTCGCGTGCTCGATGACGGCCAGAATGTACTGACGCTGCCCATTGAGCGTGACGGTCTCGATGAAATCGCAAGCCACAAGAGCCTCGGCTTGCGAACGCAGGAAGTCGGCCCACGTCGTGGACGCCCGCTCGGGAGCCGGATCAACACCTTGCTGCTTGAGGATCTCCCAGACCGTGGACGGAGCGACCTTGATGCCGAGCGTGGTGAGCTCGCCGTGCACCCGCCGATATCCCCAGGACGGGTTCTCCCGAACCAGACGCAGAATGAGAACACGGATAGAGCGGACCGTGGGCGGGCGCCCCGGCCGCTTTGGGCGACAGCTACGAGCGTGACACCGTTTCATCAGATCTCTGTGCCAGCGCAGGACGGTATCCGGGCAGACAAGAAGCCGTAGCCGCCGCAGGACCTGGCGGGGCAGCGATGTCAGGAGCGCGGCGAGAAAGGCCCGGTCTTCGGGGGCGAACCTCACTCTCGTATCGACGCCGAGTTGCCGTTCCAGGACGGTGATCTGGTGACGCAGGGCGAGAATCTCCACGTCCTTGTCCCGGTCGCTCATGGGCAGCAACCGCAGCGCGGCGAAGGTGTTCGTGACGGCGAGATAGGCCAAGCGAAGGAGCACGGCCGAACATCATGCCGCACTCGTCGCTCCCCTCGCTGGCCACATCTCCGCGCACGCCACGCGGAGCTCCGCAAGGCCACGACCTGGGCGGATGACATTATCGGCAGGCGCAATTGCGCCGGCCGTCTCCGCTCCCGCTGAACAGTTTTCCGGGTTGCGGGCCGTGACTCCCCCGCCCCCGCTACCGGAGTGTTCGTGTCCCTCGGTCGGCGTCAACTCCGTCTGTACCTGTTGGGCGAGGGTTGCTGTGCACGTCGGGGCGGACGGGGTTGCGTCCACGGAGGTGGTGTACGAGTTTCCCCAGGTAGTGGGCGTGGCGCCGTGAAATGAGGACGGCCATCGCGTGATCCTTCGAGTGCGAA